>NZ_JAVQKJ010000003.1:0-517352 GCF_031823395.1 Halobellus ordinarius
CATCGCTAGCCGTCTGAGCGATCCCATATCGCCAGACGGCGTCCAATTCCCGGTTAGCTTGACGGTATTTTCCTGTGAGAGCGTCTGAAACTACAGTCAGTTAGCGGCAAAACAAGGCATAATACCTTCAGCAGCGTGGACTGCACTCCACACGACAGCCAACCAGCGCGGTCACATCCACTGCGCGTCTGTGGTTTGGACAGAGTCAGCAACCACTACACTGGGAACCTGGCATAGACCACGATAGTCCCGAGCGATACTTCGACTCACAGAGATGCCGAATATATATCGAAATAGTGATACAAGATGCAAAAGCCGGGAACCAATATGGCGCTTGAATAGGACCCGCCAACCGGCGGCAAAAACATATATCACCCAGATTGAATATCGCACACCCATCTATTACTACACACACCTATGGAAAATCACGGGGGTAATAGAACTGTGCGAGAGGAAAATAACAGATTTTAATATCTCCTTGTTGTTTCTAAAGCCCTCAGAAGCTCTAAGCTATCTCCCGGTCTATTTAACATAATTTTGATGAATAGGGTGAATTCATAATAAATTCAATAAGGAAAACATAAAATCGCCGGATGAAAGCGGGGTGAAATCCTAATAAATCGGGGGATGCTCACCAGTTGTGGAAACGTGATTTGATCGATGCTAAATGCCCATTATAAATTCAATATGAATTCACGAAAAGCGCAAGCAAGCAAACGGTCCCGAGTTCATTAGAATAACAGTATAATTTCCCGAAAATTCAAAGACACGAGTAGAATTTCGTCGACATCCACTATCGCACCGGATCGACCCGCAATAATAGTTAGTAAACTAACTTAACTGTGTATTGATAAGACGTGAGAATCACCCCGTAATAAATAGCATACGAAAAACCAAAAACCACGAGACGGCAGAAATCGGGGCGATGTTATAAATAGCATATGCAAAGTATGAAATCGCTGTACAGCGCCGCTCGTTATAAATAACATCAGAATTGTATGAGAAGGAATTGAGAAAAGATCAGATACATTCAGTATAATATGATAAATAAATTTGCTTACTATGGAGAGAGCAGCGTCTCAGTGCCACATCAAAGATTACTAAATTCTGATAATTCTCACGTGTAGCACCTCTACGAACGCCTGCTGATTACAGACTTGAACCCCTCTTTACCAACGAGATGGGCAGTTCTCGTTGGAGCCGCACATCTTGATGAAGTCGTCGACAGACTCCGGGACTAGGGCTATCGATCCCGCGAGGAGTACTTATCCAAGACAAACGCTTATGGTTTCGAGTTACGTAACTCTACACAATGAGCTACGAGACAGAGCACGTGCGGAATGTAGGTGACGGCATACAGCCGATTACTGGCGTCCCGACGTTTACGGAGTTACTCACAAATTCGGCTCTTGCTGGCCTCTATACAGCGATTCGCCGCTCACCAGGCATTACTGCGCCCGACCTCGTCAAGACGGCAGATGTCTCGAAAAAGACGGTCTACGAGTACCTACACAGATTAGAACAGGCGGGCCTCATCAGTGAAATGGAAGATGAGACCAGTCCCAGCCCGTACGAAGCTGAGGACTTCGAGTTACAACTCACAATTCGAGGCGTCGAAGTGTCGATCACTCCTGAACTCGTCGCAGTCGTCGCACACGCCGACGAATACCCGATCATCGCCCGGGTGCGCGACGACCACGGACTCGTGACCTTCGCCCTCGCTCACGATCTCATTAAATCCCATAGCGAGGGCGACATCACTGTCCGGCAAATTGCTAGCCTCACTACCCTCTCACACGGAACTACATACGATCTTCTGGAAGCACTCTATGCAATCCACGACCTCGGTGATGATGACTCCAGTCCAACTACATACACGCCAGCTGATGTGGTGGACGAAGACGACGACCTACTGACGGAATTGACTGAGCAGTTGTGAATGTACACGGCAAATATCGTGGACACGGTGATTTTTCGCAGCCTGGGGAAATCTTCGAGCCCACACGTCCAGTCGCTCACGGACGCGGTTGAACAGGCTGGAACAGAACTATGGGTTCCATCGCCCATTTACCGTGAGCTGACGGGCTACGGGACGGAGCCGCCGGTGAATCCCTATCTTGATGACGGCGTTGAAGACGGATGGATCCGGGTTGCGATACCACTCGCCGGGAATCGAGATGATGCGTTTGAATCAGTCACAAATCCAGTTGAACAGGCGCAACATCTCGCAGACGAATTCCTGAACCAGCGGAGCAAGTACCCGGTAACCAATAACTGGCGGGACGCGTCGATAGTTGCGTTAGCGGTACGGTTGTTTGAGCAGAACGCTCGAATCCGTGTTATTACTCACACAGCAGATGAACGATTAGCACGAGCGTGTGCTCGGATTCCGCCTGAATTCGGCTACTATGAGATCGAATCCCGGTACTACAACCCACCTCAGACAGCGAAACACGAATTTCCAACCGTTGAGGCACTCACGTGGAGTGATCAGTAGCGAACGCTGTACGCCATCACAACCGTCACCCTGCTGGTTCAACAAGCCATTAGCCGGTTATGACGCTACTGAAGCCAGCGACTACCCTGTTCCCGAGCCGCAACGAACGGCCAAGTCAAGTGGAGCCAGCCCTGACCTTACCGTGACTGTCATCCGCAGATAGTTAGTACCGGAACTGATCGCTGGAACGAGCTGAGTCTCCGGACCGGTTCGTAAACTCCCACGTATAGATACTATTACGTGCCAGTTGACGAAGATCTCTTCGTCGCCAAGTTCTCCCAGTTCGACAGTCGATTCGAGTACCCAGAACGCTTCTTGGTACCGGCACTTGTGTGCATCGCGTGACTCAGGGACTGCGTGAACCTTAGGTTCCTCAGGTCCGCCAGGAACTCAGTGCAACTGAGGACTGCGAAGTGGTTATGCTGGGTGAGCGAACTAAGGATGTACAGTTGCACCAGGAGCATAGTGGGCATCCGTCAGTGAGCGTTCCTATACAACACCACGCCAGCAAGGTGGGACAGGTAGTTGAGGTTCACTAGGTAACGTATTCACCCGGTCCGTCAGGCGTGCTGCGTAGGCCTGCCAGATTCGCTCGACGTGTGGCACACGAGGAACACTGGGCACACCCTATGGAGATAGGAGTTGGTGACGTGGAAGTTGAAGGCATTCACGGCCGACTGGACTTTCCGACCAACAAATTATGTCGGGACACTCTCATAGTGAATAGTATCATGCCACTCATTCACGACTACTACTGTACGAACGAGACGTGTGGGTTCTCTGGGCCGAGTGGCTGGGGGTACTATATGTACGCAGAAGCGGACGACGGCGAACGAATAACGTGTCCACATCCCGGCGAACAATCGAAAGCCCGTGAGGTAATCGGAGAAGATGCAACTGATGAGGAGTTCGATAGTCGCACCGGATTCAATTATCACTGTGTCTGTATCGACTGTGTCGAGCAATTCGACCGCGACCCGCACCGTGATCAGTTACGCTGTCCCAATTGCGGATCTACCGCGATCGAACTGCTCGTCGAGCTCGTTGGGCAGCGCTGTCCGGAATGCAGGGATGGGGACTTCATTGCTGAGGATACGGGGGCGATCGCCTGATGCCGGTTGAGAATGCGTTCGAGGATCGTGCAAAGGGAGTTTTGCTGGGGCTTGCCTGCGGTGATGCACTCGGTCGTCCGGTAGAGTTCGCCTCACCGGAGCAGATCAAGCGTGACCACGGACGCGTGACCGAGATGCTCGGGAATGGAACCCATCGCCAGCCAGCAGGCACGATTACCGATGATACTGAGATGGCGCTGTGTATCGCCCGCAGCGTGGTAGAACAGGATCAGTTTGATCCGGCGGATGTAGCTGAGCGCTTCGTTGCGTGGTACGAGAGCGGCCCGTTCGACATCGGTGGGATGACGCGGCGCGCTCTCAGCCGCATTCAAGACGGGGAGTCGTGGGAGACGGCTGGCGAGCGGGAGTGGGAAGCAAGCCCAGAAGGGAGCAATGCTGGGAACGGGAGCGTGATGCGGTGCGCACCGCTGGCTATTGCGTACGCGGACTATCCGGCTGCGCTCGTCAGAACAAGCATTGACTCATCCCGGATCACCCACGCAGATCCGCGCTGTACATTTGGCTGCGCTGTCCTCAATCTCACTATTGCTGCCGCTCTACAAGATCAGGATGCACCACTCAGTACCGCGTTACATCTCCTTGCCGAGGACCTGGCCACGAGTATGCAGCGAACAGCCGGGGTCATCCCTGACGGTGCATCGCCAGTACTCGAAGGGGGCATCCCGGAAGAACTCCGAACCACTCTTGAAGCGATTCCAGACGGAATCAATCCGGATCAACTCTCGAATAGTGGGTACGTCGTCGATACGCTTCAGACTGCCCTATACGACGCAGTGACTGCTGAATCGGCTGAGGAAGCAATCATCACGGCAGTCAACCGGGGCGGGGATACGGACACAATCGGTGCGATTGCCGGAGCAATTGCTGGTGCGCGGTTCGGGGGTTCATCACTTCCGAACCGATGGCTCGATGAGATTGACGAGTGTGACGAGTTCGAACAGGTTGCTATCGAACTGGCTGCTCACCCCCACGGTACAGGAAGCAATGACAAGTCCTCTGAGGGGAATGGCGATGGGGTTTGATTCTGCTGAAGAGGAACGGCAGGCACACTATCCGGAGCAGGGATACAATCTCGTCGAGATGGATATGATGAAACCACCTGGCGAGGCCCTCACGAAAATCGGGCATTCCCTGCGACTGTCCGAGCTTACGATTCCGCCAACCACAGATCTCACTGACTACGTCGTGTACGACAAGGACGGAAACGACTATGGACGAGAGAGTGTGTCCGAACTGCCGGACAGCGATAACTCCGAGGAACTTGAGGAATTGATTGAATCGATTCGGGTTGATGAAGGGAGAGAACGACGGATTGCGCTTGCACGGCTAGCCAAGACTGTTGAGAGAGATCCCGAATGTGGTCTGGATGTGATCCCTATTCTCACGTCGGAGTTACGTGCTTTCGAGATCGAACTCCAGGTCGAATCCCTTCACATTCTCTCGACAGTGGCCGAGGAATACCCAGAGCAGGTGACGCCAACCGCCAGCGAAGTAGTACCCCTTCTAGACGTGGGGGGTGATTCAGGGCTTATCCCGGATGCAGTCCAGATCATATCAGCGATAGCAGAGTATGAGCCAGACGCTGTCGTTGATGCGGTGCCAAAGCTCGCAACGCTTCTGCAGGCAGACTCACCAGCTGAACCGACGGTACTCACCGCGTTAAAACGGATTGCTGATGTATATCCGGACGCGGTCGTTCCAATAACACCAGACCTTATCACGTATATCGAGCAGGGAAGCGATTCGAACCGTATCGGAGCAATCGCCGTCCTGGGTACACTCTCGAAGGATTATCCCCACATAGCCGAGGAAACGATTCCGACAGCGACGGAACTGCTGAACGCTGAGAACCATATGCTCCGGGCGAACGCGACCGGGTTACTTGCTGATCTGTCTGATGAATACCCCGCGGAAGTTCGGGCCAGTGTCCCCCGAGTGATTGATCTATTAGATGACGATGATGAGAAGGTGCGATACAACGCGACCTCAATCCTTGCGCGGGTCGCAAAACAGTATCCGGAAGATGTCGAGCCAGCGATTCCGTCGCTTATCGATGCGCTGGACGAGGACTTTGAATACTCGCGTGGGAATGCGTGCTGGGCGTTGGGGTACGTTGAGGCGGATCTGGCCTTGGATGCTCTTGAAGAACGGAGACAGGTTGATTCGAGCGAGGAAGTCAGAAATGCTGCAGAGCAAGCTATCCAGTTGATCGAAGAGGAGTCCTGAGAAGCGTTGACAGCCTCACAATCTATTGGTAAGGGGTGGTCACTCAAAAGAATCAGTATCACGAGAGACTATTGTGGTGGGCACTTTTGTGAGATGTAATGGCGCGAATATGGGTGACGAATGGCACACCAACGATGCCGGGAATTTTGAATCCTCTTACTGCCGCGTGTGATCGCGGATTCGTTCCGGATCAAGCACAAATCCTCTCGAACCCTGGCGTCGCTGACTCGGTTGCGGCGGCCAGTGAGATGTTCGACACAATCATTGATGCCTATGGCGGCAGTGCTGACATATCCCAGTACAGCCTTGAGAGTGAAACGGACTTTCCGGAGATAATCGAATTCTACCGGTCAGCTATCGAGGCAGCCGAAGAGAATGGAGATGAGATTGCCGTTGATGTCACTCCTGGCCGGAAGTTTATGTCAGCTATCGCGTTCCAAGCAGGTTTTCGATTTGGAGCCGACCACGTCTACTATTTCCATCGAAAAGCAGGCGGGTATTATGGACAGTTCTACTCCGAAATTCCACGGACAGCTACTGACCTCATCGACTTCACAGAGGTACTGTAATGCACGTCGAACGCCAGCGACTTATGGTTCTGCTGAACGCACTATTCGATCAAGACGTACATTCAATTCCTGTCGAGCATCCCTGTGACGAAATTGGGGAACTCGTTCGAATCGAACTGGAAGACAATGGTCGGGCGTCAGTTCGATTCACACAGGGGTCATTGACGTACCAGGACAACCGTGAGTCGATTCCCGCGAAGTACGGTGAGGCTGCCTACGACGATCTACCGGATGCACAGACGTATACTCGAACGATGGTTGCCAGCGGACACATCGAGCTGGCGAACCTAGACGCTATCTCCAAGTTCGTTAACCGACACGGCTACGCTGACCTCGAAGCGGGCCACGACCCTGTCGTCGTGGGACTTGACGCGAATATTATGCCGTGGCGGCTGCCCGAAGTACTCGGAATCGACAGTGAAACCGGCGACAGAGATGACCGTGGACGGCGGCCAACCAACGGGTACGCGTTAGCGACAGGGGTCAAAGAGGAACTTGACTGGCATTTCAAGCAGTACAACACTCACGAGCTGACCACAGCATTCGGAGAAGAGTTCGAGCGGTTGGATAGTCAGCCCGCGGGCGCGAACCGCGAAGGACTGCTTGGCCTCTACGAGTACCGGCGACTCCGTACGAACCGAACAGTCGATATTGTTGAATGCGAGACTGGTGACGAAGCGATTATCGAGCGGTACCGGAAGTTCAACGAGGAGAGTCGGAAGAAGGCAATCTTGTTCAGCAATGACCGTGAATTCGTTGAGCGCAGTAATTCCGCCTGCGTCCCGGCACAGCATATTGAGTATCCGGTTGATCTTCCACGGAAAGTAACAGGCTCCTGGACAGACGCGTGTGAACTGCTCTACTACCTATCTGTCCTGTTCGGAGTCGTCACACTTCCGAAGGCCACGATATATGGCGTTTGGAACGGGAAAGATGGCCGACACTGGCAACACGAGCAGCTTGATGTTGATTGTCGCAGCCCGAAGATCGACCCGCAACTAAACCGGGACTTCAGGATTCTCGATTCAGTAAATCACTAAGATACCAGAGAGACTGATCGAGGACAGAACAGCGTCAGATTGGTTTGAGATTGGGGATAGCCTCAATTCTCTATTTCGATGTGATAGACACCACTAAATGGTTGATCTCGCGTATTCTGACTGGATTTGTCTAAATCAGATAAGGAGATTGTGGCTTCAGGAAGTTGCGAGGCAAGTTCTGACTTCAATTCCTGAATGGTGGTTTGGTTTGTTTCTGTATTTTCAAAGGCAGTTGTCTGATACTCAAGCTCCCCAGCCGCTGGTTCCCAAGTAGTTGCTATCTGAAAATCATACTCATTAAGCAACTCAGACACTGTTTCTTGGTCACTTTCGTCAACACCAATCACCCAAACGCGTAATTGAACTGACGTTCCGGGCATAGACTACTATTGCCTTACACCTCGGAATAGGTATTTCGATTGAAAACACATCCTGTGACTTGAGGTCGATCCAGCAGTCACGGCTCTCGAATGGACTGCTGTCGAGCTTCTACCTGTGCCCGGAGCGTTTCCATCAATTCCGGATGCTCGTCATAGTACTCAACAGCAGCCCGAATCTGACTGACATCAAGATCGAACTGCGCGGCCGCATCTTCGACGAACCACTCTTGCTCTCGTACGAGAGTCCCGATCTGGAACACGCCGACGCGCGTCCCTTCAATTCGGGGCTTCCCGTGAAGCACGTCTGGCGTTTTCACGATGCGAACCGTGGTACGCATCTCACCCCGGACTACCGTTGACACGGCAATAAGGGTTCTCCCGACCAGCGGTCAGCGTCGGTAACGGCGAACACAACACGTGGGGACGCTGGTTCTGTGCTAGGTTCGTAAACTCCCACGTATAGATACTAATACGTGCCAGTTGACGAACTTCACCGCAGTCTGTTCGCGGCCCCGTACCGATTCGAGTGGTTCAATCTGAGGGTAGGTCCAGAAATCGATTCCGGAAAAATCTGTGAAAGGCCTGTACTGCTGGGTTTCAGTGGTTTGGGCGGTATATTATGTCGCGCAGCCAGTTTCCGGAAATACCCCACCCACATTTTTCATCTCTGCGACTAAACTAATCTCCTGATTCAATGATCAGCGATGCTCGTGTACTCCGGGCCGGGTTCGTTCCCCGTGAGGTCGAGCATCGTGACGCCGAAGTCAATCACCTCTCCAGCGTGCTTGAACCCCTCACGAACGGGGATCCGGCTGAGACGGCGATTGTTACCGGGCCGAGTGGGGCAGGGAAAACGTGTATCTCCCAGTTCGTCACTGAACGTCTCCGTGAAGAGGTACTCGATATTGAGGCGACGTATGTGAACTGTTGGCGGAACTACACGCGGTTCCGCACACTGTACCAGATTCTCGACGATCTCGGACGAACGATCGATATTCACCGCCAGTCGACCCCGCACGATGAGTTGATCGACCGGCTCCAACAACACGAGGGCCAGCGATCAGTCGTGATCCTCGATGAGGCTGATCAACTCGAAGATCCGAGTGTCATTTACGACCTGCATAGCCTGCCGCAATTCTCTATCATTTGCATCGCCAACAAGGAAGAGGAGCTTCTCAGTCGTGTCGACGACCGGCTCGTCAGTCGCTTGCGTGCCAGTGAGCACGTTCGGATGGACAAGTACCACGACGAGCAACTGTACGACATCCTGCACGCCAGGGCGAAGTGGGGACTGGAACCGAACGCGATCACGGACGAGCAGTTGTACCGTATCGCGGATGCGGCGGCCGGTGATGCCCGGTTAGCGATTGGGATTCTGCGAACGGCAGCGAGCAAAGCCAACCGAGAGAACCACGACCGTGTGACAGACGGGATGCTGCTTGAAGCAGCCGATGACGCACGAGCACAGATCCGGCAGAAGAGCCTCGACTCGCTCACTCCACATCAGCGTATCGTCTACGACATCGTCGGGGAGCACGATTCGCTGAGTCCGAGTGAAATCTACGCGCAGTACGCTCGTGAGGTCGAAGATCCGCGGACGAAGCGCACGGTTCGGACGTACCTCTCGAAGATGACGCAGTACAATCTCCTTGAAGCAACCGGGACGAGTCGTGACAGGGAATACGCTATCCGCACCGGTGCGTCACCATCCCCAGCGTAACGTGAGTGCCTGCTGAGAAGGGAGACTGATGCGGTACTCGCGCAGGCGGCCAGCAGGCGTGTTCCGTCTCCTGGAAACGATTCCGGAAATCCCAGACGCTGATAGAATCCACTGGCTGAGGTGCTGTCTGTGCAATCGTAGTGCATTCAGGAAGTCCGGAGAGATCACGCTACGGCTTATCTGAACGACGCGTGTTGAGATCGGTATGACTCGGAGTGTGACGACTGGCAAGGAATTGTGTATCAATACGAGGTGGTGAGAATGGGGACACGACTGACCCACGTCCCGTTCGACATCGAAACCTCTGGGTTTGAGACAACCGCGTGCGTGACGGTCGTTGGCTTCGCCGTACCACTCGGATCCCGCGTGTTCCTCAATACGGGTGGACGGAGTGTCGACCAAGCGAATCTCGAAACGTCGCTTACAGAACGGATCGAGACGAACGTCCAGCTCAGTGTACACGAGAGCGAATACGCGTTGCTCACTGCCGTTGCAGAGTTCGTCGCAGAAACCATCGCACCGAGGGACTACCTGCTCGTCGCGTATAATGGCGAGCGATTCAACGGCGGATTCGACCTGCCATTTCTCCGAACCCGGTACTCGTTGCAGGATCTCGCGTGGCCGTTCGACAGACTCCCGTACGCGGACATCCTACCGCTCATTCAGAACCGGTTCAACACGGTCAGTGAAGACGGAACAGAGCGGAATGATCTCGTGACTGCGTACGAAGTCCTGATTGGCGGTGAACTCGGAGATGTCGACCCGTTCACGGACAGTAGTGAGGCCGTGACAGCGTTCGAGGCTGGTACGTTCGAGCCGTTGGTCGCGCACAACCTCGCGGACATCCTTCGGACAAAGGCACTGGCGAAACTCGCCGAAGAGTACTGCGGGAAATCAGAGTTCAAACTCAAGTCGCTCACACCCTCGGCCCGGGATCCGAGCCTGACTTCCTCGTAAGCCGCGACGGATACTCGGTACTCTACGCGAAGTGAGATAAGTTCTAATCTCTCGGCTCTGTTGAACTCTCAGTCAGTAATAGTACTGAAATATGCATCTGTTAGGTTTGTTCTTCGATGATTGCCTTGAACCCGTCTCACTCTCAAACGTATTGTTCCTTCAGAAACACTCAGTTATCTGTGTCTGATGGTCCATCTATCACGATATTCACCTGGTGTCGGGATTCGTCACTGCCAGGAATCGGATCTACTTCACTTATGTACTCTTCATAAACTTCGACGGGTGCTTCATTTGCGACTTCTTCTACCAGAGTCCTTGCTGAATCGATAGCCTCAGATTTGCTTCCCGTAAACGTAGTCTCGATCGTTCTCGGCTCGGGGCTAAGAACACCATTCTTAGCGCTCATTAGAAGATCAAATGTTTCTCCCAGCTCGCTCATAACCTCTTCTGCAATATCTGTGTCTTTGCCGGTGGGATTCAGGGTATCTACTTGATACTCACACCCAAATTGATTTCGCCAATATCGCGCAAACCCAGTCATTGGACTTTCGAACAAAAAACCAAACCAGTAGGGTTCCGTCTGAGGGTTACAGAGAATTACTTCGTGAGGTTGCTCAGAGGTAAATTGGAACCGCCCATACACCTGTTCACTAATTTCTCCAAACTCAAGCCCTTTCCAAATGATATTTTCAGGGTCGTGCGTAACTTGAACTTCACCAATATCGATTTTAGAGTCCGAGATCGTTTCGTGTACGCTTGTTAGGAAGGTGCGTACGCTTGGGAATTTATCACTATGTGTAGACCCTTTCACTTGGTCCTCATAGAGCTGTTCCACAAACTCTGGAACAACCTCTACATCTGCCATTACCATCGGTATCTTCTGCAGCAACTGTATGGATTGAATCCTTGATGGCGTAGTACTATCATCCAGATCTGCAATTACGATGTCGCCGTCTTCGATGTGAGTTGCGACTCCAATAAATTCCTCAGCTGTTTGTTCTAAGTCAACGATTTGTACATCGTCGGATGATAATGCAGACTGATTAACAACGCCCGTCTTTCCATACTGTTCGGTAGGTTTGAGAAGTGCTGATTCACCATCTGTGTCTATAACACGGTATCTTTCACCGCGTACTCGCTTGTTTGGGGCGTATGCTTCGGATATTTCCTGAAGAAGGCTCGTGAACGGTTGAGTTCCTTCATCGTATATCATCATCCCAAAATGCCGATATGCCTGTTCAACAAGTTCTCGTTCAAACTGTTCGTATTGGTCTTGCGTGGGGGTACCACCACTTTCTTTTAAAAGACGCAGTGATACATCGACACGAATCGAGGAAGCTCGATTGATAATCGAATTCAGACGTTGAGAGACATTCCCTTCGTCCCAAGGGAAACTTATCAGGACGCCATTCCCAACCCGATGCGGTTCAAACAGGTTTTCAATAGTCTTGGGGATTATATTGACATATTCTTCTTTAACGAGCGTATTGGACTGGAGATCACTCTCTTTCGTGGCCGTGTTTACTGTCCCGGAAATGGTTTGGAAAATCCCCAGATGGTGCAATTCGAAGAAACGTCGATAGCGTATATTTTCGAACTTGTCTAATGAATATCCATCCGATGAAATAATCGCTTCTGGTACAGCTTCTTCAAGTTCCGTTTCAGATGCGTTTTCAAACCGATTTCTGTCGTAGACTTCCAAATCAAACATCTCTCGAAGTGCTATGAAGATGCCAGGATAGGTCCACATTGGATAGTAAAGCTGTACGCCTTGATTTGAGACCAGATAAAACCCCTCATACGCCAGAAAATCAATGTTTTCTCCCACTTTCCTTCGAGGAACACGTTGACTAACTGGTTGAGGGACAACCGCCTTTTTTAGGCTATCTACGACTCGAAAACGTTGATCTTCCGCTCCGTCTGGCAGTTTTGGCTCTACATCTGGGAGCGTACGAGATCGTTCACCTGAAACGACATCTTCTAGGTAGGGTTTCAGATAAAACTCGTCTGCGCCATTGTGGCTCCAATACAAATCGAACGTCCCATCAGAATTCTCGAACGCGATTAAGGCACTCTGTGACATATTACGGACTTTATTTGAATGGGTATAATACTGCTGACGATATGGGATTATATTCGTTCACAGAATGAGGCCACTGGATTCCCCGCCACAGACATCGACAGGTTCTTCGATCAAATTTGTATTTTCTGACAATTTTATTAGCTTTTTGAGAATTTTTCTACGTCAGCCGCGACACCATCTACTTCATTAGCATCTTCACCGATCACGATATTCCGCGCACAATCGAATTGAGAATAAAGTTAAGAAATGCTGTGCGCGTCGAGATATGTGCGACTCTTGATGGCCATACTAGTGACTGACTTTAGTTGGACCAGCCAATCAAAGAGTGTCCTAATAGAACCATTCTCTCAACAGGCCTACTGCCCCAAACATCCGGTACGTTTGTTTGGACCATTTGATGAAGCAGTACTCGCATCTGCAGTTCGATTTTCATAGATTGCAGATAATGAAACATTGATGGAAATTGTCTATATCGGCTGGAAGCCTCTGTGATAGCCGCCATTCGATAATCCGTCTGTTCTATGAAATCCGGAACCAACACGCCACGGCCTATGCCGTCCGGCAGCGACTCACCAGATATGCGAGACACGAATACGGGAGTGAGAGGTCAGTCGGACGATTCCCGAAAGGTCCAGCAAGTTCGGGCGGCCGATCGGAACCGTACACTAGCCAGTGAGAGAGACACCACAACCGACGACTTCCTCTTCCCTTCGTTAAATGAAGGTATCACGCTGCTTGATATTGAGGGAGATAGGGGCGTGCCTGTCGTCCAGTCATTGGTGCTTGATCACCTACTGCTGGAAGACGGCCCAGCGTTCTGGGTAGATGCGAACGGGTACGCGACGACCACGTTGCTGGCCCGACTCGCGCCAAGCAACCGGCTGTTAGACCGAATTCACGTCGCACGTGGTTTCACTGCCTACCAGCACTACGCCATCGTTAAGGACCTTTCTTCGACGGTGAATGAGTGCATTCGTGCAGCCGCAAAGACTGGTGAAGTCGGACAGAACTCAGCGGATCGGGATTGCCCGGCAGCCGATGGTCTGTCTCTGATCGTAGTACCTGCGGTTGATGCTCGATACCGTGGTGAGGACACGCTCCGCGGGGAGACGGCTTCGACGCTACTTGCTCGGGGGCTCGCACGACTCCGTGCGTACGCTGACGGGTACGACGTGCCCGTGTTGGTGACGCGAACGGAGTCTGATGGCTTTACTGCCCTTATCGAGCAAGCAGCCGATCACCATCTTACGTGCGAGCGTACCCGCTTCGGACCGCGGTTCTTCGGCGAGAACTTCGAGACGCTGGTCTATCCCGTCGACGATGGATCGTACTATCAGACTACCTTCGCCTATTGGCGGCACGTACTCGCCACTCGCGCTGAACAGGTCGGGATCGAACCTGCAGGGCAATCTGACCGGAATTCACCCGCGACCGTCGGCACGGGCGTGACAGCGGATAGGAACCACACGGCTTTCGAGGCGGCACCATTACGTGACGCGTGGTCGGGCGCTGGTGGGGGACTGTGAGATGGGGCGGACGAACCCAACCTACCGGGATGCGTTGCGGGCGATTGAAGAGCGGTGGGCGACGTTCCGTCGGGCGCTCCGAGGGCACGATCAGCCACGGTTCGACCGGCTCTTTGAGTACGCTCGGGAACACGCTGATGCGAGTGGTCTGCTGAATCATCAGCAACCACTACTGCCAGCACTGCTCAGTATTGATCTTGAACAGGAAGCGCGACTCGATGACTTCGAGGACCGACTCACAACACTCGAAGAGTCCCTTCAGGAGCCTGATCAGAGCGATACAAGTGAACGGTGATTAGTCTGCTCGGATTCCAGCGACCTGCCCCACGACCGTCCACAGGTATTTGCTGGGAAACAGAGTTTCCAGATCCTGCAGTATACTCTTGAGGCTTGCTGAGAAACAGGGCTAAGAGATGCCCCGAGACAGTCTACCGGAAGACTTCTTCGAGCGACTCTCCCCGAAGAAAGAAGCACTATTTCAGGTGCTATTGGACGCTGATGGTGAGTGGATTCGTGGCGTCGATATTCGACAGAAAATGAGAGACGAGTATGGATTATCTGTACCCCATGAACCCGGTGCCATAGCTATCCATCTGAGTCATTACACACAATGGTACACTGAGGAGTTCCGGAGAGATTTAATTCCGGGACGGTGGGTCGAAGATAGCCATAACCACGCAGAATTTCGAATAGGAGAGAAGTACGAAGACGAACTCCGAGACTGGTTCGGTATGTAAGATACCTCTCGCCCATTTCCGGCCCAACCCCGTCAAGCGCATCACTACTTGGACTGGGATATAGCGACCAAGCAATCGTCGCATCCTGTGTATTGAGCATAGTCTCCCGGAAGGATTTACGGAAACTGCAGAGAATATACTGAAACCACGAGCTACCCACCAATCTGACGGCGGACCGAGGCCTACCTCGTTACTTCGGAAGCGACACACAAGCGGATATTCCGCTGTGCCGTGAGGATTGAGGCAAAATGGTGGTGCCTGAGGCATAATGCCGTTCACGATCGATTTTCTCGACGATGGGCGGGTACTTGAGTGGGAATCCACGCCTGACGGAAGTACCGTCACTGAACGCGATGAGTACGCACCGCGGTTCTACGTGGCCGCACGGGAGCCAGATATTGACCCTGAGTTCACCACGCTCCGTACTGTCTACGACCGGCACCCGGACATCATCGAAACTGAACTCAGCCAGCGACGACCTACATTCCGCAGAGATCCCGAGCCGGTTCTCGCCGTTACGGCCACCCATGTTGATCGAATCCAGGCGCTTGCGCATCAAACACGAGAAGTGTCCGACGCACCTATCGGGGACCTCGCGTGTTTCAACGTTGACTTCTCGCGTGAATTCCGCTACTGCTTAGAAACAGGAACAGATCCGACGCCAGCTGTGGAGTTAGCGACACTCCACCTCTCCGTGCCGCTACCAGAGTCTGGTAACGACGAGTACTCCGAAGTGAGCATCGACGGGGAGACGGTTAGTGGATCACCGACAGAGATGCTCTCCGCGGTCCAGGCTGCACTCGACAGCACTGACCCAGACGTGCTCGTGTGCTCGACGAGTCAACTCATCCCGACGCTGTATGAGATGGCGGACCGCACAGGCTTTGATGCATTCTCGCTGAGCCGTTGGCCGGATATTGAGTACCAGCGACTCGCAATCCAGTCGACGTATTCGAGTTACGGGCGCGTTGATCACTCACCAGCCCGGTTCAACGTTCCCGGACGCGTGATCATCGATGAGTCGAACACGTTCTTCTACGGCGAAACGAACCTTGACGGCGTCATCGATCTCGTCTCGCGGTCGCACAAACCGCTGCAGGAAGCTGCGTGGGCCTCAATCGGGAATATCCTCACCGCGATTCAGGTACGTGAAGCACACGCCCGAGACGTGCTGGTTCCGTGGCGTTCCTGGCGGCACGAACGGTTCAAATCGATGCGGACGCTGCACGATGCTGACCGTGGCGGATTCATTTTCGCGCCTGAGGTTGGCGTCCACGAGAACGTCCACGAACTCGACTTCTCCAGCCTGTACCCGAATATCATCTGTACCCGGAACGTCTCTCCTGATGTTATCCGCTGTGACTGCCACGCGGATAGAGAAGACGTGCCCGAGCTCGGCTACTCGATTTGTGATGACCGCGGGTACCTCGTTGATGTTCTGCAACCACTGGTCGACGCACGGGACGAGATTAAGGCGGCTATCCGCGCTGAAACCGAGCGAGCGAATCCTGACAGTGACCGCGTTGCAGCGCTTGAAGGCCGATCAGCCGCGTTGAAGTGGATTCTCGTCGCGTGCTTCGGCTATCAGGGGTTCAATAACGCGAAGTTCGGCCGGATCGAGTGTCACGAAGCCATCAACGCGTTCGCCCGAGACATTCTCCTCACAGCGAAGGAGCACCTCGAAGCTGGCGGATGGCGAGTCGTCCACGGCATCGTCGATTCCATCTGGGTCACGCCCGATCCTACTGTCGCTGCTGCAGACCGCGAGTCCATCACTGAGCTCGCCGACAGAATCACTGAAGCAGTCGAGATTAAACTTGAACACGAATCCCACTACGACTGGGTCGCATTCGTCCCGCAACGTGACAGCAACGCTGGGGCGCTCACGAAGTACTTCGGGAAGGTCGCAGATGAAGACGAATTCAAGATCAGAGGTATCGAGGCCCGGCAGCGCTCCACCCCACCCTTCATCGCTAACGTGCAGCGCGACTGTATCGAACAGTTCGATGCAACTCGATCGCCGGAAGCCGTACTCAGGATCCTTTCCGACGCCATAGAAGAACTCCACGAGGGGACTGTAGCAGTTGATCAACTCGTGGAGAAGAATCGTGTCTCCAAACCAATCGAGGGCTATACGCAACGCACACAGAACCTTGCGGCCCTCAAGCGAGCGCGAGACCAGGGCCTCGACATTCATCCTGGTCAAGACGTGGAATACGTCGTCATCGATGACGCGAAACCATCCCGTGATCGCGTTGCTCTCGCCCACGAGGACATTCCAACGTACGATGCAGACTACTACCAGACACAACTCATCAGAGCCGCAGAGAGCGTCCTCTCGCCACTTGGATGGGATCGGGAAGACATACGTCGGCACTTCGCTGAAAGCCGTGAGACGGAGTTGTCGCAGTTCCTCACGCAATCTGCAGAGAAGTCCGAGTGAAACCTAGAGCCAACGGTAACTCACACAGACCAGCGAGTCCGGATCACCCGTGGAATCAGGATTCATTTCGAGGATCAAGTCGAATCACTCGGCAGAGGTGACCGACAGTTGCGTATCTTGGGATGTATATTTCAGTAAAGAGGTTCGACGTATACTCCAAATAGTATGTCGGCCTTCTTGATCCAAGTCAGCGGCCATGCTATTGAGGAGAAGGCACAACCGGAGTACATAGCAGGTGCACAAGGTCCTCGTTTCTGTGACGAACCGCTCAAACACGGCGAATACTTCAATGCCAGCCCATACTGGAAGCGGGACGGATTCGGCCGTCGGGAAGCGTGGGTATCCGTCGAGCCAGGTGATCAAATCCTGCTCTACTGTACGAGTAGCGTGGATGAACACGGTGCGTGCCTCAGCCACATCTTGACCGTTGAGGATGTCTCTCTCGACGACACGGACGGGGCCCGGCTCACCTTTTCAGCGGTTAAGGAAATAATCCCGAAGGTTTCCTACGGAGACATACAGTCCGAAATCGAGGCTGGACGACTTTCTGAGAAGATGCAGTACTGTGGTCAAGAGGGGTTCAACATCACCCAAATCGACGATGCCGATATTGAGCGAATACGTGAACTCGCCCGTAAGATCGGATCAGGTGAGACCAGACCACAGTCTCACCCAGATGACTCCTTATCGAGTATTGCTGACGATTACTTTGGGGAGTAGCCTGATCACAACTTTGCGACTCACAGTAACAGATCGAAGTTCAAGCGAGGCCCTTGCCCTGGTGCAACAGCTACCTGAAAGCTGATATGAGAGAGTTTGCGGTGATGAATATAGAGGGTGTAGTCATCACGGGACCTGCGTTATTTTCTCCATGTGAATCCTGAACCAACCAATAGAATTCGCTTGCGTATGTAGCAAAGCGATTTGTCTGAGAAGACTCGTGTAGACGTATGGACAAGCGCCCACAAACTGTCGTCGGTCACGGTATTGAGTTCGTTGCGCGCACCGAATACCGTCGGCTGATCGTTGTTATCGGCATTCCGGTTGTATTCCTAGCACTGTTAGTGGCGGGTAACAACCTCGGAGTCGCTGGGCTTCTCTTCGTCGTCGGACTAGTCGCGTTTCTCTACACCCGACCGACGGTCCAGCAGACGATTGCAGCCAGTGCCTATGCGACTGGCGTGTTAATGATCGGTCTCTTTCTGCTTGAATTGTATTATAACGGAGCGCGAGGCAGCACAGAGCCACTGGTAGGCACAGCAACACGAGTTCTCTGGTTGGCAGTGACAGGGACTGTGTTGACCGGGCTCGGACTCTGGATTCGCCAAGCTGAGTTCTGACACAACCATTACAAAGAGCCCCTGTACTGACCGATCCCTCTCTCCCGTAGATCGGCCTCGATTTGTACCACATTCGCGCTGTGTATTCATCACGACCCTTTGTGGCAAGCCCCAGGTAAGTCATTCTGCTTCATTGTTTTCGGTAAGAGCCCGAGCGAATAACTCCGACGCCAGACCAGGCCGATTCGTAAACTCCCACGTATAGATACTAATACGTGCCAGTTGACGAACCTCGTCATCGTCGGTACCGTCATCGACTCTGTAAGAGTCACGACAAGATATAACGGTAATTCGAGTGTTGGGGAAGATATGGTTAAATCGGAGAATCCTGGGACGAAAAACGTGAGTGAGTTGATGAAGGATGTTGATTCTGGAGACTACGTTATCCCCTACTTTCAGCGGGGATTCGAGTGGGAGCCCTCAATGGCGTCAGAGCTCTTTCAGTCGATACTCCAGGATTATTACACGGGCTTGCTTCTGTTCTGGGACCTAGACGAAACCAAAGCAGAACAAGAGGAATGGGATCCTGTATGGGGCGCTTCTATTGAGGGTATTCCTCAACAGGCCGTGCTCGATGGGCAACAGCGATTGTCGTCACTCTACTACGCGATTTATAATCCGGAGAAGAAGTTCCCCAGCCGGAAGTCCTACTACGTATTCTATCTTGACTTGGTGAAAGCGCTGAATGAGGAGTACGACGAAGCGATTCCCTACAAGTACTTCAGACATCACCGTGACTGGAACGATCTAAAGGATCGAGACGAGTGGATTGAGGAAGGAAGAGTTCCGCTCTGTGTTTTGTCAGCCGATGATCCGGAGAATCCGGACAATAGCTATATTAACTCCAGAGAGTTCAACCAGTGGTCCAAGCGCTTCATCGAAGCGCACTCAGACGTTCTGCCAGAGGACGTGATCGAGTTCAAAGTGCGGGATATGTTCCAGCGAATTCTCAACTACAACTTCGTCCATTACCCACTGAGCTCTGAACGAGACATCAGGGACATCTGCAACATTTTCGCTAAGGTGAATGCGAGCGGGATGACGCTGTCCACCTTTGACCTGATGAATGCGTTCCTATACCCGTATGGAGTGGAGTTACGGAAAGATCTCTGGGAACGCGAAGTGCCAGAGGCACTGAAATCGATGGACTCCAGTATGAACATCAATATCCTGAAGATCATTTCGCTCCGGAAACAGAACTATTGCTCTTCGAAGTATCTCTACAACCTGATCCCTGGCGAAGAAACAGTACGCGAGGAACCAGATGGGACTCGGTATGAGGAAGTCCTGGTAGAATCCGGGGACGCGTTCGAAGAGCTGTGGAACACGGCTGTCGACTATGCCGAAGAGGCCCGCTCAATCATTATGAACACGGGCGGCCGTGATTTCGGAGCTATTCGAGAAGAGTACATCCCATACGGGACGATGCTTCCGGTTATTGCGGCTGTTCTGTGGGAGTATGACGGCTCTGTCGCTGACCCCGAGTTCCGAACGATGCTGAAGCGGTGGTACTGGGCTGCTGTCTTCTCGAAAGACTACGGTGGCTCCTCAGACACGGTAATGGGCAGCGATTTTCGAGATTGGAAAGAATGGATTTCCCAAGGGAAGACGATGGAACAGATCGCAAAGGTTGATGCTGAATTCATCGAGGAACTCGATTTGAAAAGTACTGACAAAGGCTCAGGGCGGTATAATGGCGTGATCTGTTTGCTCGCATTGAACGGGCCGAGGGACTTCTATCGTGGAAACATCTTGGGGACCGGTGATTTCACTGACCACCGCATCAACGATCATCACATCTTCCCGAAGAAGGTACAGGGGATTGATCAAGAGAAAGCGCAATCCTTTGATCTCTATCGGGATTCGATAGTGAATCGAACGTTGATTCTGGACGAGACGAATAATAAAATCAAGCGCAAGAAGCCCTCTGACTACGTTGAGGAGATGATCAAGAGCCACGGGAGTGAAGAAAAAGTAAAGAGCCTACTGAAGGAGCACTTCATCTCTGAATCTGCGTATGAATATTTGCTCGACGATGACTTTGACAACTTCGTCATCGAACGCGAAAAGGAGATCAAGCGGCACGTGATAGAGAATATCGGTATCGAGGAAGACGCATAATCGTCAGAGCTGATCCTGAATAACGCTGAACAAGTACTCTTCCGACAAACCGCCGTCGTTTTTTCTGGCCGATCTGCGTGATTCAATCGTCTACCGATTTGGAATCATCCGGCCGCTTCAGGTGGTGTTCTCCCTTAATTTCACCGTGACCATCGGTAGCTACTGGTGAGTATCCGGACTGGCCGTGTGGGCTCGACTCGTCCTCGTCCGGGTTCGTAAACTCCCACGTATAGATACTATTACGTGCCAGTTAACGAAGATTCGCCTCGCCGTCAAACTCTAGCAGTCTCGACAGGGACAGCGGAAACAGTCACTACGGTCCAGAGCCAGTGATATTCTGGACATCAGACGTGATTTCCTGCTGGCCGATATGTGTGATCCGGTAGAAGGTTTGCCGGCCATCTGTATCCTCTGGAGCTCCAACACGGGTAATCAGACCAGCATCAACGAGTTCTCCGAGGTGGTGGGTGAGATCAAATCCAGGGTCGTCGATGATCTCAGCGAGTTCCTTTCGGGCGACTTCCTCACGATCCCACAGGTAATACAGGATCGCGTACCGTCGCCCATCACCCAGTGCTGCTTTCCGTGTGACGTGATCCGTGAGCGTTCCCATACTCCCGCTAAACAACTGGTCATCCACGTACTGCTCTAAATCACCCTCATCAGGATCAGGCGTCGTGGCGGCGGGCTCCGAGGACATCGTTGCTTGAGCATACAGCGTGGATCCAAATGAATCCGCCGACTAGAAAGAAAATATTCTTTATTTTTAATTGATACTATGCCTCGGCGCAGGGATGAGTACGTTTTGCTGAAACAGGGGTTCCGAAGTTGAATCGAGCAGGAACGAAGCCATCCCTGACAGAACGGATTCGAACCAGCTCCCATCGCTTCAATAGAAGGTCACATATGATGGATAGATTACGTCAGCATCGATCTATTCAGATGGCTTTGGTGAACTCCTATTCTTCAGATACATTCTCATCAGCAACAGCTGGTCGGTGAAAAGTGCGTTTGACTACCGAGAGTCCGACCAGCTCAAGGGGTAGTCCGATAGCCGTACGAATTACAAGACGTGTCTGATATGGTTGAGTCCCGATGTCCGGAGAGCCTATTACTGAGTATCGACAATTTTGAACAACCCACTTATGGAAGGAAATCCACGATTTCGTGAAGTACAGCGGTTTCGTCATCCGTGGATATGGGGACTTCTTGGGGGTATCGCGGTTCTTATGCTTGTATTAGGCCCTATTTTGTGGGGTGGACTCGCCATCGTCGTTGGGGTCGCTGGACTAATCTACAGTCTTCGTCTCCACACTGAAGTTAGAACCGACGGCATCTATTTCAAAATGTGGCCTATTCATCGGTCCTTCCGTCACATTTCGTGGTCAGAGATTGAACGTTACGAGTCCAAACAGTACAGCCCCCTTCGTGAGTTCGGGGGTTGGGGAATCCGTTGGGTACCCGGGAAGATCGCATATAATGTCAGTGGCAGTCAGGGGGTCTGGATCGAACGGAAGAACGGGCGTTCAATTCTCATTGGGTCACAACACGCCGAGGAGTTCGTCAAGGCTATTGGTGAAGCAGTTCAGTAGCTTTCTCTCGGATTTTCGCCTTGATTATCCACAAGCGAGGCGGGGTTATATGACGTTTGTATCCTCTGTATGGACCGCGACCGGGTCAGAATATATCACTTTTTGAGGAATCCAACAGAGGCATTCAGATGGATTTGGTGGAGTGTACTACGGGATTTACTAATCATTTAGTGACTGACCTATGCACTCGTTGTTACGATGGAAGATACCGCTTCGTCGTGGGATCGACGACAAGTTCTAACGCTGGCTGGAATCTCAGCGGTTGGCACGCTCGCACTAGGCCAGACAGGAGCCGTAGCTCAAGAGGACGCTAACGTATCGGTACGATTCAACGATCAAGAATCAGACGGCTCATCCGTGGTTGTAGAATCGCTCTATACTGAAGTCGAAGCAGAAATCATTATTTTTCACTCAGAGGGGGATCGACAGCGGTACAAAGTCCTCAACGTTGAGGCCGGGACTGAATTCTCTAATCGCACGATCGAACTTGACGAACCAATCCCGGAAACGCAACTGATTAGCATCTCAATTCAACCGCCAGAGGGTGGGTATTCCTACGGCGGTGCCCGCGCGACCGTGGCAGTTGACGAACCGCTAAATGAACCAGATGCAAACGGAGCAGAAGCAACAGTTGAACTCGTCGAAGCAGATCCTGACGCCGGGTTCAACTGGCCGTATTTACTGTACACCCCAAGCACGTCCAACTCCACTACCGAATCAAATGACACTGGTACACGACCACTAATCGTTGGGAACAGCCCGTGGAGAGGGGTTCCGTCTGAAACAGAAAGGCGACTCGAATCAGGGCATGGGCATATCGAGAATGGGAGACTAAACGAAATTGCAACTGAAGTAAACTCTCCTGCGTTGGTTGCACTCATCCCGAGCAGAAGTGAAGACGGGTCGTATGAGAATCTGAGTCTATCTGGATCAGACCCGCCTCGTCTTGATCTGCAGGTACTTGCAATGGTCGAGGATGCCAGAACACGGCTTTCAGATCAGCCATACGACGTTCCAGAGAAATTCCACGCCGAGGGGTTCTCGTCTAATGGCCGATTCTACGATAAATTCACAGCTCTTCACCCAGAACGAATCAACGCCTTCTCAGCCGGTGGGAACGGCATCGCTGTGCTTCCTCTCGAAGAACTCAGTGAGGACATTCCAACCGCGGGGGATCCAAGCACAACAACACTCCCTTGGTCTGTCGGGGTCGGTGATCTCCCGGATCTAATCGGAACCGAATTCAACAGGGACGCGTGGCTTGAAACCAACCAGTTCTGGTATATTGGGGCTGAAGATCAAGATCCGGAGAATCCAGAAGAATACGTCCACAAGCTGTACAGAGGCTCAGGTGAGGTTGACACCTTGATTTCCGAGGTTTTTGGCTCACTACAGGTGGATGACCGTTTCAGAACTAGCCAAGCGATCTTCGAACAGCTTGGGGTCTCTGCCGAGTTTACTGCATATGAGGGTGCAGGTCACGAGCTTACGGACGCAATGATCGAGGACGTGGTCGATTTCCACCGACGGCAAAAGCACGAGGAATTCGGCCCGCAGTTCTCTCGTACGATAGAGTGGCCCAGCGGAACCTTCACTGTAGAAGAGACTCTCACAATAAGCGTTTCTTACGAGAACCTCGGAGCTACCGAGGCAACTGCGTCCCCCACCTTGGTAGTTGACGGCGAAACCGTCGACACGGCCGAAGTGACCATTGCACCCGGCGAGGTCGACCGTACTGAATTCGAGTACTCATTCACATCTCCCGGTGAATATACGGTGAGTGTGGATGGAGTCGAGTCAGAGCCATTCGAGGTGACCGCAGCAGACGACAACACGGATGCGTCAGAAGACCAGGGATCAACTGATGATTCGAGTACACAAGCCGAACCAACTACCGTAGACCAACCTGGATTCGGCATAGTGCAAGCGCTCACGGCACTAGGCGGGATCGGTTATCTGCTCAAGCGATGGGGAGTCGATAACAATAATTGAGTTTGTCGCTCTCATACTGAAGATGAGACTATGATCCTTCGTCGGTCTCCTCTACGTGAAATCCGCTTTATCTTTGCAAAAATCCTGTAGCAGACATACGAGTATTGGAACGGATAGTAATGAAAACTCGTCCGCTCAGGGTGGATAGGGTCAGCAAATAGAATCCAAACTGGCCGTCACGCTACTGATGCCAGCGATTAAGCCACTTCCAAGCTGGGATCAACCAGCCTTGTCGTGTGATGCTATCTCTGATCTCACCGTGACCATCCCCAGCTGCTGGTGAATACCCAGACTGACCGCCGGGCGTCGGCTCGCCTTCGTCACGGTTCGTAAACTCCCACGTATAGATACCATTACGTGCCAGTTGACGAAGATCCTCGTCGTCACTGGGAGAGTGGCTTGATGAGGCTTCCTAATTCCGCAGACGCGACAGATTAGCTTTCAGCAAAATATCAACTTCGAGTGCGTTCACTTTTCGTCGAGTGTGGGCCGTAGATACCCGCTGCGCACCTGCATATCAAATGGCTCTCCAACGAGGGTTCTGAGTTCGTCAACACTCGTGATCTGATACGTTGCAACGTCTTTAGACGCTGCGATTGTTGGGTCGTCCGATGGGACGTAGACAATACGTAGTATGTAGGGGTGATCTGACTGACTGACGTGGAGCTTACACTGCTGATACTCGTTCGTCGATAGACGGATGTTGAATGGTGGATTAGTGGTTGCGACGGATTTGATCTCAACCGGGCGTGGTGAAAACGAGGTCCCGTCTCGTGTTACTGGGTCAATGATGTCGAATCCTGGGCCTTGTTCACCCGACACGTCAAGCAATGAAACGGATGCGAGATCGGCAAGAGAGCCACTAGTTGGAATCGTTGACTGCCAATTGATGAACTCGTTCAAGAGCTGCTCTGAGTCCTGGTTGAGGAGTGGGAGAAGATCGCGGTTCCAACGACCTTCAGTATGCCATTTATAGTCGATAGCATCGTCTCCGTCTTTGGTCTGCGTTAGATACAGATCCTTGAATTGGTCAATGAGTATGTCTTCGTGTTCTGCGTCCGCTTCTAACCACGCGGCGGTTCGCGTTAGGATTTCGAGTGTGACAGCGACCTCAGCAAGTTCGCCTCTGCCAGTGAAGGATTGCGGTTGCCCGCCAGTACCACCAGTTGCTGTTGTTGAATCAGAGCTATCAGGAGCGACGCTAGCAGACACTGACTCATCATCAATAATCTCTAATGAAGAGATCTCATTTTCGCGGAGATAGTTTGTCGCAGAAGCGAAGGCTCGTTCTTTGTGATCAGGGGACGACTCCGTTGGCGATGGTAGTGGTTCGCCGTCAATGATGTATGCGCGGACAGCTGCCGCTGTGTGATCCGGGAGTTCATTTGTGAGCTGTGAGTGAAGGCGGTCGGCTAATGCAGTAGCGCGATCATCTTTGCAGAGGTCCAGCCAGTACGTCCCGAAATCCTCGGCGGAAGCGTATTCCGGTAGCTCCTCGTGCCACGCTAGCGTCGTCTCCTTCTCTTCTACTGCATTATGCCAATCAACTGGCGATTGGACGAACTCCGAGTCCGTCTCAACCCAGACAGCGTCGATTTGAGATAGCCGACGACACTGACTGGCGATCTCTGAGGGGACAAAATCACCTGGTAGTTCACGTGAATGAACGGCAAACCATTCGATAAGTGCCTGTTTGCGATCTCCATAGGAGAGTACCGTGATGTGTTCACGGATCGTTGAAACTCCTTCAGATCCAGGATTGAAAAGTAGTGCAATTATTTCCCGGATTGGTCGGTCAACACTGCGGCAGCGGTTAAGATATGTTTGAAGCTCATCAGGGAGTCCCGAAACCTCACCACTACTCCGGACATCATTACCAAGCCGTTCGAAGAGATCAGTCTCTTCGTTTGAGCGCTCCTGTAACTGCTTTGCAGCCCCCTCAACTGGGGGGCGTTCGTGGCCAAGCCAATCAAGCAAATCAGCAGCTAGTTCGAGGCGGTTTCGAAGGTTGGTTCGCCGACGTTCTTCAAGGAACTGTTCGGCATCCTCAACGGGGAATGTTCCTTCAAGTCGACGACGCGCCTGAGTATACTCATCCGCTTCTAACACGTGCTGGATTGTTCCAAGGTGCCCGAACTGCTTCGTGAGAAGTGCGATCGCCTGAGTAAGGTCTCCGATAGTCGGGCTATCTACCTCGGAAGCAACGACAGCAATCCCTCGCGCCTGTTCACCGTTGGACTCCACTCTATCTGGGAGAAGGTACGTGACTGATTTTGGATCAGAAAGATCCGCTCGAATATCGGCAGGTAACCGCTCTATGACCGCTATGTTGTCAATTCCGGTTCGCAGCGTTTCCGTCGCTGACTCAAGACGGTTATGACTACGTGCTGAGATAGTCGCCAAAAGGAGTGGTAGACGCGACTGGAGCGTATCAGTCCACCTCTGTAGTTTTGAACGACCGATAAATCCGGTTGTAGGGCGCTTTCGGGCATTGAACTCCTCAGCAGACAGTTGCGGCTCCGTGGCCGAGATTGATGGAATGTCAAGCGCTTTATCAGCGAATTCAGCAAACCCTGCTTGTTGTACAGGATGCTCAAAACGGTACCCTGGCTGGCCTTCATAGGCTATCGAGAGCGCTGTTTTCACCCACCGGGTAGGATTTTCACGCGGATACCGCCAGACGGCAGATCCGCCGTGGTCACGAACCCATTCAATAGACGCCGTATACCACTCACCCTCTCGTTTCAGCGGAATATGCGTGAGTGTGGATAATAGCTCATCTAATTTCGCATCAACCGCGTTAGCGTCATCTGGTGTATCCCATGCATCAAGGATGGGTCGAAGTAGCTGTGAGTACGCTCGCTTCCAATTTTCTACCTGTGAAGACGGAATTGAGAGCGGTACTGGTTCGTCAATTTCGTCGAACTCATCTGTACTAACATCGGCCAATACCGCTTGTACCTGCTGAAGTCGATGTTCTGCGCCCGTAACGTCAATTTCACCAAGCGGAACAACACCAAATTCAGCGAGGAGCGACTCATTAAGCAACACATCCTCACCGTCAGGGTCTATATGTGGGAACAGTCGCCACCCCGATCTCCCACCGCCTTCGGTCTGGATGACAGCGTAACTAAGCTGAGATTGCTCTGACTCCCACGCTTGCTGCTCTTCAAGCGAATCCGTTACCTTCACGATAGAGTCCCAGATCGGCAGTTGCCGTAACTGTAGATTTGCGACCGTCGGGACGGTTGCGTCCCTCATCGAACACCCATTATACCGACGGCAGTGCCACTTCGTTGTGAGCAGATTCTGACGATACTCGTTACTATACCTCTCAAGAAGCGCCCGAGTCCGTTCTGGATTCGATTCCAGTGTTGAAAGCTGGGCAGGGTCGAACCATGTCCACCCGATAAGATACGATTGCTGATGCGATGAGTCTGCGGTTGTCGGGGCCTTTTCACAGCCGAGATGATTGATCGTTGCTCTGGGATGGTGATTATAGCTCGTAATGTACTGTGTGTAATTGGTTGTCTCAACTGCTAACCGGAGACTTTCTCTGTGATTTACTGCCCACGTCGGAAGACCTTCATCGATCCATTCTGATGGATGCCAGTGAGGGATTCCTTCGTTAACTGGCGGATGTGTTTCCCCGTGGAACGGCAGGTATCGAATACCGGGGAGACTACTGACGCCGAGCAGGGAGATTGCACGAGCAAGTCCACGGCGAGTGTCAGTCTCAGTCAGGTCTTCAGGGAATCCCGTCCAAGCATCAGCATCTTGCGTTAGATCGGGTAGTGAAGACGCGTCAAAGTCGCCGGTGGACTGCCATTCTGGTTCCTCTAGTGTGTTCGAGTCGCCCCCGGCCCCTGAATCAGTTGTAGCGGCCTGAAGCGCTTTGTGCCGGAGCTGCTGCCAGGAATCGGAGAGTGAAAAATCAGATAGCTTTGTGTCGGGGAAGGTAGGTCCGCGTATCGCGGATCGACGGACCCCGAGTCGGAGTCGAAGCAGTGAGCGACGATCGGTCTTGGATAAGGCATTAACGAAGTGCGAGCGACTCCCGACGGCTAATTCGGTTTGACCCAGTGTTGTGGAGTCAACCTCTAGGTTTGAGACAAGCGTGGCGAGAGCAGCCACGCTCCCGAGATCCAGGTCACGTGTCGGTGGTTTGAATGTCTGTAGGAGTGCCTCGAACAGATTCGGAAGGTCATTATATTCACGAACACCCCATGTACGGGTCTTACCAGCATCGCTCAGCACTTCTGTCGCCCCGCGTTGCGACTCTTGATCAAAAAAGAACACATCGAATTGCCCGTGTTCTGGGGGGTACGAAAACGGTAATGACTCGCGGTCTAATCCCCAGAGAACGGTTCGTGTTGATTGGGTTCCCCGCTCAATTTGACCGCTGGGACTCGGTTCAATTGGGACAAGTTCAACTGTTTCATCGCTGTCCGCCCGTTCACAGGGGAGTAAATATACTCCTGGAAGCGTGTCCGCCAACCAGTCTTTTTTCAACACGTTTGCAATCGACGTATCCAGTTCAGTAGCAGCCTTGTCAACGAGTTCGACCATCCCGCCGAAGAGGTCCTTCCCACGGCGATGGTGGACAACTTTAGTTGGGGCACCTGTACTCGACGGTGAAGATTCGTTGACGGTGAGGTTGGAGTCCAGCCATTGTGCCCAATCTTTCAGCGTTGCTGTTGCTCGCTCTGCCCCAACGAAAGCTTTCCATCGCTGACGCCGGCGCTCTGAGTCACCTCGTTTTGACTGCAGCGTCAACGCAGCACGGAGTGTCTCTAATGTCGGAACCGGATCTGTCCCGGCCGTTATAGCTGCCGTCCCAGAGGTATCTGCAATCTCAGCAGCTGCCGCGAACGATTTGAAAACGGGTTTCGACGGGTATAGTGTGATACTATCGACAGTTGTCGGCCCGTTTACTGTTGGAACTGCAGCAGTGTCGCGCAGATGTTCGAGGATTTGTCGCCGGAAGTAAGATATGAGATCAGCCGTATCCTTGGGGGATTCGGGCACATATTCCATATCTGATTCCGTATCAGGAAGCAACAGCCACGGATACCGATTCCAGTGGTCTGCTGTCTCAGGATCACACGCAAGCATAGCTGTTCCGCCCGCAACCCGCCCGAAGAGTTCTGCTCCGTGCTTGAGGACTCGCTTGTTGTGATCAGCACTACTCCTGCTCAGATCTTTCCGCTCTGTCGTCACTCGGAACCGACCGTGGAAACAGACCGGGAGTGCATCGTCTGTTGCTGAAATCGGATAATAGAGATGTAACGGGTAGCTTGCTCGCGCGATTCCATCTGCATCCGTACGTGGACGCTCAATAACGAGTCGTGGTCGCGTCGTTCCGGTCCCGTCCCACTCTCCCGCGTAACTGTCGTACGTTACCGTCTGATTCCCACTATCAGTAGATATTTTCACATCGAACTTTCGATGCTTCACCCCGTCGTCTGGGATTGTCCGTTGAGGCGTCGTCTCAGTGACATCCCAGTGCTCGGTTTCATTCGCCGATTCTTGAGGAATTCGCTCAAGATACAAGTCGTCTATCTTTCCAAGGTTGATGAGCGTCTCCGGATCAAACCCTTCTGCCCGATCGCCATAATACGATAACTTCTCCCAAAGTTCATCCGCTCTTGCAGCCGGGTCGTCCGGCGATTCAATTGGCGTTGGGATGTCAAACGCAGATAATAGCGTCCGCCACATATCGTCCCTGTACTCGATAAAAACGGCCGTTCGGAATGGGTCCGAAGGCGGTTCTGCGAACTGTGAAAGGGTTTCCTGCGGTGCCGTCAACAGCTTATTCGCTCGGTCCGCGAGCGTTGAATTCGATGGGCCAGGTGATGACGGGTCAAGCGGCCACGGAAACCAGAATAGAGGTGCTTTGCCGAGATCGTCTTTCAGGGGAATCGGGTCATTGACGAACTGTTGATCTGGGTTAAAGAGGCCGTTCGCAGCGGCTTTAGCGTACGGCCCTATCAGTCCATCACTAAGATTCAGTTCGGTCGGAAGTTGATGACCGAACCGTGCTGCGACAGCTGCAGTGATGTAAGCTCGACTATACCTGACGCGTAGGGTTTCTGAGTCTCCAGGTCGCCTTGACCAGACCTCAAAATCATCCCCGACGGCAACGGTAGATTTGAGTCCAACTCCGATGTGACCGACAGAATCAGAATCCATATCGACACCAGCCGTGTCATCATCTTCCAAATCCGTTTTATTCGACTCACCAATCATTTTGACCGCCCGTTCCGTATCTTCATCGAGTAAATCGAATGGCTTGCCAGTGTTCGCTACCAGGATTCCTTCGTCAAGAATTCCGACATAGACCTGGCCCGGACCAGACGGCTGGATCGCATCCCGAGCATTTTGAATTAACTCGATTAGTTCCCGTCCCTCATGGCTTCGAGCGATCTTCTCCTCGCTGTTTCCATGACTAGTTAACTCGGCATCATACGCATCTCGAAGACTTTGATCCCCTTTAGCTGCTTCTGCAAGACCTTCAAGCCGAGAATTGACGCGCTGTGTGAGCCAAGTCCTGTAACGCGTCGAGCGAATAATTGACACCCGACCCTCTACGAAAGTGTCCGTGAAATATATTTTGTCGCTCTCTTACTGAAGCCAGCGACTGACGTGCTATCTAACCAGGACCAACTAGCCGCCTCAGGTAGAACTACTCCTGGCCTCACCGGGACCATCATCAGCAGATGGTGAAGGCCCGGACTGGCCGCGGGGATTCGGCTTGTCCCCGTCTTGGTTCGTAAACTTCCACGTATAGATACTATTACGTGCTAGTTGACGAAGCTCCTCGTCGTCGTCAAGTTCTTCCAGTTCGACAGGGTCGAGGTCTACGTCACCGTGATCGCTGAGGCGATGCAGGCCGTCGTCGCGCCACACGACCCGGCGGCCATCCTCGTCATCCTGCTCGCGGTTGAGGATGCCTCGTTCACGCAGTGTTTCGAGGTGCTTGAAAACCTGCTGCCGTGAGAGATCGACGGCCGGGTGTTCGACGATGGCGGCGGTAGTCACCTCGCCGAGATCCTCAAGCGCCTGCACGACGGCTTTCATCCCGTCACTCCACGTCGTCACGACCCGTCCCTCGCCGGCGAGTGGTACCCACTCGGGAAGCGTGTCCGTGTGGACGTAGACGACAGCGCCGTTGCCGTCGCGGCCGAAGCGCATCGCTGCCTGGAGCGTATCGTGTTCACGCATATGCAGGAGAACCTTATCGCCGAACTGACCGTAGGAGAGATCGCTACCCTTCTCGCCGTTCCGTTCGACGGCCTGTCCAGCGTACGCCCCCCACTTTTTGATGAACCCGTCACCATAGTGGTTGGAACCGATTACGACGCCGAGGCGTGTGTCGTCGAATTCGTTACTGCCGAGGACATCGCCGTACCATTTGGCGCAGTCTACGGGGCCGTCGGTAACGCGGTCGCCGGTTGGAGCGCTGCGGTCCAGATCAATCAGCCCTGCATCGTCGTATTCGTTGAGTGCGGTTGTGGTCGTGATCAGTGCCGGGCGTTGCCCGTGTTTCTCGACGACTGCGTCGAGCAGTGCAGCGTCTTTATCCACAGCAATACGATCGCCAGCAGATCCTGGATCAGGGTTGTAGGGCTTGACGTACTCAGTGGTACGCACGAGATTGAGGTTGAGAGCGTCGCGGATGTACTCTGTGCGCTCTTCGTCTTTGAGTACTGGTCGATGCGTGAGTCGCTCGCCGACTGCGAGTTCCCACATCTGCTTCGTCGGGGTGCCATCAAGGCCGACGACGCTGCTGGCGTAGTCTAGGCTGGGCGTGTGTAGGAATGAGACAGTCCCGGCTGCTCGATTGTGAACTCCAATTCCAACGTCGTCGATTTGGGTATACTCGAATCCGTTGCCGAGATCTTCGCTGTCGAGGAGTGTGTAAACGGCGATTGGGGCGGCAGCGTGCGCCTTCTCGTCGTCGAAGACGTGCATCTCGTCAGGTTCGACACAATTGTGTTTGAACCAGAGGAGTGCCTGTCCTCGTCGTTCTTGATCATCGCGGTTTTCGATGAGATCCGTGTAGCTGTCAAAGGGAACGTCAGGCGTGATGTCAAGCCAGTAGGAGACAGCACCTTGCAGCTTGGAGCGAAGGATCGTTTCATACGTATCGGGGAATTCGTCGACGACGACGACGCGGCCCGTGGTGACTTTCGGTTTATATGCGTGTGAGTAGTGCCCGATGAGGACATCGAATTCGTCCGGGTCGAAATCCCATTTGCTGGTATATGGGCAGGTCCGGGCTTCGTCTTCTTGGCAGGGAAGCGGGTGATCAAGGACATACTCGGCGGTCTTGTGGATCTTTTTCGGGGTTGCACCGCGCTGATACCAGTTACGAACAGTGTCGGCCAAGTCGTTGCCGTACGTGCCGTTGGCAGTATCACAGTGGCGAGTGAAACTCGGGAGCGTGTAGTAATCCAGGCCGAACTCGTCGCACCATTCTCTGAACTGATTGTACTGCTCGTTATGCCCGCGGCCAGTGAGAATCGTGACCTGCTGTCCAGTCTCAGCAGCGGCTTTCACAGCGCCGTAGGATTTCCCCATCGTGGGCAGCGCTTCAACCAGCGTCTGATCGTGCTCTGTATATGCTTCAGCGATTGCGTTGGTCGTGCGATCACGTGCCTCGCTGATGGTAAGCGTCTCCTCATCCTGCTGGGTGGTGTGTTTCCAATCCCAGCCACTAGCAGCAGTCGTGAGGTCTCGATCAGCAGACGGTAGCACCCCGATAGGTTGACCATCCTTCCCGTGCCCGCCAACGTACTCAGGGATCGGTGCACCGGCCTCACGGGCTTTCTTGATGGCTTCCCACCACTTATTGCCGGCGAGGCGTTCACCGGGGCGTGACAGGGTATCTTGCTCAAGCGCGAATAGCTTGAGAACGCCGAATGTTTCGCCTTTCTTCTGGTCATAGAATATCTCGCGGTCGGGAGTGTGGAGTGAATCCTTCCCGCTTGAGTGGCGGTACGTACTGGGATCCCAGGTTTCCCACCCGGTTGAGTCGCTCCCGACCTGACGAGTCCTAAGAGAAAGATCCTGTGGCCGGAGCTGGTCGACAGCGGCCAGCACGTCCCGGGCATCTTCGGTCGTTTCGTCGGCGGTCGTGGCATCGGGTTCGTAGTCGTCAATATCAGCACGGTCGCGGTCAGTATCGTGCTGTACCTTGAGCGCGTCATCGTAGCCGTTAGCTTCCAAGATCGATCGTAGCGCGTCAGCGTTCCACTCACGGATGTCAGTTGGCGTCCCACGTACGTGGTCGCCGGTAGCTACGCAGACGTGTGTGCCAGCGTAAATTTCGATGGACGGGAGCTCTTCGTTCGTCCCCCAAGGCTCAGTATCTAGAGGAAAAGATGCCTGCGTTGTACCGTCGAGTGGGAGTCCATCAGACGCGATGTATGGCGCGTGGATGCCCGTGCCTGAGATCGACACGTCCGCGTAGGTGAGACCAAGATGTTCGAGGACCGCTACGAACGCTGGGTGGACCTCACCGGTTTCGGGATCGCGGACATCGTCACCGTCAACGAATGCAAATGGATCATCTTCCTGCTGTAAGAAGACGCGGCCGTCGAGCCGCTCGTCGTGTTCCGCCATCGCAATCTTCTCACCGTCAACGTAGTTCTCAGATAGGCTCCACTTGTACCGAGCATCTTTGTCTGGGGCAGCATCGGGGTGATCGCGGACGCCCCAGGGTGCGAATGGGCGCTTATCGCGGTGGCCCATCCATTGCTCACGTTCGAGCCAGGCTGGTGGGTATGCGTCGGAAGTTGGGTTGGAAAAATCAACTTCGCTCCAGGCCCCGGTGCTGGCTTTCCCGCTAACCGAAGTTTTGTGGGTCGTATCGGTATTCTTGGCGCACTCCTTGTCAGTATCGCACTGATGGTTACACATTGCGCCCAAGAAGAAATTCAAAAAGTTCCTGGCAATTTTGGCAAATTCAGATTTATTACATTTCCAAATCCAGATTCTTTCGCGTCTTTAAGTACATCTCTGTAACTACGATAGGAGAGATATAGAGGCCAATTCCCAGGGTGATATATTAATCTTCTAACCAGTCCCGTAGTAAATGTGAACTCAGCCTATGGCGGGAGCCCGATTCACGACAGACTAAATACTCGTGTGGTGAAGTTCCTTCTATGACTGAACACGTATTATATGAAGACGCGCCAGCGCGAGTCGAGATCGAATATCAGTATATCGAGTCCGAGGATAAGGTCGAACCGGTTAATCGTGAAATCCTACAAAGAGAGGATGTGAACGCGCCAGTACTGTACTGCGAATGTGGAGAGGAGTTTATGGAATGGGAACCCGCAATAGAACATCTTCGAGAATCTCGTTAACGAATCCAGAATATACACCAACGCTTCACTAGCCAGATCTACTCTTCAACTGACCATCGAAGAACAGGGTGGAACGGCCCTGTGAACGGTTTTATCGTGCCTCTGCAAATACGAATACGAACACGTAACGAGCGAAGCTGTCATTAAACCGCCTTGGGAGAACCAGCGACTACAGGTATCCGCGATCGTCAGATGCTTTTTCGAGTTCTTGCCGCCGTAATTCCCGCTTCGTATCCTCATCAACTTCCTCGTAGTATTTTTCTATCACGTCTTCACTGGCATCGCATCGATCACTGATGACGTGAAGCGGGATGCCTTCTCGCCGTAGGTTCGAGATGTACCCGTGTCGGAGTGCCACAGGTGGTTTACTGAACGGGCACTTGGTAGCTTGGTCAATCGACTCCATAGCTTCGCAGGAATTCTCGTCACGGCCGTCGGGACAGTCCTGCCCAATCATACACGGACGACTCCACTTGTAGACATATTTCCGAATTGTACCCGTCGATAGGCGACCGTAGGTGCTTGTTAGCAGAGGCTCACGATCATCTTCGACAATATCGATCCGGTGCACATCGATATAATCACCGAGTACCTCAGCAGCAGTGTCACTGATACTGACTGAGTTCTCGCTATTTTTCCCGTTTTTGAGGCGTGTTTCTCCCTCTCGATGCTGGAAGTCAATGTGCGGGTTCTCTTTATCGAGAGATACGTCATCACAGTCAAGAGATCTGAGGTCACTGGGACGCCGCCCTGTCGCAGCGAAGAGTACCCAGACAGCGTGTTCACGGGTTGCGTATTCGTACTTTTCCAGGTGATCAAGAATCGCTTCTAATCGTTCGGCAGCGAAATCAATATCGCGCTTTCCATCACCAGGATCCAACGAGGGAATCTCTATTTTCCTGTGCAGGCCGGGCCTCACCGCGTCGATCGATGCTAAGAATCGGGTGAAGCTCCGCAACAGATACATCTCATCCCGCATGGTTTTGTTACCGAGTGGTTCATCCTCGTCGTGGCCTTCGTTGCGCCGCCAGATTTTGAACTCCAGGAATATTCGGCCTGCAAGATCCGATGAATCCTCAACACCATTCCGCTCGCAGTAATCCGTGAACCGAATTAATTCGTCTTCATACTCACCGAGCGTGCTAGGCTTGAGCTCCGATTCATTATTTTTCAAGAACAGGTCGACTGCTTCATCGAACGAGAGTGGATCCAGCGAGTCACCGTATTCGTGTAGGACGCGTTGGATCTCGCTTGAGAGATCGTCGTCTACAGACATGAGCGACCACCGTCCAACGGCTGCGTGTTTATCGCGTGCTGCTGCTGACGAACTGTTGTACGTCGCATACACGCACATCTAGCCGGTTAGAAGCTGGTTCGAGTGACCCCGAAACTACTTTTTCTACGTTCTTTATATACTTCTCTCATGGACGGCCCACTCTGGGATCCGGATGAGATGGATGCTGGTGAGCGGCGAAGCCTAGCCCCTATGCAACAACAATTTCTCCTGACCGGAGATGCAGGCGAGGACTCGCCCTCACCGATGGAAGAGCGGATTGGTCCTAAAGCGAAAAAACTCCCTGATCGGGTTCAGCAATTGATTGACGACATATCGCTATTATACTACCACGGCTATCTGGAAGAATATGAGGATGAAATCTGGAAAGGTCTTCTTTCGATTTCGAATCGCTCACAGGTGGTTCGAGAGTCGCCTATTGCCCGAACAGCCTACCAACGATCAGACCCGGAATTAGATCTCGGCTTCGAGGTTGGCAGTATAATCCGTTTTATTCACGACGAACAGGTGCCGGCAGAGCTCGTTTGGGGGTTCATTATCGGGCTCGTTGGGGAATCTGACCGGGACTGGGAACGGGAAGCGCAGAATTTGGTTGAGTTATTCGGGGAGTTGGAAGACTACTATGAGACGCGGCTGGTATCTGCCGGCACAGAAGCCCACGAAGATGATGGTTTCCAAGAAGAGCGAAACGAAATCCGGGAGATATTACGTGAACAAGGATTTGCTCCCGCGCCACCCTTAGTTACCGCTGTTTTACAGGAATACACGCGGCACGGGATTGACGACGAGACTCTCGCTCACCTTGAGAATATGCAAATGTCCTCATCAACAGATCCCACTCCAATAGAGCAACAGGAGTATACACGGGACCAGATTGTCGACGAGACTTCCGTCGAACTTGATTACACGGACTTATCCTCATCAACTGATCCTAACCCAACTGAACATCCTGACCCCCCGAGTGAGAGCCCGACTTCAGAAGACGCTCGCCGAACCGGTTTCGAGTCTATTGTGTCCAAGCTCGCAAATCAAACCCGGCTCCGAAGTATTGATCGCCTGGCTCAAGATCTGATAGAAGACGTGTTTCACATTCAGAGTCGTGAGCTTTGGAGTGTTGACTTCGATTCAATTGTCTGCTCCTTGGGAGAGAATGGCAAAACGCATGTTGAAAATTTTGACGAAATAAAAGCCACTCGACATAGCAGGACGCATGTTCTTCGACGACTTTCTTACAAGGATTCCAGTGAAGTGAATCGTCCGGTGACGCGAGAAGATCCAGAAGCAGAGTGGTCACTAACCCCTTATGGTGAACTTCTGTATAAGACCCGTATTGAGCAAAATTGTTCCACGAACTGGATATACAACTTGGTTGTAAATCCGGAACGTCTTGATGACGACACAGCGTCAATAATTTCTCGTGTTATAGAGGGTGGAAGTGAGCCATAGTATAGTTACAACAGAAGCTACATCATTTCCATTCACTCGTCGTTTGGCCAACCGTTTGGAAGCCGCGATAATGTCGCCTTGATTGTGAAGTCGGCGAAATCCGTCTGTTCTCGCAACCAGTTGGCTGCCTCGACGTGGGCGTCTTGACCGTTTGGGATGTGGATCCCATCCGAGGACTGTACGATAAATGGGAGCTCAAGCACCTCGTTTTCGAGAACACGGGCGAGTTCGTCGTGATCTTCTGTTCCCGCTACTAAGCGAATCAGTTGTTCAGCTGGGATAGGTGACCCCCATGAGTGACGGCGAGCCAATTTCCAGACAAACTTCGCCGCAGCATCCGACATTACGGGAAACTCTGTACCGCCGATATTTATAAATATCCAAACCAAGATGACGCCGATGTCCAATAGGTTTAACACGCGTTGGGATCAATACAGAACTACCAGAGTATCCTTCGCCTGGAACACACTATGTCAAGCCACAAATCTCCCGCCGATTCCGTTGAGGACCTCTCAATAGACGAACTACGCGACGAATACCCGAGTGGATGGCGGATTCTCGTGCAGAATGAAAGCGTCGGCTATATCCTTGATGCACTGCTGGACGCACTACCCGGATCCGAATTCACGAAGACAGAACTCGCTGACAAAGCAGGCGTCAGTCGCCAATCCGTGTATACGCATCTGGATCTCCTACTGGTACTGGGTGTTCTTGAACCCGTTGAGGATTCCTCGCCAGAACGGTACCGGGTGAACGCTGAGAATGATCTCTTGGAACTTCTGCATCAGGTCAACGGAGTAGTGAATGAACGACTGGCTGATTAAGGGAGCTGCCTGCAGGATGGAGTTCGCGTCGTTGAGAGGTGTGCCAGGCACTCAGAAAACAGAGATAGTGAAAACGCGATAACATAGCCAGAAAGATGGACATCACAGAATCACCCTGGCCAGGGACAAAGACACGAGTCATACCTTGGGATAAAGATTTATTCCAAGAGGTTTGGAGTATTCGCGTAGAAAACAAAAAGCTGGTACCGGACTACCGATTTCAATGTACGGATTAGGTGAGAGCTCCGATTTAGGAGCTTACTCAGACTGCTCGCTATCGCAGATTCGTCGCGGTATCGAGTCATATCTGAAGGAAAATCCTCGCTCCTCAGTATATTTCAAATCCATCGTTGCACACGAAGATCCTATCGACCAATTTGAGTTCTTGAATACCCGTTTCAACAAGAGTAGTGTTGAAGTTGTTAACCACGGTGATCACTACGAGGTAGATGTCGAACGAGAAATCAAAAGATCGGGACGAACGGTCAGGGGTTCATTTGCTATCTTCAACCACGAAGATACCCAGGTTTGGACAGCGCTGACTGCCCATGACTCCGATTTCTTTGATCGTGGCTTAGGTTGGGTCATCAGTAAGAGCGAACCGCACATTTCAGAATTTTACGCAACATCAAGAGATCTTGAAACCGTCTTGGATCTCTTCAGCGAGTCTGTAAGCCCTGATTCGAAAATAATCGTTACGCAAGCAGTTGCTTACTCCCACAGAGAAGAGGGCGAGATTTCATACAAGACTAGGCCGTATCCAGAGGTATTCCGGGATGCTCGTGATGGCGGTAACTACGTTGATTCGCTGGTCTTCAAATCAATGTCGGAAGACGAAATCGAGTTAGAGGCCACGATCACCCGTGACGGCACAACCACCCTATCGGACGGCAGCGTCGAGTTGTTCTTCAACTATCTGCTTGACGACTACGTCAGCTTTGGGCAAAAGAAGGCTGAACTCTTCACGGACAAAGAGCGGTCACGTGATACTGGGGACATCCAGGAGATTGAAATCCAGTTTGCTAACCCCGTGTTCCAGTCCACCAAAGACAACGAGGACCTAATCACTGCTCTCTCTGATTTGTCCAGATCCAGCGTAACCGTCTACCACAAGAACCCGTACGCCCACATCTCAGTACTTGATTTCAACGATGGGTCGAGTTGTGATGTCTTCGTGACCGACTCCAAGACGATTAAAATCGTCCCAAGTTACAGAGGTTCGACGAATTTCCTGATGCGGATCTCTGACAAGCTGTACAGAGATCTGGACGAAAGTGCCGTTGAGCTAACAGAGGAGTCCAGCTACGGAGTGGAAGATTTCGTCGGGGGGTGAACGATCTTGTCTTCTGATAGTCGAGAAGAGCTATTGAAAGAATTCAGCGTCTATGATACTGCGGTCGATATTGTTTCATGCTGGGAAGCTTCGCTGAATCACATTTATGCAGGAGAGTTTGATCGATTCTACTTCGACAGATTCCCGTCATTAGACTCCAGCCAAAAGACGCTAACCCCCGATTTCACACTGTTTTTCGAGGACTCATACGGTCTTATTGGTGAGATCAAACGGACGTTTCCGGACGACCGGAGAGCTATTCTTTCAGAGCTGGAGCAAATCGCTAACTACGACGACGACCTCGCTCTGAAACACGCAGAGGATAGCTATGCTGTCCCGGATACCTGTGACATCGTCATCATTATCGAAGGGTCATCAGCCCCGCAGATCGGAACTCGACTACAACGGATTATCACAGAGGAAGACGAGTTTGACTTCACGAACAACCCAGTTCTGATCAGGTATCAGTTCAATCAAGATGCCTTGATGTCGCGGTACGAGTTTCAACGAGTGACCCAGTTGGAATTTGAATTCCAGGATGAAGGTTTGGATACAGAGAACTCATTAAGCTCTATTTTGGGTGAAGAAGGGGAGTACCAGACTCTCGAAGTTTATCCGGAGCATTTCACTCCGTTCAAGGTTCGTAAGCCGATCTGCAATGATGCTCCACCGGGTCCTTACCTTGCCACGTTCCTATGGCATAAGATCTTCCCGGAGTATCTGAGTGATGATCAGTACGAGAAGTGGCAAGCGACGAATGGGCAGAAGGAGATCTCCGTTGAGGTTTCTGTTGGTGGCCTGACCGAGAGAGTCAACGAGTATATGCATAATGGAACAGTGAGGGAAATCTGGATTCGTCGAGCACTGGATTTCCTCTGTGGTGCGAATTTGGCTAACGATGAGGATGATGATGAGTATGCAATTCGGTTTATGGGCTTGGTACAAGATGTGGGTGAAGAGAACATCCAAGAAGGATCGCAAGAGCTAGATCAAACACAAGAATTAGCGAATATCTTCATTCGCCGGTACTGCGAGAGTGCGACAAAAGAGCAAGAGGCCAAGATGGAGAAGTATGAACAAGATGAAGAGGAAGATACATCCACGGAGCAGAGTGGTCTGGGTGATTTCACCTGACTCTATCGAGGTCGGGAATCTTGCTGTTCCTGCGATAAGGGAACAGAAATCCCTTCACCGTTGAAGAGCTCGTAGAACCGTGTTTTCGCATATTCTTCATCGTAGTATGTGAGTTGCCAACTGCCATTCAGTAATGGTAACACTGCAAGCTCGACTAATTGGCAGCCAGACTCAGGCCATTCAATCTCTATGCTGACTACTTTACTGGGATCAACTTCGTAATATCTCGTGTCCTGTTTTGACGACATAAGACATCCAACGTATCCAGTACCATATTTTTCGTAGAGGGTGAACACGGCTCCTAAGTCGTGAATGAACTCCATCACCCTCGAATCAATCTTCATGACATACCTTCCACGCTCTTTTCTAATCTCTTCAAAATTGTCCGAGAGGGTCGACGTATAATTGGTGTGCTCTACCCCTCTATTGCTATGTTTTTCGTGCATAGCACTTGGAATGGATTTTGCAGAGTTCCTGGATTTTCTGTGAAAACCACCTTCAGCCGCAGTTTTATATACTATAACTTCCTCAAACGGAGAATCTGCGAAAAATAGAGAATGCAGTGTGCTCTTGCAAGCGGCTATCTTTGGGTGCTATCGTGAATCAGAGGTCATCTAGATATTCGCGTCGCTGCTCCATTTTCTCTTCCTCAGTACGCGAATCGTAGTGCATCGAGAGTACCTTCTCGCTCACATTCGCACGATCCCCAACTGCCTTCATCGGCCAGCCTTCTTGCAGTGCGTGTGTAATCCCGCCTCTACGAAGGGCGTGAGGATTCACGCTTGAGGGGCATTCAGAGGCTGAATCATACGAGTTCGCCTCACATTCGTCAAGGTCACGGCCGTGAGGACAGTCCCGCGTGACCACACACGGCCTAGTATAGCGGTAGCAGTCACCGCGCAGCGTCGTCGTGTGAGCTCGTCCGCTCGGGGTTGAGACTAGGGGCTTTCGTCCGTGCTCATCAGTCACAGCTGGGCGGGTATGCTCCAACCAGTCGTCCAGTATCTCACAGACTTCGTCGGACAGCGCGACGAACCGTTCGCCATTCTTCTGATTCTTCAGTGTCGTTCCGGATTCCGGACGATGCACCACCTGTAACGACTGATCAACTGAGTCGTAATCCTCACAGTCTAACGCGTGGATTTCACCAACACGCATCATCGTGTGCCACATTAGGGTAAGCACGACGTGCGGCCGCGAGGCATACTCGTACTTTTCGAGGTATGTGAGGATTTGCTCTGCTCGGTCGGAGTCCAGCATCTCATCGCGGATGTTATCGTCACCACTCAGCGTTGGCGACAGAACTTTTGTGTGGAGATCTTGCTCGACAGCGTCGATGGACTCTAACCACTTGACGAACACTCGGAGTGTGTCCATCTGGGTCTTCTCCGTTGCCGGTGAGAGATCGCCTTCCATACGCCGCCAGATTCGGAACTCGTGCAGCTGGCGACCCGACAGCTCGTTCAGGTTCGTAATCCCAGCTTCGTCGTTGCACCACCGGATGAAGTGCCCAAGCCGTGACCGGTGGGAGTAGATCGTCGCTTGGGAGACGTTGTTTTCTCGGTCAGCGATGTACAGTTCGAGCGCGCGTTCGGGTTCGATGGGTTCCAAACTCATTTGTCGGTCCCACGCGAACCCCCGGTTGAACACCTATTTTGAGACGGCTGGTTTCAGCCGCCTCACGCCTCAAAGGTCGATTCGTTCGATAGTCGAACCGGAGCCTGCAGCGCCCATCATTCTGCGTGACAGGCAACATTTGGCAGACGGCGGTACGGCGCTTATAAAGAAACCCCTCTTCGGACGTTTGGATTTCATCACGCTGCAGAACGGGGGTCGCCGGTATCATGGGATTCGCTTCCGTTTGAATGACACTGTGAGGAATAACACTTGGGCAGAGAGTGGAATTGGCCGCGCGCGAGAGACGTTGGCGTCCAACTTCGGCCCTTTCCCCCCACTCAACTCAGCAGTTCAGATATGATCCCATCTGCCTCCGCGCAGTTCCTCGCACCTCAGAGTTCCTGTTCCATATTCTCGAAAAGGGTACGCCATCGTTCAGCCACGTCGTCAGTGTCGTACACCCCTTCGTTCGCCAGTTCTAAGAGCCGGCTATAGTAGCGTTCGCAAGTCTTCGCTCATACGATCGCACGCAGTCGTGCGATCAGATGAGCAATCAGTTGCGAACGCTACTATAGCTTCCTCATCGGTGAGATTCTGAAGATTCAGCTCCTCCACGGTCTTTTTGCGCGCCCATTCCGTGCTCATTAGACGGTCGCGTTTGATCGCCCCGTAGAAATGGAACCATAACATAAGATTGCCTTCGGACGGAACGGGTTGGCGCTTATCCTGATGGATTCGGTCGGGGAGCAGCGGAAGTGACGGTACTGCTGCGAGAGTACCGAGGAACGACCGTCGAAACATACCATCGACAAAGTGACTCCTCTTCAAAATCTACCTTCGCCTCGTGGTACACTCCTATGTGCGTACTCACGTACATACGCGGGTATATGAGAGAGAACGTAGTGCAAGTCCACTAGTCAGGCGGTTCTACAGACACCAGTCTACTCCGATTCTACGTCGGACTTGTCGCTCGCTTCGAGGATCTCGGCCGCTACATCTTTCACTTTTTGCTGATGTGCCGCCGAGGTCTGTACGCTTTGGGCCGCATCGAGTTGGTCGTTGACGACCGCGTTCTGTTGGGGTCCCCACGTCTCCGGTGGCTCTGATTTGATGTACTCGACCCAGCGCTTGATGCCCGCGATGCGCTGCTGACGGTTGCGTTTATGCTTCGCATCGAGGTGCTCAGGCGCGTTTGAGTCGCTCATATTCGTCTTCGACACCGAGTCGCGTTACCCACTCTTCGAGACGGGGCACACTAAGACTTTCCTCGAAGAGCGTGTAGAGGTGAACCGCGTCCTCGATGTCCTTCTGTGCGCTGAGGTGGAGCTTGTATGCGACCTGGAGTTCTAACGGCCCAATCGAGATCGCCTCATCACCGATCCTGGCTGTGATCGCGTTTTGGAGGGACGCGCGGTCGAACTCGTCACGCGCGAACTTCACTTCGAGATGCGGCGTAATCTGGTCTTCCGGGGCGACCCAGATGTTGTCGCCGTTATCGAGCATCTCGTACATCGAAGAGAGCGGCATCGCCGGGACCCAGAACCCCTTCTCGTCAAGCGTCTCCACGAGTTCGACTGCAGTCTCCTCGTCGATTTGTTCGATGAGGACGTCGACGTCTTCGGTAGAGCGCGCCCGCCCGGCGAGAATGGAGACGTAGCCCGCGATGTAGACGTGCTTGATGTCGAACTGCCCGAGAATCTCGGAGAATCTGATCGCCAGCTCGTCGAGCTGATTCGGCTCGCGTTCGACGACGAGTGTTCCATTCCGGAGCTCGATACCGCCCATAGATGTTCCTCAGCAGGTGACCGGATAAATCGTCGGGAATAGCGGTGTCCGGGTCAGGTCATCCGATACGCTTGATTGACTCAAGGCCGGGGATCTCGGCTAGATGGTTCCTCACCTCTGTACCGTCATCGTCGTGGTTCAACGAAGGGTGATGCTGATGGTGATAGACGTTGCCGAAAGCCTCGGAGCGATACCGTACAGATTGTCAACCGTGACGGCATTGATGTTCTCAGTCTGTGAGAGGCGATCTTCGGCGTCGGTGACGAGATCGTCGTCTGCGCCACATGGGATACGGATCGTAACGACAGCAGTCGTCGTCGGTCCGGGGTCGTTGTCACTGGTGGTTGCCGTAGTGTCACCTCTGTAGAAGAGCGTCGCTCGGGCAGTCTGATTCACGAGCTGCGCTCCGAGTGCGCGAGGGACGATTCGAACGCCGGAGGAGGAAACCTCCTCCGAGCTCACGGCTCCTGCGGAGCCGTGAACGCCCATCTCGGTCGTGGCACGATCGCGTGATACCGAACTACACTACTCGCGCTCGACGGAGAAAGATGAAAGGACAACGCTATGCAGGCTCGAAGGCCTCGATTTCCTCGATGATCTGCTTGGGATTCTCGGCGTGTTCGATGAACGAGAGGACGTTCTCCGACCAGCCGGAGACGTTGTAGACGTTCCCGTAACCTTCCGGCGTCACGAGGTCGCCGTAGGACGCAAGGCCGACACCCGGTCCACTGCCTGCTGGGCACTCGGTTATCTCGCAGCCGAAGACACACTGGAGCGGCTATGAGACATCGAGAAAACTGATCCAAACGAGGAGGTGCGTCACGCGGCGTCGGTCGCAATCGACGAAATCGAGGGTCGGTAGTGAACGTGCCACGAGGGCTGTTAGAGACCGCCAATACTGACGAATACACCGAGTAAGACGAGTACGAGTACAACGACTGTGCCAACGGTAAGCGGCGTGTTTTCCATTGCTTTCTCGTAGAACGGCATCGCTTCGTACTGTTCGCGGAACGTGTCTCTGTTCGCCTCGTCGTAGAAGTACTTCGCTTTGAACGCGAAGCGCTCGGTCACCGCGCACCCGGTACAGACCGGTGTGTCCTCTAGTCGCTCGGTTTTGATGTGCGAGTCACAGTTGATACTTCCGCAGTTCGCACAGTACGTGTAGGCGTTGTCGGTGCCTGTTGTGTCGCAGTGGACGCACTGGTGGATTCCGTCTTCGCTCGTTACGCGTGATGGTCCTGCCGCGAAATACTCGTACGGATACGAGTACTCCTGTAGGTCAGTCGTGTGCCGAACCTGCGGCAGGTACACCGGTTCGATTGACTGTACTGAGATGTCGGACCGATTCGGTTCACACGTTTTCGTGTACGTGACGTTGTTGTCTCCGGTGTAGGAGACGGTCGTCGTGTGATGGTCTCGGAGTCGTTCAACGGTCCAGTCTTTGTATTCGGTCTGGGTTTGCCCGAACCGCCGATCTTCAACTGCATCGAACAAACTCTCGAACCGATCTGCGTCGAGATCAACAGTCGCGTGGAGGTTCTCCAACACGAGGGTCGAAACATCATCTGACGCAGTTTGGGGGCGTCCGCGTTCGGCGTGGACGACGAACCGGGACCGTTCGTTGATCTGGTGGATCACGCCAACTGATGTCTCAAAGACTGCGTTCGTATCCGCAGTCACGGCGACGACTGGTTGGAACGTGACGGTGGAATACGGCGCGGGAAGATTCGATAACTGGATGTTTTCGATGTCTTGGAATACTTCTTTGACAGGCGCAGTCACCGACGTCGCTGGGTCATACGGTCGGAGCGTTTCGTCGCACAGGATCTCGATTCGACCGTTGTAGAGGTCGAGTCCGATTTCGTCAGCGATCTCACGGAGGTCTTCACCGTCAATGAGTTCAATCGGATACGGGTCATCATTGCGCTGGAGTCGCTGGGCATACTCGATAGCCGGATTAGTGAATCGACCAGTCGTGACCACCATCCCACGCTTCGGTCCGTCGAACTCGAAGGTCGCAATCGCCGAGTGGAGTTTCTGCACCACTGGTCGCCCGACAGTTCCTGTATGCTTACACTCGACAACGATGGCCCGGCGAGTCCCGTCCACGACCTCTTCCATGAGGATGTCGCGTCCTTCGTCAGCCGTCCGTTCTGCTTGTCGAACGTTCTCGTAGCCAAGATTCCGGAAAACATCCTCCATCACGTCCTCGAACTCGAATCCGGAGAGATCGTCCAGAACAGGCATTTTGCGGTTTTTGATTGTTGGTTGTTCGTCGTATATACGTTCCCTTGGATTAGTAGCGAAACACTCAGGACGGCGTGAGTAGGTCGTCGATGTCCGCTACGCTGAACAGGGACCACGAGTCGTCGAGTTGTGCTTCGAGTCCGTCGACGAACCCGTTTTTCGAGAACAGGGCGAACTGTTCGTCTCGATCCGACGGTCCCCATCGGACGTTCTCCGCCTTTGCTCGCAGGCTCTCGACGAGGTCTTCCCCAACTGGATCCGTCGTCCACTTACATTCGGCGAGGAGGATGCGGTCGTCGTTCGGTGCCAGCCCGACGATATCGATCTCTTCGTCTCCGTACCACCAGCGACCGACTTCGGAGTACGGTTCGAATGCGCCGCGTCGAATCCCTTCCCAGACGGCTTCTTGGCACACGTCCTCGAACGTGGTTGCGACGTGCGCTGGGAGGTCCGGTTCAATCGTCCCGTCGTACACGATCTTCGGTGCTTCCTCGATACTGGATCGATGCGGTTCCACGTACCGAAACCAGAACCGAAGGAACTCGTCCGCAACTCGGTACCGTGACCGCTTCGATTTCTTCCCCGAGGCCGTGACTGGGACATCTCGTTCGATGAGGCGGAGTCGGCGAAGTGTCTGTAGGTACTTCGAGAGCGGTCCCGAATCGATCCCCGCTGCGCCGGAGATCTCGTTCGGTGTCGTATGGCCCAGTGCGACTGCTTCGAGGATACTTATGTACCGGGCTGGGTTTCGGAGCTCGGTGCGCAGGAGGAACTCGGGTTCGTTATACAGTACCGCAGATGGTGACAGGACGTGTGATCGAATGTTCGCCGCGAGCGACTGGTCGTAGTCGAACAGCGTGAGGTACATCGGGGTACCACCCGTGACGGCATACGAGCGAACCGCGTCCGTGATGTCGTATGAGATGACCTCTCGTGCCTGTTGAAAGGAGAACGGCGTTACGTCGAGTTGGGCCGTTCGTCGCCCGTACAGTGGGCTCTCGTGCCCCAGGATCTCTGACTCCATCGTGCTCACGCTCGACCCACAGAGCACCAGCATCGAGTCCGTTCCGTCGAGTGCCTGGTCAACGAACGCTTGTATGTACGATGGAAGCGAGTCGTTCTCTTCGACGAGATACGGGAACTCGTCGATGACGACGACAAGATCCTCTCGCTGGAGGTTCTCTCCGAGGTATTCGAACGCTTCGTCCCAACCGTCGATTCGCGGGACGCGCTCGTCGAAGTAATCCGCAACTTGGTCGAGGAACTTCTCGCGCTGTCGATGCTCGGCTTCCTGCGCGGCAAGGAAGTACATGTGGGGACGGTCAGCACAGAATTCTTTGAGGAGTTCCGTTTTCCCGACCCGACGCCGGCCATAGACGACGACGAAGTCCGAACCGGGGGACTCCACCGCACCCGTGAGTGTATCGAGTTCGCCCTCCCGGCCGTAGAAGGTCATACTTAGGATAATGATTACTGCGATAATGACTTAAGAATTCGGGTTGCCACCTCCACCGAAGTGTTTCTCACACTGCGACCAAGGCACCGAATCTGACGAGGGATGCAGGCGAGACGGGTACTGGATGTACGGAAAACTGTTTTCGCGTGGTGTCGACTATTCACTCCTCGAACCCAATACCGACGGTAAACGAAACCGGCCCTTGGCTCTCACACGATACCCTTTTTACGCCCTGCCACCGCTCGGGCATATCATCGGTCGCGTATATCCCCTCGTTCGCCACCTCCAGGAGCCGGACGGCTTTTCTGAGCTATACTCAGTATCTCCCTACTTTCACCTTGGTTGCCATACGTTATTGCACCCACCGCTGTCAGGTTACAACAGTTCGGATGCAACGACCAAACTCCTCCATCTAAGCGATACACATCTCGGCAATCGGCAATACCGGAGCGATACTCGCAGGGATGACTTCACGCGCGCTTTCGAGACCGCCATCGACCGCGCACTCCAAGAAAACGTCGACGCAGTCATCCATACAGGTGACCTGTTCCATCGCCGAACACCGTCACTTCCCATCGTTACAGACTGTATCGAGATTCTCAGAAAGCTTGCCGATGAGGACATCCCGTTGCAGGTTCGCGGCGCTCACCTCTGAATTCGGCAACTCAAACGGGAACGTTGCATTCGGATGACGCTACCGCGTCACCCTTACCCGCTACGCTTCTACAGCGGCAGCTCTACTCGACCAAAACCTGTTTCCGAAGAGCGGAATAGTATATGGTAATAACGACCGGGCGTGGAATATCCGATTGTGCCGTCGAACGTGGTCGGTGGAGGAGTTGTCGGCTGTATCCCCCTCCCTGAAGGGCGGGGGTTTAGCCTTGACACTTCCATAATCTGATGCGGGGTGCGAGGCGAAGGAGGCAGGCGTTGTTCGTATGTGGATAGTAGAAGCCATCACAAAACGCGTTGAGAATGCGAGAGCAGCGATTTGCCGGCGGGTTCGGTCCGTGCCGTCCTCCATTGAGCGGCACATATACCAAACTTTTGTCACCGTCGACGATGCCCGTATCCGGTCGGTTGCTCGCGGGCAGACGGTGGTTCAGCCGGCAAAACCCGTCACCGTTAGGTACGATGGTGAGTTCGCGGAGGAAGTACCGACCGCGATATCCGCCGCCGAGGGGACCTACACGCCGTCGAACCGGTTTCTCTGTGAGTTTTCGGACGTCGATATCGTCGGCTCGGTCCCGATACTCCGGACCGACGGGGCAAACGTTGTCCCCGAGGCGGTCGGTACTCTGGAAGTCGTTCCAGAAGCGGTGGGTGCCGAAGCGTGGCGTCGCGGAACCTACCGGACGCTCTCGCCTTCGGATGTTCGTGCGCTACTCGGGCAGGTAGAGCCAGCAGACGAACTCGAGACGGCGTTCCTGCTCGCGGACCGGCGGGGCCAGATCTTCGCCCACTGGTTCGACGAGACACTACCGAAACTGCGTGCCTACGAGGCATACTGCCGAACGGTTGACCGGGACCCGACCCTGATTGTTCCGTCCGACCTCGCCGACTGGCAACGTGACTCGCTGAGGCTTATGGGGTATCCATCAGACAGCTGGATCGAACGGCCGGAGGCGCCGCTCCACGTGGACTCCTTGATCGTTCCCTCCCACAAATACCGGAGCGGCCACGGAGCGCATATGCCGTCGCCAGCGAACCTACGCTGGGTCGGCGACCGCATCACGTCGAACATACCCGACCGACAGACGGACGCCCCGAATCGGATATATGTTTCACGCGAGGACGCACGTCGCCGGCGGGTCGTGAATAAGTCCGAGCTGTTGGACACGATCGCGGAGTTCGGCTTCCAGTCCGTCGAGCTGAGCGCGCTTTCCTTCCAGGAGCAGGTTCGGTTGTTCGCCGGGGCAGAGAAGGTCATAGGGCCCCACGGCGCTGGGCTGATCCACCTATTGTGGACGCAGGACCCGGTCAGCGTTGTCGAACTTCTCCCCGAGACGGGACCCGTGGCACACTATTTCCTGTTGGCCGCTGAACTCGGTATCTCATACGACTGTCTCGCGTGTGAAACGGTCGCTGACCGGAGCATCGCCCCCCGACACCGGGACATAAGAGTCGACACGACGGCAGTCGAGACACTCGTGACCGACGACGATGCGGGGGGCAGGTGATCGTACTCGTGGGTCGCCCGATCGAGAACTATACGTCCCATCGGTTGTATTTCGGTGACACAGCCACCGATGCCTGAACCAGCAAGTTATAGCTTCACCGTGGGGGACGTCGAGGCAACGTTCTCTGCCCGATCCGTGGACGCCGAATTCGGCGTGCCCTGGACCCGTCGCCGAGAGCGTCCGTTTCTCGAAGATGTTGTCGACGAACTCGATGACGGCGACGTATTCTGGGACATCGGTGCAAACCTCGGGGTCTTCAGCTGTTTCGCTGCCCGGAAGCTATCAGCCGGGCACGTCACCGCATTCGAGCCGTATCCCCCGAATGTCGCACAACTGCAGTCGAACTTGTCCCGAAACGCGGCCGCTGAGATGTATTCGGTTTGCTCCGTGGCTCTCCACAACACGACGGGGACAGTGGAGTTCAAATCGCCCACGCCGCCGACCCCGGGGATGCAGACGGGAACCATTGCTCCAGACGCTGAGAGTATTCACGTGGGGTGTGTCGACGGTGATTCGCTCACCGAGGATGGTTGCGTGCCCCACCCAACAGTCGTCAAGCTTGACGTCGAGGGGGCCGAACCGTTCGTGCTCGATGGAATGGAAGCGACACTTCGACGGGAGGAGTGTCGCTCCATATACTGCGAGATCCACCTGCCGAAGGACCACGGAACACGCCCTGCAGTGCAGGACTACGGGGAAACGCCCGAGCAGTTGCGGGAGAGAATCGATTCCTTCGGTTTCAACGTCGAATACGAGCGAGAACGGAGATCCGAGTTGCACATAAAAGCGACGAAGTGACAGCACACGGTAACCGAGTCCCGTGACAGGATCCGGCTCAATGCGAACGGAGGGTCAAAGAGCCTCCGTGGGACACGCGAAGTAGTAACTTTCAAAAAAGTGTCTCAAATACGTGTAACCAGGCTCTAATTCTAGATGCAGACGAAACCCAGCAGACGGTTTTTGAATTGGGTGCCAGTGGTCGCTGTCGGTGTGGGATTCTATCTACCGATGGCAGCGATGTTCGTGTTTAGTTTCTGGAAATCCGCCGGGTTGTGGATGGAGCCCGGGTTTTCACTCGCGGCATATCAGACGATATTTTTTCAGCAGGGGAGCCAGATCACCGGGGCGCTCCGACTGGGGGTGACGACCGCCCTCGCAGCCGCGATAGTAGCCTTCCCAGTCGCGTACTTTCTGGCCTTCCGAGCCAGCGAGTACAGTCGAATCGTCGTTCTGAGTCTGTTTACCGTCCCGTTTCTGGTGAACCCGCTCACGAAGGTGCTTATGTGGATCCCGATCCTCGGCCGGAACTCCAGACTCGTCGAGGCCCTGGCTCAAATCGGCGTCCTCGAGAGCCAACAGACGGTGCTTCTGTACGGTCCAGCAGGCCCAGTTCTCGGACTAATGGCCAGTGTCGTGCCTTTCGTCGTGTTCACGTCCTGGTTATCGATGACGATGCTCGAGAGATCACTGGCTGCGGCGGCGGCCGATCTCGGGGCCGGGCCATTCGAGGTTGTCAAGGACGTGATCGTCCCGCTGAGCGTATCGGGAATCGCGATCGGAGCTATGTTCGTGTTTGCGAAGGCGATCAGCAGCCCCCTGTATGCGTCAGTACTCGGTGGGCCGATGTCGAACTCACTCGGCTTGATGATCAACCGCGCGTACGATCTACTCGCTGTGCCGCAGGTGAGTGCGCTCGCTGTCCTCGCGTTAGTTTTGCCAGTCGCCGGCCTCTTCACTGTGGCTTGGTATTCGGATCTGGACGAGATGTTCGACGCGAGTGAGAGGTAGCACAATGGATCGAATACTACGCGCAGTCGGGAGTGACGATCTGAAGCAGGTCGTCGGGTTCGTTTACGTGGCGTGTGTGCTGGGATTTCTCTTTCTCCCGATTCTCTACGTGGTACTGATCGGTGCGCAAGGGTCGATCGTCCGGACGGTGTCAGACCGCACGATACAACTGGCGATATACGACTCGGTCGTACTGAGCGTGACAGCCGGAGTGATAGCGACGATCCTGGCAATCTTAGCGACCCGGGGCTATCGGCAGACGTCTCACCGGAAACTGTACCTCACGTTTATGGCCGGCCCGCTTTTCACCTCGGGAAGCGCACACGCTATGCCGCTCTTGGTGCTGGCGAACGCCGTAGACGCCGGTCCATCATTCGGGTTGTTACTGCTCGCCGAGACAGTCTACGTGTTGCCGTTCGCGTTCTTCGTTCTCCTGGTGACTGTAGAAGGGATTCCTCGGACCCTGTTAGACGGGGCTCGCGATCTCGGCGCGAGCGATGTCGCCGTGTTCACAGATATCGAGGCACCGCTAGCACGGGACGGCATCATCTCCGCGTTCCTCGTCGCCTTCCTGCTGACGTTCAACGAACCGGTCCGAGCGAACCTGCTTGGAGGGACGTTCACGCCGCTTTCGGGGTATCTCTACGCCGAGTATAGTGGTTCCGGGTTCACGCAGGACGTCTACACTGTCAACATTTTGTTTATTCTCGTCGCGGTGGTGGTCGTGACTGTGTTGGTCCTGTTGAATCTGTGGCGGTCCTCCGTGACGGTCGATAGGGTCCAAAACGAGTGAGGCGCAGGTGTTCTCCTTGACATTTATAACTCACACACCAGGGATGTGTGAGTAATGAGTGACATCGATCCCGACGACCCGGGCGACCCGGGTTTCATTCAGTTCTACGATCTGCGAACACCCGAAGGCCGAAGACTGACGCTGGATAGCTTCCGGAGTCACCTCCGGTACCACCGGAAGCGCCTGTACCGATGGGTTCGTGAGCGAACACTGCTCACGGACAAGTCGTACTCTGATGCCCCGGAGGGGAAACTCATCCGGATCGATCCGACCGCTGTCACCCGTGAGACGCGGACGAAAATGGGGACCGTTCTGGACGAGGCCAACGTCGTCTACGGTGGTCGGTGGGACGAGGCGACGCTGCCCCTTCGAAGCCGATTTCAGGCCCGTTCGATGTTCAGACACTTCGAGGACGGCATCCCGTGGGAAGCGACCAGACAGTACCGGGAAGTCAGGTCGAAGTTGCGCCGCGGTCAGGAATGGCGAGGGTGTACAACCGAAGACGAACTACTGGCGTATCTCCGGCGGTACGACCGACTCCTCGAGAAAATCCGAGAAGAGGGATACAAATCGCAGGCCGAACTCCTCGACGAGGAACCGAGTGTGACGAAATCACAGAACCGTGACGCAAAGCGGCCGCGGTTGAACGAGATCGGGGTGAACGTCGGCCGCGACGGGGAACTGTACTGGCAGTTCAAAGGGCAGCACCGTCTCTGTCTCGCGCAGTTGCTCGACCTGGATTCGGTCCCCGCGGTTGTCGTGGCCAGACACAAACACTGGCAACAGATCCGCGATGAGATTAGAGCCGCCGACGACGTCGAGGGGTTGTCCGACCGGGCGACGCGGCACCTCGGGCATCCGGACCTCGACGACATCACCCCGGTTTCCGGAAGCACTACCGACCGGGGACGCGGTCGCCCCGACTAGGGGGAGCGATCGGGGTAACGCAAAAGGCATTTATCTATTGAATCAGCAGGCAAGTTGTGTCCGGTCGAAACTGTTCAGGAAAGTGGCAAGAGGGACAAAACCCCGTGCATCCGGTTCTCCGGAGGCAGCAAATGCAATCGGTGAATCGACGAACCCTGCTGAAAGGTGTCGCCGGCCTTTCAGCTGCGGGCGTACTAGCGGGCTGTACGGGCGGGCAAGAAGACAATACGGTTGCTGACACGTTGCGAGTGGCTGCGCCGACGATAGCGCTGCCACAGGAACCACACGGGGCGGAGAAGTTCCGGGAGCTGCACGGCGTCGAACTCGAACGGGAATCCGTCTCCGGGGCTCCGTCCGATATCGTCTCGCTTTTCGTTGCCGGGGACGGGCAGGACCGGTTCGATGCCCTCTGGGACAACGGCGGACTCGACGACAACGGGATGGAAGACCTGCTGCGAGAGGAGGGCGTGATCCAACCGATAGACAAATCCGAGATATCAAACTGGAACGCGCTTCACCCAGACTACAAAGAGGGCGGTATCTACTCGGGAACGTTGCGGTATCCGACCGACGACGGGATGGAACTGGTCGCGGTGCCGAGCGTCCGAAACGTCGATTCGGTAGCCTACGTCGAGAGCCGGGCACCGGAACCGGATTCGTTCGGGGTCCTGTTCGACAATGACGAGTTTATGGGACAGACCGCAATCGTCGACGATTACTCGGTGACCCCGATGCTGTGTGCCCTCTACATGAACAGCGCTGGACTGGCCGACATCGAAAAGCCGAACAATATGACCGAAGACGAAATCGAAACGGTCATTGACTTCCTCATCGAGCGAAAGCAGGCCGGTCAGTTCAAGACCATCTGGCAGAGCTTCCAGGATTCGGTGAATCTCTTGGTCAACGAGGAAGTGGCGTATATGTACACCTTCGAGTCCGCGGTCATCGCTGCCCAGGACCAGGGGGCTGATGTCGGCTATCCACCGCTGCCGGAAACCGGCGGGATGCCGTGGGCGGACAACTGGCTGATGACCCAAGGAGCCGTAGACCGGGGCCGTGAGGGGGCGTTCTACGAACTGGCCGATTGGGCGCTGTCGGACGTTCACGGAGCCGATATGATACAGACGAGAGGGTACCTATCGGGGATACAGTCTGACCGCATCGTGGATTACGTCGAAGACCACCCCGAAGACTACGACGTAGATCGGATCAGGGATATGATCGAACGGAAGAACGAGCGATACGAGGTGTCGAGCCAGTGGGCGCGGTTGAACGTCGCACCCGACAACCTCTCGACGTACCAAGACGAGTGGCAACGGTTCCTGAACGCGTGACCGCTCCCGCAGCCCCGCGACGCCGCGTCCCGAACGGGCCGAGCGAGTAGCGATGCGGGTCCCCTCGGGGCCTCAGATACACCCCGGGAAGGACTCCCCAGACACGTGGACACAGTCCGGGAGGTCACTGTCTGCCGTGTACCGGGACCGAGAAGACGTATACGCGAAGACGATTGCACGTCGCCAGTCTGTCGTCTGGTTAGAGCGCGTGAAGTGCGGGAGCAGTCCGTAGAAGAACAACCCCTCTCCCGGGTCCATAGGGACGGATTGGAACTGGCTTTCCTCGTATTGATCGTCCTGGATGACGAAGTCGTTCTCCACGCTGACGTGCGGTAGCTGTCCGCGCTTGTGGGCGCCGGGGATCACCTGCATACATCCATTGTCGGGAGTGGCCTCGTCGAGGGGGATCCACACGGAACACTCACCCTGGAATTGGATCGGCCAGTACGGGAGATCCTGATGTGGCCCTTTCTCGGAGCCGATCTGGGGCGGCTTCAGCATCGCCCCGCTCCAGTACATCTTGAGGTGTGGACCGAGAAGCTGTTTCATCGGTTCCAGGATCGCTGGCTTCGTGGCGAGGTCGTAAAACAACTCGTCGTGTCTGACGAGCCCAGAGATCTTTCGGTACGCCTTCGTCTCGTCTTCGACCTCAACCTCTCCCTGCTCGACGCGCGGTTCGAGTTGCATAGCGAGGTCGCCGGTCTCACGCTGCCCAGTCACGTACTCTCGCAATCGGGTCTTCGCGGCTTCGACCTCGTCGTTTGCGAGCACGTCCGTGAGGACGTAGCCCTCGTCCTGATACTGCTTAAACTCCGAGTCTGACAGTGTCTGCTCTCCGGACTGTGTCATACCAAACTGCTCGATTGCCGCAGATATATGCCTTACCACCGTACCGGAAGCGACCGCCTCGTGACCCCCAGCCGACCCGTTTTCCACTCGGTGATCCAGTCAGCGACTCGGTAGTGATGGTGGACAAAAGAGCGGCTGTCTACGATTCACCGTCGCCGCCTACAGTAGCGTCTGCACGCCTTCTCACTCGATCGCACGACGTCGTGCGGTCCGATGCGCGATCAGTTGCAAACGCTACTATAGCTTGGACTCGATGGCGAGTCGGAGGGTGGCAGGATCGACACGGAACGGTGTGTTCTTGTGACCCGCTCCTGCAGCCGCTTCGTATGCTGCGACCGGATACTGGTCGCCGGCCAACCGCGTGTAGTCGTGGCCGAGTTCGTTGTCGAGGAGGCATTGAGTCGGATAGAGCGTTCGAGGCGGTAAGAGCTCCAGAACTGTCGCCGCCGTCGCGTAGAACGTGTTGTGTAATCCGCCGCCGAGCGGCCCGACAAAAAACGACCCTCGCGAGAACGTCCGAATCTGTTCAGTGACAGCCAACTCCTCGGGCCTGATGATCTCGAAATCGTACGCCTCAAGGATCGGCCGGATCTCGTCGAAGTTGAGAACGTATCGCTTATCCATCCCCTGTCGAGAGATGTAATAGCGATTGGTGCCGCTCGGATCAGTGCCCGACACGCTGTCGAGCAACTCGCCGCGGAGCCACCGGTGTTCGGCAGGCACGTACGAGACCGCCCCGAGAGTGCTCCCGACGACGCTCGAGAACGGGAACACCAGGCGGTCGATCGTGGCGCGTCCGTCGTCCCACTCGTGGCGTCGGCTCTCGTCGTACCCCAAGAGATCGAGTGACTTTCGCATCCAGTCCGGCGGGTCGCTGTTTACGATGAGTGTGGGCGTCGTCCCCGTCGTCTCCTCGTAGAAGGAGACCGCACGGAGCATCGGCAGATACTCGAGGAGCCAGTGGGCGTAGTGCGGTCTCGTCCGCATAACCATATTGACCGCCACGTCGATCGTCGAATCGGGATCTGTCGATCCGACTGCTCCCGAGACCCGTTGCCGGAGTCGGTCCAGAGCGGCCTGCGGAGAGCCGTGGCGTACTTGCTCGTCGAACCAGTACGGGGCGTTCCGCGGGAGGACGAACGCTCCGTCGGCCGTCTGTAACAAGCCTCGCGAGCCGAACAGCCGTACGTCGCGGAGTTCACAGACCGATTGCGGTGACGTGTCGTATCCGGACTCCAAACGGCCCAGTACCGAATCGTGTCCGGGATCGGAGTGAGACGAGACCTCGTCGGCCTCGAGACGCCAATGGGCCCCCTGGTCACTGCATCGACGTCGAAGTTCGTCGCGGGACACAGTGCGCTTCCGAAAGAGCGGAAGTATTAGCCGTGAAAAAATGCGATCACTGATCGAGTTCGTTAGCACCATCTCTCTCCGAGTGCCGCCTGATTGTAACCGACGTCAGATAGATGTATCTACAGGCGAAATCGGATTTCGTTCCCAATGACGACAGTTGTCGGCATCGGCTATCCCTATCACGATTGCGGGGCAGCGGTACTCGTCGACGGTGAAATCGTCGCCGCAGTGAACGAGAGTCGCCTTTCGAGGATCAAACGCGAGGCCCGGTTTCCATCGAGTGCCGTCAACGAACTCCTCGAAGACGTGGAGTCGGTCGACCGAATCGCGCTGGCGGGAGTAGAGAATGCGCCACTCGGTCGCACTCTTCGTACCGAACTGAAACGCACCGACAACAGTGTCGATCGACTCGCTGAGGGACTGCGAGCCGTTCAGTCTGGACTTGCGAAGACTCCCGCAATCGTTCGTGAGACTGCCGAGAAACTGGCTGCCGAGACGTCTCTTTCGGGGGCTGTCCAAGAACTGGTCGAGAACATCGAATACGTCGATCACCACCGTGCACATGCGGCGAGTGCGTACTACACGAGTGGCTTTGCCGATGCAACCGTCTTGACGATCGATTCGAGCGGTGACGGGCTCTCGTCAGCCGTCTGGACGGGGAGCGACGGGACACTGGAACAGGTCGCGACGAACGACAGCGTCGATTCAATCGGCCGGATCTGGAATCAGGTCCCGACCGTGTTCGGATTCAAGGGCTTCAGACACGCGGGGAAGTTTATGGGCCTCGCCTCGTACTGTGACGACGTTCCACCCGGGCTCGGGGCGACGTTCGACGAACTGCTCACGGTCGATGGACTCTCCGTGAAGAACCGATTCAGACGTGCACACGCCAACGACAGTTACGAGGAGCGCGTTCTGGCTTGGAAGGACCTTGTCGGCGACTATAGCGCTCCAGCGGTCGCCAGTGCTCTCCAGCGCAGAACCGAAGAGGTCGTCACGGAATTCGCGGAGACGGCCGTCGAGACGACTGGGTGCGCGAACCTCGCACTCGCCGGTGGTGTGACGGCGAACGTCAAACTCAACCAGCGTCTCTACGAACTCGACCGCGTCGACCGGCTCTTCGTGCACCAGAATATGGGCGACGGTGGACTGGCAGTCGGCGCAGCCCTCGACCACTGGGCCCGGTCGGAGTCTCCGGTGGACCCAACCTTGCTAGACGACGTGTATCTGGGTCCCTCGTACGACGAAGCGTCGATACAGAGAGCGATCGAAGCCGCGGAACTTCCGGAGGGGTACCGGGTGCGACGCTTCGACAGCGACGACGAACTGGCCGCATTCGCTGCCGGACTGCTGGCCGATGGGCACGTCGTGAATCTGTTTCGCGGTCGCATGGAGTATGGCCCGCGGGCCCTGGGGAACCGGTCGATTCTGTACCAACCGACTGACCCCTCCGCGATCACTTGGTTGAACGAACGCCTCGAGCGAACTGCGTTTATGCCATTTGCTCCGGTGACACTCGCGGAGGAAGCCGACGAGTGTTACGAGAACTACGACCCGGACGCCTGTCCCGCTGCAATGTTTATGACGATAACGTTCGACTGTACAGAGACGATGCAGAAACGGTCGCCTGGGGCCGTCCATCTCGACGGAACGGCGCGTCCACAGATACTCGAAGAGCGGATGAATCCGTTCTACTACGCGGTGGTAGACGAGTATCGGCGGCAAACAGGAGTCCCCACGCTACTGAATACGTCGTTCAACGTCCACGGAGAACCGATCGTCTGTACGCCGGGGGACGCTCTCCGATCGTTCCTCGATTTCGGAACCAAAGCGCTCGTCATCGGGACGACAGCAGTCGTTGCCCCGGAAGAGTCATGAACGCAAGCCTCGAATTTCGGACGGCACCGCCGCTCGTGGAGTGGCAAACCGCGCTCGTCGAGAGAGGGTGGAAGGTCACCGAACGTGGTGAGCGCGTTCTCACCGCCAAACGATCGAAAGGGGCTATGGAACATCCGGTCGCGATGGCCACGACGTGGTACGTGACGGTTCGACGAGAAGGGACGGGGGGAGCCATCGTCGAAATCAGAGTGCCCGCATTCACCGACGCGGTGTACGCGCGAAAGCGGGCCGTCGAAACCATCGACGAACTGGCCGAAAGCGTCAGTGGCGCCTGTGAGCCGGACGTGGATACTGGATTCGACGTCCTGGGCCAACTTCTATCCGACACCAGACAGCAGAGGAACGAGCGGGTCCACAGTGACACGACCAGATGATGTGCGTCCGCCCGAGCGATGCCGACTGGAGGGAGGCTCGACGTTGAGTGATAATGATTGTTGTACCTGTTTACCGGTGCTCGCCACCCTCGATACCGGCGAGCAGCGGGCAGAGACTGCAACACCGAGAGGATAGCATAAGTACCTACGATTGCAACGCCGACTGTGCCCCACCTGACGATATCAGACCTTCAGAAGACGTACGGCGACGACATCGCTGTCGATCAGGTGTCACTCTCGATCGAGAGAGAGCTGTTTTCGGTTGTCGGCCCGAGCGGTGCCGGGAAATCGACGTTACTGAAGTGTATCGCCGGACTCGAATTACCCGACTCGGGGACGATAAGGCTGGACGGCGAGGATATCACGAACGACCGACCATCCGAGCGAGCAACTGCCACGGTGTTTCAGGATCTCGCTCTCTTCCCGCATATGTCAGTCGGCGAGAACATCGCCTACGGACTGAAAAAGCAGGGCTGGGAACCCACGGCCATCGACGAGCAAGTCGAAAAGTTACTCGACCTCGTCCAGATGCCCACAGCAAGGGAACGATCGGTCCAGACGCTTTCAGGCGGCCAGCGACAACGAGTCGCCCTCGCTCGGTCGTTGGCGGTCGAACCTGCGATCCTCCTGCTTGACGAACCACTGTCGTCGTTGGATGCGAATCTTCGGGCGAAGCTTCGCGAGGACATCCGCCGCTTACAACGACAGACCGACACGACGTTTATTTACGTGACACACGATCAGGACGTCGCGATGGCCATCTCCGACCGGATGGCAGTGATGACAGCGGGGTCTCTCGAACAGGTCGGGACACCGGAGTCAGTGTACGAAGAGCCCACGACCCCCTTCGCGGCGACGTTCCTCGGTGACAATTCGACGATCGAGGGGACAGCGGCGACAGATGACGGCGAATCCGTCGGGATACGGGTGGGGAAAACGGAGTCACCGATTCGTGGCGTCGCGAGCGGCGCTCCGGTGACCTCGGGTGATCAGGTTCGTGGCTTCATCAAAGTCGAGGACATCCGTGTCGATGCTGGAGCCGAGTGTGCGAACACGGTCAGCGGGGACGTCACCGAAAAGCGGTACGGTGGCGGCGATTGCGTCCTCCACGTCGCAACCGAGGTCGGAGAACTCCGTGCCCGCGTTCGAGACTGCTCGGAGTATTCGGTCGGGGCGAAAGTCAGACTCGCCTGGCAGCCATCCAGTTTTCGGCTGTTTCCAGCGGACTGACAGCCTTACCAGCCACGATCTAACGTTCTGAGGTTTTCAAAGACGATGCACGGTGTCTCGAACTGTTGGCTCCATTCCACGATGTGACGACTTACCTTGTGGAGTCGGTCACGGACGAACCGTTCTTCCCGTCCTTCGAGCGTATCGTGCATACTCGGTTTCTCGGCGTTCTGCACCCGCTTTCGCATCGTGAAGTAGCGGTGACGCTCGAACTTGATTTCGGGGAAGTCGATGACCAGCGTATCCTCATCGCCTTCTGCTGACAGTGCCGACAGTGCTACATTGTCTTCGTTCACGTCCACGCCGATGACCGTCCGAGAGTCCTGTTTCTCTCGGACAGTACGCTCGGTGTTGGTGACGTTGACGTGCAACTCGGCCTGTTCCGCCTGTAGAACGGCCACGAGTGAACGCCGTGCCACTCGCTGCCGTCACGAACGTTGTCGAGGTCTTCGAGTTTGATGACGGGATCGCTGAACTGACTGGCGTACTCGACTAACCGTTTCGAGAGGGTATGATTTGCATCTTCGATACGACGGCACTCCTTGTTACCAACGTGGACACGTGCGCGAAGCGCACCCGCCTCTTGAAGCGACTCACGAAGGGAACGGTAGTACCGCCGCACGAACGTGTGTTCCTTGCCACTCACAAGGAACGACTCAGCACTCGGATCGTCCGGGGCGGCGGCGAGAATGTAGTTATGACCGACGTCAACGCCGATGGGTGTTTCTTCACCTGCTTGTTGCTCGTCGTATTCGACGGTGAACGAGCAGTGCCAATCGTCACCTTCGCGCCACACGCTAAGTTTCGTCTTCTCAGCGTCCCCATCGAGGAGGGCGTCGACGGGTTCTCGGATATTGTCGTGGAAGTGAATCGGCGTGTACCACCATCCCGAGATGCACGGGAACCCGATGACAACGGAATCGTTCTCTGTCGTATGAATTTCCCAGTTTTGGTTGTTGACTTCGATCGGTTGTTCACGCTCTCGTCGTGCTCGCGCGTGCCGACGATGACCAGCGGCGAAGCGGTGTCCAGCGCCTCGAAGAACGGCTGATCGGGGAGAGGATGCTGAGGTCAGGAACGTCGGTGGGAGGCATTTGTTTCCCATTTCACAATCATTCTATCCGGGGTCACGCATTATCCGTCAGGTATTCAGAACTCTCTACAACAGTATGGTAACCGTTATTCCGATACGAGATAACACTGCTAAGTGGAAACGAAAGCAGTACCGGTTCCGCAGCGTGGTGAACCGGTGGAGGAAATCATATGACAGCCAATTCGACAGCCGACGACGTGGACTGGAACTTCAAAGAGCGGGACATCAAGATCCTTCAGGAGATCTCGGAGGATCCACAGATCTCTTCGCGGGAGCTCGCCGACGTCCTCGCCGAAAAATACGATATCGACGTCTCACACGTAACGATCAGCGAAACCATCCGACGGATGCGGGAGTCGGGAGTGTTTCGCGAAGCCATCCTTCCCAACGAGCAGTTCTTCAACTTCGCGCTGTTCGAGTTCAAGTTCGACCCGGACAACTTCGAAGAGGAGTGGCGCGCGGCGATGGAAGATATCATCGACGACCGCCACACGCTGATGTACTTCATCTCGAACGGCGAGTACCAGTGGAAGACGATTATGATGTTCCGCGACCGGGAAAGCGAGTCGAAGTGGATCCACGATTTCTACAAGGCACACGGGTCTGTGGTCTCGAACGTCCGCAACTCCGTCGTCCACAACCTGCTGAAGTTCCAGACCGACTCCGAAATCTTCGAGCTGCTTCACGACGACGAGTGATCAGTACGAATCGCTGTCGCGACCCGAAAACGGTCTGAACCCACGCTCACCTAAATCGAGGCGGAGACCCCACCTCAACGAACGAGTGGGTCCATAGACCCCGAGCGAAGTAGGATGGGGTAGTTTACGCAGTCTTCAAGATCAGTTCCTTCCCGAGCAGGACGTCGAGCAAAAGCGGGATACCGACGGTGATGAACATCAGGACCGTCGCCATCGCGTTGATCTTCGGCGTCAGGCTGGTCCGGACCATCGTGTAAATCTCGATCGGCGCGGTGACCGTCTCCGGTTGGACCCAAAACTGTGTGGCGGTGAACTCGCCGAAACTGATGACGAACGCGAGCAACATCCCCGCGCCGAGGCCGGGCGCGATGACGGGAAGCGTCACCTCCACGAAGGTTTCCAGTTCGTTGGCTCCCAACGTCAGTGCGGCTTCCTCGATCGAGCGATCGAAGCCGAACAGCTGGGCTCGGACAGTGATGAAAACGTACGGGAGAACGAGCGTCGAGTGGCCGAGGATCAGGAACAGGTAGTTCTTCTGCATCCCGATGTCGGTCAGAAACGCCGTGAGCGCCACGCCGATGACCACCGGACTGATCAGCATCGGCAAAAAGAGCACGCTCGAGAGGATACTCTTGTACTCGAAGTCGCGACGGACGAACCCCAGAGCCGACACGAGTCCGACGACGCCGGCGACGATCGCACTGCCGCCTGCGACGATGAAACTGCTCCACAGCGCGCCCAAGAGCCGGTCGCTTTCGACGAACTCGCGATACCACGTCAGGCTGAATCCATCGGGCGGGAACGAGGGGTACTGCGTGGGGTTGAACGAGACGAGCACGACGACCAAAAGCGGCAGGAGGAGGAACAGAAACAGCAGTCCGGTCGCGCCCCTGACGACGTCCCACCGCAGCCGCTCGCCGAGCAGTGTCATTGATCGAACACCTCCTCCAGGCCGACGAACCGGTTGAAGACCGTGATCAGAACGAACAGGACGACCAGATAGATCATCGCCATCGCACTGGCGAGCGGCCAATCGAAGCTCTCGCCGAACGTCCGGCTGATGAGGTTCGCGACCATCAGATCCGAGGGACCGCCGAGCAGTGCCGGAGCCATAAAGCTCCCGACCGCGAGGATGAACACCAGTATCGATCCGGCACTGATTCCGGGCAGCGACAGCGGAAGCGTCACTTCGTAGAACGCGCGCAGCGGCGTCGCTCCCATCGTCTTCGCGCTCTCGACGTACTCGTCGTCGATCTTCGAGACGCTGTTGAAGATCGGGAGGATCATAAACGGCAGCAGTACTTGAACGAGACCGGTGACGACGGCGAGATCAGTGTACAGAAACCCATTCGAGGGGAGGCCGACCCAGCCGAGTACTGTCGTGAGCATCCCCTGGTTCCCCAACACGAGGATCCACGCGTAGTACCGGATGATGAGCGGCACCCAAAACGGGAGGACCACCAGAAGAAGCAAAAGCGAGCGGTAGCGACTCTCCGTCCGCCCGAGGAAGTAACCGGGAACGTAGCCCAAGACGAGCGTGACGATCGTCGTCAGGAAACCGAACTTGAGCGACTGCCAGAGGATCAAGAGATAGACGTTGTTGATCTGCCAGCCGAGAAGGTTGACGCTCTCTGTGAGGAGCGCTTCGTAGTTCGCCAGCGTGAACTCCTGGACGACGACGCCGCCTGCACCCCGCTGCCAGAAGGAGAGCGCCAGAATGTACAGAAGCGGTGCGAGCAGGAACGCCACCATCCACACGATTCCGAGTCCGGCTTGCGTCACTGTGAGCAGCCGTTCGCGACGCTTGAACGCCTGGATCACGCGCAAAACCGGCGTCGCGCGGAGCACCGCCGTCCACAGTCGGAACCGGAAGCGTTCGATGCCGGTGCGGGGTGGCTCCCCGGCCTCGGTACTGTATCGTTCGCTCATACGACGGACTCGTCGACCGCAGGTTGTTCAGCGGCGACATCGGCGTGAGCCACGACCAGATCCGATGGCGGGATCGTCACGTAGACCGTGTCACCCTGGTCGTACCGATCGAGCGCGGTGAACCCCTGTTCGGCGACGACGAGTTCGGTACCGTCCTCGAGGGTACAGAAGAACTGTGTCTTCTCGCCGAGGTAGTTCGTCGTCGTCATCGTCGCCGGGAACTCGTTGGCCGCGCCGGTCGGTTCCGCCGAGAGCGAAAGCTTCTCCGCCCGGAGATAGACGGTCAGTCGATCGCCGGCGGGTGGCACCGGTTCGGGGAGCGTGAGGGTGACCCCCGCATCCGTTTCCAGCACGCGCCGGCCCTCGCGGTCGACGACCGGCCCGGAGAGCTTCGTCGACTCGCCGATGAAGCTCGCGACGAACTCCGAGGTCGGGTTCTCGTAGACGTCGAGGGGCCGTCCCTGCTGGGAGAGGTGGCCGTCGTCGAGGACTGCCACGCGGTCGGACATCGCAAACGCTTCGGCCTGATCGTGCGTCACGTAGATCGTCGTGATGTCGAACTCCCGCTGGATGCGCTGGACCTCGACCCGCATCTGCTCGCGGAGCACCCGATCGAGCGCCGACAGCGGCTCGTCCATAAGCAGCACGTCCGGTTCGAACACCAGCGCCCGTGCGAGGGCCACGCGCTGTTGCTGCCCGCCGGAGAGCTCTTCCGGAGACCGGTCCATCACGTCCGGAAGCCGAACCCGATCGAGGACCTCGGCGACGCGCTCCCGACGCCGTTCCGCCGGAACGCCGCGCATCTTCAGCGGGAACCCGACGTTCTCGCCGACTGTCTTGTGGGGAAACAGGGCGTAGTGCTGGAACACCATCCCGATCTCCCGTTCGTAGGCCGGCTGATCGGTGACGTCCTCGCCGCCGATCCGGATGGTCCCCTCGGTCGGCATCTCGAGGCCGGCGATCATCCGCAGCGTGGTGGTCTTGCCGCAGCCGCTCGGGCCGAGTAGCGAGACGAACTCCCCTTCCGCTGCGGTAAACGACACGTCGTCGACTGCGACGACATCGTCGAACCGCTTCGTTACGTGTTCTACTTCGACGTGGCTCATACGTGGTTGCTGGTTGTCATCGAGTCGGTTGACGAATTTAGTGGTAGTGATCCGGGGCTCATAATGAGTACTCTCACTTTTTACCGGTGCTCGCCATCCCCGTTGGCGGCGAGCACCGGGAAGAGACGAGAGTACTCATTATCAGTACTGGCCGAGCTTGATCTGCTCGAACGTGGAGTTCCAGTCTTCCTGGTGGGTCTCCTTGAACTGCTGGTCCTGGAAGACCAACCTGTCGCCGCCCGTCGGGTCGAAGTCGGGGAGTGCCTCGATGTCGCTCGACGTCGCGTCGGTCGCCGGGGGGTACCCAAGGGCGGGCGACAGCGCCTCCTGAACCTCCGGCCGGTAGGCGAATTCGAGGAATTTCTCCGCGGTGTACCGCCGCTCGGAGCCTTTCGCGATCGCGAAGGTGTCGGACCAGCCGTAGGCGCCCTCCTCCGGGATGGTGTAGTTGAGGTTGTCGTAGCCGTCCTCCTGCAGCGAGAGGATGCGACCGGACCATCCATCGCCGAGGACCGCCGTGCCGTTGGAATACAGCGTCGTCTGTTCCTGGCCGCTCGTCCAGTACTTGGTGACGTACTCGTGCTGCTCGGCCATCGCGTCGTAGACCTGCTTGATACCCTCCTCGTAGGAGCCGGCGTCGCCTTCCATCACGTTCGGGTCCATCCCCAGACGCAGTGCCGTCGTGAACACCCGGACGAACGCGAACCCCTCAAGCGTCAGGGAGCCGGCGTACTGATCGTCCCAGGTCAGGTCCCAGGAGAACGGCGGCGACCCCGAGACCTCATCGGCGTTGTAGACCATCCCGATCGTGCCGTAGTACAGCGGTGCGACGTACCGCTCGTCGGCCGAGGCCACCACGTTGAAGTCCTGGAACGACGGCAGGACGTTCGACCACGTCTCGATGTTATCGAGCCGGAGGGGTTCGACGAGATCCTGCTTGACGGCGTTGTACGACCCCGACAGCGACGGCATAATCACGTCGTAGGAGCCCTCGGGACTGGAGCGGACGTTCGCCAGCATCTTGTCCTGGCTGGAGAAACTCGACTGCTCGACGGTGACGCCGTACTCCTCCTCGAACGGCTCGATGAGGTGCTCGGTCAGCGCCTCCTGTGTGGACCCACCCCACGAGTAGAAATTGAGCGTGTCGGCCAACTCGTCGCCCGACGAGGTCGTCGCTCCACCGGAGGTCTCCGTGCTATCGCCCGAGGAGTCTTCCCCGCCGGACGTCTCGGTCGAACCCTCGGACGAACCGCCGAGACAGCCGGCGAGTCCCGCTATCGCCGCGCCCGAAGCCGCGAGTACCGTGCGCCGACTCGGCCGCCCCCACTGGTTTCCGCCCGTCGCCCCGTTTTGATCTGCATCGGAGTTACCGCTTGCCACGTCACGGATATCCATCATGTCTACTGGTGTCTTACCCCGCAAGTATAATAAGCTTTGGTAACAGTGGTTCCATATATCCTCAAAAACTCAAGCATTGGTAAAGGAACCTAATATAGTACAGTTTATGGTAGAGCAAAAGCCAAGTGAGAATAACGTTGTAAATAGAGTATGTCTATGGGCAAGCGAAACCGTCGCACGAACACGGGATCGATGAGGGACCGACGATGACCGGATCGGAATCGATCGATCCGGACGTCCGGCAGCGAGTACGCGAGGCCGCGGCCGCGGTTACGCCGGACGCAGCGGAGTTCACCGCGGCGCTCGTCCGGGAACGGAGCGTCCAGGGAGCCGAGACCGCCGCACAGGAGCGGGTTCGTGAAGAGATGACAGCTCTCGGACTCGACGTCGAGACCCTGACGGCGACCGACGTCCCCGGGATCGAGGACCATCCGGAGTTCGCCGACACCGGCGACTCCTACGAGGGTCGGCCGAACCTGATCGCGACGCTGCCGGGGGACGGCGACGGCAGATCGCTCCTGTTCAACGGGCACATCGACGTCGTCCCGGAGGGGGACGAAGACCAGTGGTCGTTCGACCCGTTCGGCGGCGAGGTCGTCGACGGGGAGATCCGCGGGCGCGGCGCGTCCGACATGAAGGGCGGACTCGCAGCGATGGTGTACGCCGTCGAGGCACTACGGCGCGCGGGCGTCACGCTCCGCGGTGATCTCTTACTCCAGTCCGTGATCGAAGAGGAGTCGGGCGGGTTCGGCGGGTCGCTCGCGACGGCGCTGGCAGGTCCCGAAGCCGACGCCGTCGTCATCCCGGAACCCACCGACTTCGACTGCTGGATCGCCAACGACGGCGTGTCGTACTTCCGCGTCACGGTCGAGGGACGCGGCGCACACGCCGCCAACACGGACAGCGGCGTCAACGCCGCAGCCAAACTGATACCGATCTTCGAGTCGCTGACTGACCTTCACGACGAGCGGAAGACCGCCGTCCACGACGAACTGTTCGAGCGAACCGCCGAAAACACCGTCTCGCTGAACGTCGGGACCGTCCGCGCCGGGGAGTGGCCCTCGAGCGTCCCCGACGAGGCCGTCCTCGAGGGACGGGTGTCGCACGCGCCCGCGGAAACCAGGGCGGACCTCCGCGAGCAGGTCGAGGCGAGGGTTCGGGACGCGGCCGCGGGGGACCCCTGGCTCGAAGCCCACCCGCCGGAGATCGAGTGGTTCGGGTGGCGCGGGAGTTCCGCCCGGATCGACCCGGCGGAGCCGATCGTCGAGACTGTCCAGTCGGTAGCACCGTCGGTCGTCGATCACGAGCCGCGGGCGATCGGCTTCCCGGGCGGCATCGACACCCGCTTTTTCGTCAACTACGCGGACACGCCCGCGCTCTGCTTCGGCCCGGGTGCCCACGCGATCCACGGAACCGACGAATTCCTCCCGGTGGAGGAACTCGAACAGCTGATCGCGGCGCTGGCGCTGATCGCGATGGACTGGTGCGGCTACGACATCGCGGCGGACGCGACTGCGGCCAGCGAGGGGGCGTCGCCGTGAACAACCTCGACCACGAGGACCCCGTACGGGGCGATATGGGCGACGGCGTGAGACAGGCCACCCCGCCGTCGGGGACGGTGGCCGGCGCGCGGAGCCGACGCGACAAGACGACCGATCTCGAGACGGCGATCGACGAATACGTCGCCGACGGCGCGAGTGTCGCCTTCGGCGGGATGGGCGGCCGCGATCCGGAAGCCGCCGCGCGGGAGATCGTCCGCCAGGAGAAGACGGGGCTCACCGTCCTCGACGACGCGCGGACGACGCTTTTCGACATTATGGTCGGGGCGGGATGCGTCGACCGCTACACCGGGTCCTGGGTCGGCACGAGTCTCATCTCCCAGGGGTTCAACGTCCGCCGGGCCGTCGAGGAGGCGGTGCCGCACCACCTGGAGATGCGCGACCTCTCGAACTTCGGCTCCTCGCTTTTGTTCCTGGCGGGAGCGATGGACGTCCCGTTCGTCCCGACGCGGTCGATGGTCGGGACCGACATTCCGAAACACAACCCCGACGTCGAAGTCGTGGAGGATCCGCTGGGTTCGGGCGACGACCTGGCGCTCGTGCCGGCGGCACAGCCCGACGTGGCGATCATCCACGTCCAGCGTGCAGACCCGCTGGGGAACGCCCAGATCTGGGGCAACGTCGTCAACGATCACCTCAAGGCCCGCGCCGCAGACCACGTCGTGATCACCTGCGAGGAAGTCGTCCCCACGGAGACGATCCGGCGCCATCCCGAGGCGACGCGGATCCCGTGCTATGCGGTCGATGCCGTCGTCGAGGTGCCCTTCGGCTCCCATCCCTGGCACTGCTACGGCTACTACTACGCCGATCTGCCGTTCTACCGCGAATACGGGCTCAAGTCGCAGGAACGGGAGGGGTTCCTCGAGTGGGCGGACGAATGGATCCTCCCGCACGACGAGTATCTGGCGAAGCTCGGCGCCGACCGACTCGCCACGCTCGAAGAGATGGAAGGAGAGCTCAACGACGTGCCGCCGGTCGTCGGCCGCGGTGAGGGTGAACGGGGGGCAGCAGAATGAGCCTCGACGAGCAGTCGGCGACGCTGACCGGCGAGGACGTCTCGTACCCCGTCGACGTCGAGCGTCCCCACGAGACGAGCGAGGACTACTCGCTGACGGAACTGTTGGCGGTGACGGCCGCCCACGAGATCGAAAACGGCGAACTCGCGTTCATCGGCGTCGGAATGTCGCTCATCTCCGGCGTGCTCGCGAAGCACACGCGCGCGCCCGAGTGCCAACTGGTCACCGAATCGGGCTACGTCGGCTCGCGCCCGCCCGGTGTGGTGCAATCCATCTCCGACACCGTGCTCGGGGTGGACGCCCTCGTCGCGACGAACCAGCTGCAGATCTTCACCGACAACCAGCGCGGGCTGTTCGACGTGGGCATCATCGGCGCCGGACAGATCGATCGGCACGGCAACACCAACTCCACGGTCGTGACCGGTGACGGGACGACGTACAGTCGACCGAAGGTCAGACTGCCCGGATCGGGCGGAAGCAACGACATTATGACGTCCTGCGGCCGCTCGATCGTGATGATGCGACAACAGGAGCGGGCGTTCACGACGGATATCGACTACGTCACGGCACCGGGGCATCTGGGCGGCGGTTCGGACCGTGACGACGCCGGATTCCGCGGCGACGGGCCGGACGCGGTCATCACCGATATGGCCGTCTTCCGGTTCGACGACGACGGGGAGATGGTCCTCACGTCGACCCACCCGGGAGTCGACGTGCCCGAGGTGCGCGACGAGGTCCAGTGGGACCTCCAGGTCGACGACGACGTTACGACGACACCGGAGCCGACGCGGGGCGAGATTGCCGTCCTGCGGACGATCGATCCCACCGACACGGTTTTGCGCGGCAGCGACTACGTCTACGAAGTCGGGTTCGATGAGTGGAGCGAGCAGGTAATGGAACACTGGAAGGAGCTGGACGACAGATGACCGACCGAGAGATGTCACACGACGACGACACACCGGAGCGGACGACCATCCCGGGGACCGAACTGGGCGGGATGTTCCCGCGTGCGTTCCAGAAAGAGTACGTGACGATCACCCGAGGCGAGGGTCACTACGTCTGGGACGCCGACGGCAACCGCTATCTCGACGCCATCGCGGGCAACCAAAACGTCAACATCGGCCACGGGCGCAGTGAGGTGGCCGCGGCCGCCCGCGAGCAACTGGAGCGACTGGAGTACACCTCCAGTATGCTCTTTGCGAACGAACCGGCGATGGCCTACACGGAGACGATCGCCGAATTCACGCCGGCGGAGTTCGAGACCGCATGGCTCGTCTCCAGCGGCTCCGAGGCCAACGAGAGCGCCGTCAAGATGGCCCGCCAGTACCACTACGAGCGCGGGAACACAGAGAAGTACAAGGTGATCGCCCGGGAGCCGAGCTACCACGGCAACACCGGGATCGCGATGGCCCTCTCCGGCTTCCCTGCCCGCAAGACGAAGATGCAGCCGCTGTTCGACGACTGGCCGAAGATCAGCGCGGGAACCCCGTATCGGTGTGCGCACTGCGACGGGGACGGCGGCCGGGCCTGCGGGATCCGCTGTGCCGATGAACTCGAAGCGGCCATCCTCGAAGAGGGTCCAGACACAGTCGCGGCGTTCATCGCCGAACCCGTCACTGGTGCGGCCAACGCCGCGGCCGCGCCGCACGACGGGTACTTCGAGCGGATCCGGGAGATCTGCGACGAGTACGACGTCCTGTTCATCGTCGACGAGGTGATGGCGGGGTTCGGTCGCACCGGCGAGAACTTCGCCATCGAGCACTGGGACGTCACCCCCGACATCATCACCAGCGCGAAGGGGATGAGCGGCGGGTACTCGCCCATCGGCGGGACGATGCCCCACCGCCGCATCGCCGAGGTGTTCGAGGACGTCGAGGACGGGTTCCAGCACGGCCACACCTACTGTTTCAACCCCGCCTCCGCCGCAATCGGGACGGCCGTCCTCCAGTATATGTCGGACAACGACCTCGTCGCGAACGCCCGCGACGTCGGAGGATACCTCCGCGAGCGCTGCGAGGAGTTCTACGAGTACGACTTCGTCGGCGACGTCCGCGGCAAGGGGCTGATGCTCGGCGTCGAGTTCGTCGGCGACCGCGAGACGAAGGAACCGCTGGCATCGACCGGGAGCGAGTTCCAGTCACTGCTCTTCGAGGCCGGCCTCGATGCGGGCGTGCTCACCTATCCGAGCGGCGGGCACGTGGCGGGCGACCGCGGCGACCACACCCTCATCACGCCGCCGCTCACTATCGATCGCGACGCCGCAGACGAGATTGTCGAGCGAATGCACACGACGTTCCAGCAGGTCGAATCCGAGATCTGAGACGCCGCCCGGGGAGGCCCGCGGCTAGCCGATCGACCGATCCTCGTCCGTCCAGTACCGCTCTCGAACCGCAGTCCGATCGATCTTTCCGAGCGCCGTCTCCGGAAGCGCGTCCACGACCGAGACAGATTTGGGTTTCTTGTAGCTGGCGAGTCGCTCGCCGACGAACTCCCTGATCGCCGCCGTGTCGACCGAGTCGTCGGCGACGACTACTGCGTGGACTGCCTCGCCCCACTCCTCGTGCGGGACGCCGACGACGACGGCTTCTTCGACGGCCGGATGCTCCAGCACGACGCGTTCGACGGCTTTACTGTAGACGTTCATACCACCGGTGACGATGACGTCGCTCTCGCGATCGAGCAGCGTCAGGTAGCCATCCTCGTCGAGGACGCCGATGTCGCCGGTGTACACCCACCCGTCCCGGAGCGTCTCGCGCGTCGCGTCCGGGTCGTCGTGGTATCCGTCGAACGTGTACGGTGCTGTGACGACGATTTCCCCGACCTCTCCCGCCGGTAACTCCTCGTCAGTTTCCCGGTCGCGCACCGACACGGTTGTCCGCAGACACGGCGTCCCTGCGGACGCCAGGCGATCGACGTCGTCGGCTGCGAGCGCGTGTTGGTGTTCCTGCGGCGGGAACGACGTGATCAGGTTGGGGACCTCCGTCTGCCCGTAGAACTGATGGAAGATCGGGCCGAACAGCTCGATGGCTTCCTCGAGCCGGGCAGTCCGGATGGGCGCCGCCCCGTAGATGATTCGCTCCAGCGAGGCGAGGTCTACGTGTGCCGGCTCCGCATCGAGCAGCCGATAGATCATCGTCGGGACGAGGAACGTCCAGGTCACCTCCTGACGCGCGATCGCGTCGACGAGATCCCGCGAATCGAAGCCGTTCCGGAGGTGGACTTCCCCGCCCGCCAAGAGCGCACCGTAGCAGAATGTCCCCGCAGAGTGCGACAGCGGTGGCGCCAAGAGCCCGACGTCGGTTCCGGAAAAGCCGAACTCCGTGACGACAGCCTGGAAGTTCTCGACGAGACACCGATGGGTGTAGTGGACGCCCTTCGGCCGCCCCGTCGTGCCGCCGGTGTAGAAGTGGCCGGCAACCTGTTCCGGCTCCGGGCGCGGGAAGCGCGAGGGAGTCCCGTCGGGGGCGAGAAACTCGTCGTATCTGTCCCACTCGACGTCGGCCGGTCGCGACCCCGGGAGGTCACCGGCGACGACCACAGACACGTCCGGTTCCGGGAGAGCCTTCAACGCGTCCGCGACGGCATCGACAGTATCGTCGGCACAGACCAGAAGCTCCGCGTCGGCGTCCTCGAGAAGATACGCGAGTTCGTCTCCCGTGTGCTGGGGGTTGAGCGGGAGACGCGTCGCTCCCGCCCGGAGGATGCCCAGATCGACCGCCGCGAAACGGATCCCGTTGGGGAGTAACACGCCGACTCGATCCTCGATGCCGATTTCGGCGTTTCCCAGCGCCGTCGCAAAGCGCGCCGAACGGTCGGCCAGTTCACCGAACGTCACTGATCGATCCCGATCGACCAGCGCCACCCGGTCTGCATACTTGGCGAACACCCGCTCGAAGAGCGCCGGCAGCGTCATCGGATACCGGGAGGACATACGTGTCGTTCTCGCCGTTCAGATTATAAGATCTGGGACTGCGTCAGAATTCAGCCGATCCTGTCAGTCGCGATTGCTACGGATCGACGGGAGACGCCGGCGGGAAGTGTTGCAACCGACTGCCCACGGTAGTACTGTCCGCGAGTGGACGTCTGATACTGGTTACTCTCGTCTCTTCCCGCCGAGCGCCGTCGACAGGGGTGGCGCTCGGCGGTGAAAAGTGAGAGTAATCAGTATGAAACAGCTACCGATCGGCGAGTTGGATACCACGAGCGATGACGTACATAAGCACGATCCCGGCACCGACAGCGAGGACGAACTGCCCGACGACGGTGAAGAACGCGCCGAGAATGTAGCTCCCCCCAGCGAGTAACCCGAGGACGAACGGGAGGAGTGCCAGCGCGCCGAACAGCACGACGAGACCGGCGAGCGGGAACGCTTCCGCGCGGATCTGGCTGGTGTCCAGTTCGCCAGTCACTGGATCGATGAACGGAGGGTCGGACGACATAGAGCGACAATCCGGACATACGCTTGTCAATCATTCGATCAGAACTCGGCGCAGTCCTCCCCCGACCACGTCGATCTGCGGGATCGAGGGGCACGATCCGTCTCCTGCGGTGACCGATTGCAGTCGCTTTGAGCCCGGGTGAGTCTCCGGAAAGTATTTGATCCGGATTCTGCCATACACACACGGATGAACAGTCGAACTATCGACGTGGTGACCGACTGGGAGACGGTCCCCACGCCTGACGGATACGAGGGGCTCCATCAGCTCGCGGACACGGAGTTCAGCGGAGCCGTCTCCGCCGGGATGACGTGGGCGTTCTTCCTGAACGGCCGCGTCGTCGGCGTCTTCGAGGGCGACATCGACGCGTTCGAGGACGCCGAGCTGACCGCCTACCGTGCGGCGGATTCGAGCCTGCCGCTCCTGTTTGCGATGCAGGAACGGGACGGCGAAACGCAAGCGAGATACTATACCAACGACACGTCGCTGTCGGACGCCGACCGGACGCTCTCGGAGGGGGGATTCACGGGCTACATCGAACTCTCGGAGAACGTCCTCTCGGGGGATTACTACGTCGTCTACCACGGCGGGAAGTCGATGAGCGCCGCCTTCGTCGGCAGCTCCGAGCGGCTCATCACCGGCGAGGAGGCCTTCGAGACGGCCGCCGACGAGGTCGGGATCTACGAAGTGATCGACGTCGACGTCGACATCGTCGATATCCCCGAACTGGAAACCCCCGACACCGAAACCGGGACGGACGCGTCCGCCGGAGCAGCGGCGGAGCAATCGACTGACCCCGAGGGAGAAGCCGATGCGCCCGCCGATACGGCGGTGTACGACGAGGCGTCCACGGAGGACGAGCAAGCGGACGAGGAAGAAACAGTCGACGACGAAACACCCGACGCCGCCGACGAGGCGGAGTCACCGAACCCGGAGCACGCGACCGATGCGGAGCCCGACCGCGGTCAGGCCCCGAACGGGCCACAGGAGGCGCGCTCGGGCGATCACGAGAGCGTCGACGACGAGGCCGCTGACCCGGCGGCCGAAGCGGAAGCCGCCGAAACCGCAGCCACTGAAGCTGCGCCACCGCCAGAGGCCACCCCCGAATCCAGCGGCGGCGACGCCGGCGCTGACAGGTCGGATGCCGTCGGGGCCGACCCGGCTGCGGCCACCGAAGCGACTGTCTCCGCGGCGGACGAGACGGCCGCGACGGACGAGACGGCCACGACGGACGCGACGGACGAAACGACCACGACGAACGCGACGGACGAAACGACCACGACGAACGCGACGGACGAAACGACCACGACGGACGCGACGGACGATGAATCGGCCGCCGACGTCTTTTCAGACGAGGAGCGCTGGCGGGAGGCTCAGACCATCCCGTCTTTGGATCCCGACCGATCCACTGACGACGGGACGGCCGACGGCGACGACGGACGGACCGATCGGCAGTCGGCCCGCGAGCGAGTCGCCCAGATGCAACGACAGCGAACGGCGCGACGGGAGGCAGGGAAGCGATCCGCTCGGAACGCTGGCCCGTCACCGGAGCAGGAGCCCGACGAACCGAACACCGGCGGTGAACGCCCGGAAGTGACACGGTTGAAACAGCGCCTCGCGCGGACGCAGGAGCGTATCGAGGCGCTGCAGTCCGAACGCGACGAACTGCAGTCCGAACACGAGGAGTTGCAGGCGGAACTCGAATCGCTCCGCACGGAACGCTCGGAGCACCGCGATAGGATCGCGGAACTGGAAGCCGAGCGGGACGAACTACAGGCGGAGGTCGAACGGCTGGAGGAAGAACTGACAGAGGTCGCCGGCTCAGCCGATCCCGATACTGCCGGGGAGTCGATGTCGCCGGAACGCGCGCTGTCGGGGACGAACCTCTTCGTCCGCTACGATCGGAAGGGGGAGGCGACGCTGGAACACGCCCACGACGGCGAGGCGTCGCGGGAAGACGTCAGCTCGAACCTCCGGCTGGAACACCACACGACCTTCGAGACCGACGGACTGGCCGTCGACGGACAACCGTACGACGAGTTCCTCCGTGCAAGCACCGAGTACTCGTTTGCGGACTGGGTCGTGACGGATCTCCTCTATGAGATCGGCGAAACGGGCAACCGAACGGGCCTCGGTGGCGTTTTCGATGCGATCCCGGAGATCGACCGCATCGAGCTGTACGGAACCGTCACGACGGCGGTCGAGGACGGCAGCGAGGAGCGTGACTTCGACGTGATCTTCAGAGATCAGATGGGTAATCCGCTGTTCGTCGCGGACCTCAACGATTCCCGCAACGCGACGACCGAAGCGATGGTCGGATCACTCGTGGGGAACACCGGGACGGTCGCGACAGACGCTGACTCTCTGACGGCCGGCTTCTACGTCACCGAGTCTTTCTACGAGCCCGGTGCCCTAGAGACAGTCGCCGAGGAAACCGGCGGCGGGCTGTTGACACGCTCGAAGAAGCTCTCGTACGTGAAACTCTCCCGAAAGCGCGGCTATCACCTGTGTCTCGTCGAGGCGCGAGACGGCGAGTTCCACCTCAACGTCCCGGACCTCTAGAACGGAGAAACGTCAGGAGAATCGGGGCCGAAAGCGAGGCCCGTCGGTCGCGGCGTCCGAGCGGTTTCGATCGAGATTCCGGACTCAGCCTTCGATCTCGACGGTCTCTTCGATCTTCATCTCGTCGAGTTTCGCGACGATCTCGTTGAGTTTCTCGTCGAGTTCGTCGACGAACTCCTCGGTCCGTTCGGTCGTGCGAGCACCCTGGCTCGACGGTTCGATGAGGTTCTCCTCTTCGAGGACGCGCAGCGAGTAGCGAACCTTGTGATGCGGGTAGCCGGTCTCGTTCGACATCTTCACGATCCCGATCGGTTCGCTGTCGATGACCATTCTCAGGACCTGTAAGTGGCGTTCGAGCATATCCACTTCCTTTTCGAGTCGGTCTATCATGTCATCTGTTAACTCGTCTGGGCAGGGTTTAAATGTTGCCCTCCGAACCGGCGGACCACAAGACAGCGGCTACCACGGTCTACGACGTGCTCCTAATTAACGATTCGGATCGGAGAGTCGAACGCTACCGTAATGGGTTTCACGAGGCGCGGAGTAGCGGCGTGTATGACCGTCACGATCGTCGGCTCCCAGCTGGGTGACGAGGGCAAGGGTGCACTCGTCGACCTGTGGGGAGGCGACGCCGACGTCGTCGCCCGGTATCAGGGCGGCGACAACGCAGGTCACACCGTCGTCGAGGACGGCGACGAGTACAAACTCTCTTTGGTGCCGAGCGGCGCCGTCCGCGGTAAGGTCGGCGTGCTCGGCAACGGCTGCGTCGTCAATCCGAAGACGCTGTTTTCGGAGATCGACGAACTCCGCAAGCGCGGCCTCGATCCGGACGTCCGGGTGGCGCGGCGCGCCCACGTGATTCTGCCGTATCACCGCCGACTCGACGGGATCGAAGAGGAGGTCAAATCCGACTCCGATCTCGACGCGGGGACCACCGGCCGCGGGATCGGCCCGACGTACGAGGACAAGGCGGGCCGGCGCGGGATCCGTATCGGCGACCTGTTGGATCCGGAGGTACTCCGCGATCGGCTCGAGTACGTCGTCCCGCAGAAGCGGGCGCTGGCCGAGGACGTTTACGGCGTCGATACCGGGGAGGCGTTCGACGTCGAGGCGCTCTTCGAGGAGTACCGCGCGATCGGCGAGCGACTGACCGAGGAGTCGATGACCGTCAACGCCGGGGAGTTCCTGGGCTCGTATCTCGACGACGGCGCGGACGTGCTCTTCGAGGGTGCCCAGGGGACCTCGATCGACATCGACCACGGGATCTACCCGTACGTCACCTCCTCGAACCCGACCGCGGGCGGCGCCGCCACCGGAACGGGAATCGGCCCGACGGTGGTCGGTCGCGGGGAGGTCGTCGGCATCGTGAAGGCGTATCTCTCCCGCGTCGGCACCGGGCCGTTGCCCACCGAACTCACCGGAGACGACGAGGACCTCGCCGACTACATCCGCGAGAAGGGCGGCGAGTTCGGAACTGTCACTGGCCGGCCGCGACGGATCGGTTGGCTCGACGTCCCGATGCTCCGGCACGCAGCCCGGGCGAACAGCCTCACCGGCATCGCCGTGAACCACATCGACGTCCTCGCAGGGTTAGACGAGGTAAAAGTGGGTCACTCCTACGACCTCGACGGCGAGGAGCTGTTCACGATGCCGGCGACGACCGAACGCTGGGGGCGGTGTGAACCGAACCTCCGCGAGTTCGAGCCGTGGCCGGAGGTCGACTGGACGGCCGTCGCCGAGGAGGGCTACGACGCCATCCCGGAGAACGCACAGGCCTACCTTGAGTACGTCTCTGCGGAGGTCGGCGCGCCGATCTACGCCATCGGCGTCGGACCCGACCGCGCGGAGACGATCGAGCTGGTGAACCCCTTCAACGAGGACGCGTAGGCCGCGTCTCGAGGGCGACCGTCGGGCCCGCAAAGTTCCTGTTGCGGGCGGCGAGGCGCGTCTTCCCTCTCCTGTAGCAGTCGTCCGAAGGTCCACGGAGCGTCCACTGGCGCCTGCGGCCCGTTCGACGTCGTCCACGGGATCGCAACGGCCCATTGACGTGGTCGGCTGGCGAATCAGCGACGCCCCGCCTCACCGACGTGGTCGAAGCGCAGTTCAACGGCGTCCAACGTGTCCGACGTCGTCGGCTGGCGATTCAGCGACGTCCGGCCTCACCGACGACGGTTCGGCTCTGTTCGCGCAGAAACTGCGGGAGATACCAGTAGCCGCCTGCAAATTTGCTCGTCGTTCCCGAGGATTTCCACCCGCCGAACGGCTGGGCCCCCACGAGCGCCCCAGTCGTCGCGCTCTGTTCTCGATTGACGTAACACATCCCCGATTCGATTCGCTCGAACCAGGTGTCGATCTCCGCGTCGTCCTCGGAGAAGAGGCCGGCACATAACCCGTATTCGCTGTCGTTCGCCTTCGCGATCGCCTCGTCGAGATCCGAGACCGGATGGATCGTCACGAAGGGGACGAAATGCTCCTCGCGGGCCAGTTCGTGGTCGTGTGGGATCCCCGTCGCGACGGTCGGCTCCGCGAACCGCCCATCTTCGAGTTCGGCGCCCGAGACGACGGCGCCGCCCGTCTCTATTTTGCCTTCCTCCCGGGCGGCTTCGCAAACGCGCCGGTACCGTTCGAGGGCGTCGTCGTCGATGAGCGGCGAGACGAACGCCGCTCTGTCCCGCGGATCGCGGACGGCCAACTCCTCGGTCGCCGCCGTCAGTCGCTCGGTGAACGGCTCGATCACGTCCCGGTGGACGTAGACGCGGGACGTCGCCGAACATTTCTGCCCGGCGTACCCGAACGCGCCGTTCCTGACGCCCGAGACGGCCTTCTCCAGGTCGGCGTTCGCCGTCACGATAACCGAGTTCTTGCCACCGAGTTCGGCGATCACCGGCCCCCGCTTGTCGAGTTCGACGAACCGTTTTTCGATGCTGCGGCCGACGTCCCTGGAACCGGTGAAGGCGACGCCGTCGACGCTGTCGTGCTCGACGAGCGGTCGGCCGACCGCGCTGCCGCCGCCGGTGACCAAGTTGACGACGCCGTCCGGCACACCGGCCGCAGAGAGCACCTCGACGACCTTGTGCGCGACGAGCGGCGTCGCGCTCGCGGGCTTTGCGACGACCGCGTTGCCGGTGATCGCCGCCCCGGCTACCATCCCGGTAAAGATGGCCAGCGGGAAGTTGAACGGGCCGATCACGGCGAAGACGCCGAACGGTTCGAGCGCGTTCCGGCAGTGCTGTCCCGGCGTCGGTTCGCCGGTGTCGAACTCGTAGCCCTCCGCGCGTTCGAGTTCGCGGCTGTAGAAGCGGAGGAAGTCGATCGCCTCGTCGACGTCGGCCATCGCTTCACTCCGGGTCTTTCCGTTCTCGAAGCTCAGTACCGCCGCGAACTCGAACTTCCGTTCACGCAGCAACCCGGCCGCCTGCCTGAACGTTTCGACGCGGTCGCTCCAGTGGGTCCGCCGCCAGTCGCCGAACGCGCTCTCGGCGGCTTCGACGGCCCGATCGACCGCATCCGTGCCCGCGTCGGCGAACCGTCCGACTGTCCGCTCGCGGTTTCCCGGACTCGCCACCTCGAAGTACTCTTCGGTCTCGTGTTCCTGCCCGTCGATCCACAACGGATACGAGCCCCCCAACTCGGCTTCGACGGACGAAACCGCCTCCTCGAACGAGCGGTGGAACTCGTCGAGCGTGCCGTTTCGTCGGTGCGTGAGTTCTGTCAGCTCGTTGTTGAATGGTTCTGGTTGCATAGAGTCTGGAAGTATGTTGTGCGTTCGCATAAAGTTGGCCGCCGCCCCGGCGATGCGTTCTTGGGGCGCAAAATCGGGGTGCGAGCAGAACCGATCGACATCGACAGGCTGGTCCGCGGCACGGCGCGCGACGGAATCGGCGGCCGTCTGTACAGGCGTAGCCGTGGGTCCCGCCCTCGCAAACCCGTAGCCTTTTCACCGCCGCTTGCCTCCCCTCACGTGATGAAAGAGTCACTGATGGACATCCTCTGTGACCCCCTCGACAAGAGCGACCTGGAACTCGAAGTCGACGAGCGCGACGGCGAGGAGATCATCGAGGGACGCCTGATCGGCACCGTCACGGGCGAGGTGTACCCCATCGAGGACGGCATCCCGAATCTGCTACCGCCGGATATGCGCGACGACGAGTGAGGGCGACGGCGGCCGAACGGGGAGTCCTGTAGCGTCCCGGCATCGGAATCGTACCAAGCCGGCAGTGTCTACAATCGCTATTTCTGCAACCACCACCAGCCAAGGATGAGAACCACGACTGCGAGGAGACTGCCGACTGCGAAGATAATCGTATCGTCCGTGCTCGCATCTTCCGCGACTACAACCGGGACGACGTAGGTGTCCAGCGTAATCGTCTCTCCGTCGGGACGCTCAGCCGTGACAGTCATCGAAACCGACGACTGTGTGACGACAGCATCCTCGGAGACAGTCACCGCGAACGCGAGCGTGGTTGTTTCTTCGGGTTCGAGTTCACCGATGTACGCCCCTCGTGACTCCGACGAGAACGGATCGTCGACGTGCAAACGCGCGCGAACGTCCGAGAGGGGGACATCCTCTACGTTCTGTACACGAACCGTCAGCCGGTTGTCCGAGTCGATTCCGAACGTCGCGTTCTCGGGCGTCACGGACAGCCACTCCCGTTCGGGACGCACGGGCACAGACGGCTCAAGCGGCTCGCTCGCATACCGGTTCCGGCGGGAGTCACGATACTGGACGGAGAGGTTGAGCTGCTGTGTGCCCGGTGTCGTACGGTTATCCACCTCGACTTCGAACTCGAAATCTCGCGTTTCCCCGGGATCGAGACGCCCCAGAGCGGTCTCCGCGGTGATCGGCGTGACGTGTGGGTTCGACGGTGTATAGACGACGACGGCGTTATCGACCGCTGTCGGTCCCGTGTTTGTGACCGTTCCCCGGATGGTTCCAGGCTCGCCGACGTACAGCGAACTCGAGAGGTTGTCGATCGTAAACGAAACTTCCTCGAGCGGTTCGACGCCGGCTGTCAACTCCCGTGATGTCCGTGGAACGCCCTGCATATCAGTATAAGAGACAGTAGTCACGAGGGGATACTCGCGTCTGACCGCGTCCGAAGCCACACGCGTCCGGAACTCGAAGGTCCTGTTTTTACCCGGTCGCCAGAGCTGACTGTACGCTCGCGATTCGACAGCCCCCGTACCGAGCGAAATCTCGTCATCGACCGACCGAAGTCGGAGCGTCGCTTCACGGGCGGGCTCGGTACCGCGATTTTCCACTGTCACCGCGACGGTATCGGCGCCGCCGACACGCACACTCGACGACACGTCCGTTACCTCGAATCGTGGCTGGTCCCGAACGACGACCTTGAGCCAGCGGGTGCGGACCCGGTCGGTGTTCCGGAACTCGGGACCGTCAGTGCCGGAACCGTACTTTACTGTCGGCGTGTAGCTGTATTTCACCCGCACAGGCAGCCGGTACGTCCCCGGCGTTGTGTTCTCCGGGATCGTAAGCGAAATCTCGAAAGGACCAGCAGTCCCTTCCGGAACGTTGCCGACCGGATACGTTCCAGTCTGTACCTCGACCGGAGAGTTGCCGCTTCGGACATCCAGCGTCACCGCTCGTGCGGTTGTCACTCGCTCGACGTACTGCAGTGGTCCCGACTCCTGAATACTTCCGTCGTTCGAAACATAAACCGGGAGCGACACTTCCTGTCCGGGAGCGAACGTGTTCTGTGGCCCTTGCAGCGAGATGTCGGGCGATCCGGTGACCCTATCGATGGCACCGATAGGCATCGGAACTATCGAGAGAACGACAAGGAGGGCGATCACAGCGGCAGTGAAGCGGGGGATCCTCATAGCCGACTCACCATCGATGAATGGATCTCACGGCCACAGCGAGAGAGGATGCCGGATTTGTGTCCATTAGTTGGAAGAACGACCCGTGGTCATTTAAATTATAGCGTGGTTGTCAGCAACGGACACACTGCCGACCGCAAACTGGGAGGGTGCGTTTCACCCTCCCGACGACAGCGGGCGCCGCTCCAAGACGACAAGGGTCCGTCCGGTACTGTCGGCTGTCGGCGCGTGAAGCGTTGCGACAGCACGGCGTGTCGAAATCCGTGAGGCGGTATAGCCGACAGTGTCAGATGTCGCGCGAGCGGAACCGTATCACGCTGAGGAAGATCAAAGAGAGTGCAACCGCCAGAAGAAGCACCGCGTCCCCGATCGCGATCGTCTCGTGGAGGAGGATGTCCGTCGGATCGATGTATCGAGTGGGGCTGACGTTCCCCAGCCATTCGGAGTCGGTTCCGGCTGTGACCGAGTCCAGGAGAAACAAAAGAAACACAGCGGCGATGCCGCCGAGTTGGGCCGTGTTCCCGCGGCTGAACGTGACTGAAAGGACCTGTCCGATGCCGAGACAGACCAGATGATAGGGGACCGAGAGGACGTGCACCGCGAGCAGATAGTACGGGTCGATTGGGTAACCGATCGCGACGGTCCCGCCGAAAACAACGAGCGGAAGCAAGAGGTTGAGGAGGACGAGCGGCACGAGCAGCGCGAGAGTCTTTTCGACGACGAGTTGGGTCCGTGAGACTGGGGTCGCAAGCGTCAGATAGAGGCGTTTGGACTCGATATCGCTGGCGTACGTGCCACCCGCGGCGTACGCCATATACAGTCCGAGCAGCAGGATCCAGATGAACTGATACAGTTCTGCGGCGACGAACCCCTCGATCGTCGAGTACGCTTCAACCCCGAGGCCCTCCCGAACTGAGTCGGGGAACGCTTCGATCAGCGCGTCGATGTCGGCGGTCGACTCGGCGATCGAGGGGTAGATGTAGATGATGAGCAGGGCGAAGATCCCGAGAAGGAGTGTGAGAGCCACGGCACTCCGGACACGGCGTCTGGCGTCGTACCGCGTGGTCTCAAGCCGCATCGTCCGTTCCCCCATAGAAGTGCATAAACACCTCCTCTATCGGCGGTTCGTCGATCTCGACATCGAGTATCTGATACGAGGAAAGCATCTCGAAGAGGTCGTCGTAATCGCCAGTGAACGTGAACTGCGCCTGTTTTCCCTCGGATTCGAAGTCGACGACGCCGTCGAATCCGAGATCAGACGTATCCAGCGGCTCGGCGGTGTGGACACGTACGCGCTTGCCGCCACGTTTGAGGAGATCATCAACGCTCTCGACGGTGACCAATCGCCCATCCCGGATGATACCGACGCGGTCACAGACGCGGCGGACCTCTCCGAGGACGTGCGAGGAGAAGAACACAGTCGTCCCCGCGTCGCGCTCGTTGCGAAGAAACTGATTGAACGTCTCCTGTTTCAGCGGGTCTAGCCCGGAGGTCGGCTCATCGAGGATGACCAGATCAGGATCGTGCATAAACGCCTGGACGATCCCAAGCATCTGTCTGTTCCCCGTCGAATACTCTCTGATCTTTCGGTTCAGCGGCGGCGTAAACAGCTCCAAGAGTTCGTCCCTCCGGGCCCCGCCTTTGAGCCGTTCCTGATAGTCGAGGAACGCCTCGCCGGTCACAGCACCGTCGAAGGACGCTTCGCCCGGCAGAAATCCGATTCGGGATTTCACCTCACGAAGCGCCTGCTCGTCTCGAATATCCGCACCGAGAACGGTCGCCGTCCCCGCCGTCGGGGCGTGAAATCCCAGTAGCTGCCGGATCGTCGTCGACTTGCCGGAGCCGTTCGGCCCCAGGTAGCCGAAAATCTCCCCGCGCTCGATCGAGAACTCGAGGTGGTCGTTCGCCAGCGTCTCGCCGTACGCCTTCGTCAGACCCTGGACCTCGATAGCGGCCATCGTGTTCGTTTCTCCCGCGCCGGATAATATACTGTGGGGGAATTCAGAGTCGGATGCCGGGACAGCCAGCGGCGACAGCCGCAGTAACGGCTGTCTCCAGGTCACTCACCAATGGCTGAATGGACTATCCACCTGAACGCTTTTACACGTTCGCTCCGTCGTGGCCGACGTGTCAGAGTCGCTCGAGGTAGAATTGAACGACGGGGCGGTACACGCTATCGACGCGCCCGAGGAGTTCACCGCTCACGGCCCGTTTCACGTCGAACTCCGGAACGCGGGCGGCCCGGTGCACGTCCACCTCCGCCTCGCCGACGGGCTCTCGGAAGTGGCCCGTCTAGAGGGCGTCAACCACTACGTCGGGGACGAAGCCACGAACGCGGTCCCGGTCGGCGTCGTTCCCGGGCGCGAGCCGGTCAGCGGCCGCATCGAGATCATCTCGGGCTACGGCGCGGAAACTGCCAAAGTGGATGTGACTGTCGTTCCCGATACCGAGAGCGGGTCGAATCGGCGCGACGCCAGCGTCGAGCAGCCGCCGGAGCCGCCGAGGGAAAGCGGCGCGAGCGCCGAAACCGCCGAAACGAGGGCAGCCGACGCGGACGGTGGCCGCGACACCGGGAGCGCGGGCGTCACCACGAAACCCTCCCGGCAGGCAGGAGTGACGAGCGGCCTCGGTTCCGGAACGCAGTCTCGGACCCGGCGCGCCGGTCGCAGTCACTCCGATCCCCGCTCGCGGCTCCTGTCGCTGATAGAGACTGCGCCCCCGGAGGAACTGGCGTTTCTGGGGCTGGCGGTCGTCGCGCTCGTGGTCGGGAGCGCCGTGATCCTCGCCGTCGGCGAACTCCTCTTGGGCCTCGTCGTCGCGGGAATCGTCGCCGCTGCCGTTGCGACGGCCGGGTGGCTCCTGCTTCAGTGAACGGGACCCGCGGTCACTGGAGGTACGAAGGCTCCTCCGCGTCGCAGTGCTCCTCGTGGGCGTGTGCGTCGTCCTCGTCGTCCAACAACAGCCCGCACTCCTCACACTCGTACCACGTCTGTCCGTCGCGCGTGACGGTCGACACCATATCGTGAGAGACGGTGCCATACGCTAAAACGCTTCCCCCCGAACAGTAGCGAAGGGCGACCGCGGAAACGGCCGGCGATTGGGCCTACGACGGCGGTTCGGCGACCGGGGAAGACAAAAGGCCCGTCGGAGCAAAGCGAGGGTATGAACGCGGAGGAGGGCCTCGAACTCACCGTTCGCGGGGCCGAAAAGCGAGACGCCGGGCGGGGGATCGCCAGGCTCCCGGAACCGGCACGGCGACGACTCGGGGTACTTAGCGGCGACACTGTCGTCGTCGCAGGTGGACAGGAGACCGTAGCGAAGGTGTGGCCGGCCGGCGGCGACGTGCCCGCCGATACGGTCCTGATCGACGCCGATACGCGAGCGAACGCCGGCGCGAAGATCGGCGAGACCGTCCGCGTTCGGCAGGTCGACGTCGAGGACGCACGGTCGGTGACGCTATCGATGCCCGACGGGGTCGCCTTCGAGGACGACGAGCGCGCGGTCGAACTCATCAAGCGGGCGATCCGCGATCGGCCGATCCAGCCCGGCGGGCAGATCCACTTCGAGTCACTCAGTGCCGAACCGTTCGTCGTCGCCGAAACGACCCCGGACGGGATGGTCCGCGTGACGGACGAGACGAAACTCCGACTCTCCCGGGAGGGGCGAGTGAGCCGGGTGGTCTCCTCGATCGCCGGAAGCGGCGAATCCAGCGGGAGCGACGGCGGCAGCGGTGGCGTCGGCGGTACTGCGGGAGACGCCGCCGGGACGGGCCCGATTGTCACCTACGAGGACATCGGCGGGCTCGACGAGGAACTGGATCTCGTCCGGGAGATGATCGAACTGCCACTGTCGGAACCCGAGGTGTTTGCTCACCTAGGGATCGATCCGCCGAAGGGTGTGCTACTCCACGGCCCGCCAGGCACCGGCAAGACCCTCATCGCGAAGGCGGTCGCAAACGAGGTCGACGCGACCTTTATCACCGTCTCCGGGCCGGAGATTATGTCGAAGTACAAGGGCGAATCCGAGGAGAAACTCCGGGAGAAATTTGCGGACGCCCGGGAGAACGCCCCGGCGATCGTCTTCTTCGACGAGATCGACTCGATCGCTGGCAAGCGGGACGACGGCGGCGACGTCGAGAACCGCGTGGTCGGGCAGTTGCTCTCGCTGATGGACGGCCTCGACGCCCGCGGCGACGTCGTCGTGATCGGCGCGACGAACCGCGTCGACACGCTCGATCCCGCGCTGCGCCGCGGCGGCCGCTTCGACCGCGAGATCGAGATCGGCGTCCCGAACGAACGCGGCCGACGCGAGATTCTCGACGTTCACACCCGGCGGATGCCGCTCGCCGACGACGTCGACCTCGATCGCCTCGCCGCCCGGACGCACGGCTTCGTCGGCGCCGATCTCGAAACGCTGACAACCGAGGCGGCGATGACTGCGCTCCGTCGCGGTCGTCGTGACGACGCCGACGCGCCGATCACGAACCTGGCGGTCACGCGGGCGGACGTCGAAACGGCGATGGCCGCGGTCGAGCCCTCGGCGATGCGGGAGTACGTCGCGGAGTCGCCGACGACGACGTTCGCGGACGTCGGCGGTCTCACGGAGGCCAAGCGGACGCTGGAACGCGCCGTGACCTGGCCGCTGACGTACGGCCCGCTGTTCGACGCCGCCGGCACCGACCCGCCGACGGGCGTGCTGTTACACGGACCGCCCGGAACCGGCAAGACGATGCTCGCCCGCGCGATCGCCGGGGAGAGCGGCGTCAACTTCGTGCAGGTGGCCGGCCCGGAGCTTTTGGACCGCTACGTCGGCGAGTCCGAGAAGGCGGTCCGCGAGGTGTTCGAGCGTGCGCGGCAGGCCGCCCCGGCGATCGTCTTCTTCGACGAGATCGACGCCGTCGCGACCGACCGCGACGCTGCCGGGGGCGACTCTGGCGTCGGGGAGCGCGTCGTCTCCCAACTGCTGACCGAACTCGACCGGATCGCAGACCACCCAAACCTCCTCGTTCTCGCGGCGACGAACCGGAAGGCCGCGCTCGATCCCGCGCTCCTCCGTCCGGGACGGCTGGAGACGCACGTCCTCGTCCCCGCGCCCGACGAGGCGGCCCGCCGGGAGATTTTCGACGTCCACCTCGACGGCAAACCACTCGGCGACGACGTCGACCGCGACGTACTCGCGGCGGCGACGGAGGGGTACTCCGGCGCAGACATCGCGGCGGTCGTCCGCGAAGCGTCGATGCGGGCGATCGAAGCCGTGGCCGCCGCCTACGAGGGCGAGGCGGCCAACGAGCACGCCGACGAGATCGTCATCGGAGCTGAAGATTTCGATGCGGCGCTTGCAGCGGTTGGGCCCTCGGAGTGAGGGCTACCGAGAAAGACGGGATCGCTCAGTCCCAGAAGGACTGCGTCCGGGCGTACTGCCGCTCCTGTTCGAGGATGTCGCGGTAGAAGTCGGCCTCGTCCTCTCGGAGTTTGCCGATGATCCGAGCGGCCGTCTGCGGGCCGACACCGCGCGCCGCCAGCGCGACCACGGCCTGCTTGCCGTGGCTCTGGACGAGGCTCGCCGAGCGGTAGGCGCGTTTCACCAATCGCTCGGCCTCGTCGTCGCGGTCCGCGCCGTCAGCCCGGACCGCGGCGGGGGTCTCCTCGTCCCAGGGGTTCAGGCAGGCGATCCGGGTCGCCCCGCAGTCGGGACACTCGGGCGGGTCGCGGACGCGGCGGACCTTCGTGGTGTGTTCCCACTCCCGACAGTGCAGACAGAGGAGCCGGACCCGGTCGTTGCGGATGCGTTCTTTGACCGCCTCGATCACGCTCGCGTCGGCGTTCTCGGGGACGAGCAGTTCGCGCCCGCTCGATCGGCCGCCGGTCCCGATGGGCGTCCGCTCGCGGGCGGTGGCGAGTTCGAGGTCGCCCCCGGCGTGCAGTCGTTCGAGCAGGTCCGCCGTTGCCTCGACCGCGAGGTCGACGTGGAACACCTCCCGGACGGCCTCGTCGTAGACGGGCGTGTCTTCGAGCGCCGCGAGCAGGCGGTCCGCGCCGAACCGCTCCCGACCCTGATAGCGCTTGAGTGCCCCGAACTTCGCGGCGACCTGCGCGAGCGTGAACTTCAGCGCGTCGGAGTTCTTCAGCGCGAGTTCGAGCACCGCCTCGACGTGGTCGGGTTCGGTCGTCTCCAGCACCTCGGTGACGTCGCGGATCGACGCCCGGGAGGGCACTTCGAGTTCGATCCGGTAGGGACTGATCTCCATCCCGACCGACGAGCCCGTGCGCTGGCCGACCAGAGCAGCGAGCAGCCGACCGATCGTCTCGTTGACGCGGTGGCCGTAACAGCTGTTCAGGACGGCCGTCCGGGCCTGCCCCTCGACGACGAGTCGGTCGGCGGTCGGGACCGGCAGCCCGGTCTCGACCTGGCGTTCGATCGGATCCAGCGCCGCCGCGAGCGTGTCGGCGTCGGTCGGATACCGCCGGCGGAGGTCCCGCGCGACGGCCTCCCGGGGCGCCCCGCGCTCGAACTGCCCGGCGGCGACCGCACGGATCTCGCCGACTTCGTTGGCAACGCGGGCGGGGACGGGGATCTCCGAGCCGGTCCAGGAGGGCACCTCGCCGCTTGGGTCCTCGATCGGCGTGACGTTCACCCGCGCCTCGTCGTCGTCGATGTCGTTGATGCGCCACATCTCCCCGCGCTGGACGAACGCGGCGCCCGGTTCGGCGAAGTTGACGACGAACCGCTCGTCGAGCGTGCCGATCTGTCCCCGTGAGGAGATGTCGTGCACTTCGTAGGTCTCCTCGTCGGGGATCATCGAGAGGTTGGCGTAGAAGTACTGCCAGGTCCCGCTGGATTTCTCTAACCGGTCGGCGTCTTCCTCCAGCCACAGCAGCCGGTTCTTCGAGAGCTCTCTGACCACCTCGCGGAATGTCGCCTCCTCGAGGTCGGCGAAGGGATACGCCGCGGTCACGAGTTCGTAGGCCCGCCGCGCCGACACCTCGCCTTCGTCCATCACGATGCCGACGATCTGGTTCGCGACGGTGTCGAGGCTGGCGTGGTGGATCCGCGCGGGTTCGACCTCACCGGCCTCTGCGCGCCGGGCGATCGCGAGCGCTTCGAGCGTATCGTCCGGCGACGAGGTGACGAGCGTCCCCCTCGAAACCTGATCCCGGCGGTGGCCGGCGCGGCCGACGCGCTGGAGGAGCCGCGAGACCTCCCGCGGGCTGCCGTACTGGACGACGTGATCGACGCGGCCGACGTCGATCCCCAGTTCCATCGAGGAGGTACAGACGAGCGCGTCGAGGTCGCCGGACTTGAATCGGTCTTCGACGTCGATCCGGACGTCCTTCGAGAGCGAGCCGTGGTGGACCTCGATCGGTTCGCCGAGGGCTTTGAACCGCGAGCCGAGCGCCTCGGCGGTCTGTCGCGTGTTGACGAACACCAGCGTCGACTCGTGGTCGCGGACGATGTCGCGGACGACCCGGACGTGACTCGCGATCTCGGCATCGGTAGCGAGTTGGCCCGCCAACTGCTCGTCTTCGGGCGTCACCTCGGGGTGCGTGACCGAAAAGGAGACGTCGCTGCCGACGTCGACCTCGACGATCTCGAAGTCGCGGTCGCCGGTCAGAAAGCGGCCGACCTCCGCGGGCGATCCCACCGTCGCGGAGAGGCCGATCCGTTGGTAGGACCCCGCGAGCGCCCGTAATCGCTCCAGCGCAATCGTCAACTGTGCGCCGCGCTTCGCGGAGGCGAGTTCGTGGACCTCGTCGACGACGACGTGGCGGACGTCCGAGAGCGCCCGACGGAGTTTCTTCCCCGTCAGCATCGCCTGCAGCGTCTCGGGCGTCGTGACCAGCACGTCCGGCGGATCGTCGGCCTGTTTCCCCCGCTGGTACTGCGTCGTGTCGCCGTGACGGACGTCGATCTCGACGTCCAGGGTCTGCCCCCACCACTCCAGTCGCTCGCGCATATCCCGGTTCAACGCGCGCAGCGGGGTGATGTAGAGCGCCGAAAGCCCCTCGCGTTCCTCTGGATCGGCCCGGACGATCGCGTCGAAGACCGGCAGCATCGCCGTCTCGGTCTTCCCGGTCCCGGTCGGCGCGAGGACGAGGGCGTTCTTCCCGGCCGCGAGCGGCGGGATCGCCCGGCGCTGGGGCTCCGTCGGCGTCTCGAAGCCGCGGTCGGACAGCGCCGCCCGCACCGACTCCCCGAGCGCCGTGAAGGCGTCCATTCCCCGGGCGGACGTCCCGTCAGGCATCGCCATCTCTACCGGCGCGAACGGATTAAGGGCAGCGTTCGCCCGCTTGACCTCCCGAAGCGACGGGGACCCCGGCCTACACCGACCGGAAGCAACGACTACGTCCCAGCCTACACCGACCGGAAGGGGCCGAGCCTAGTGCCGTCAAGCAAGTACGCCTCGGTCTCCGCCTCCACGAGCGCGTCCGGCAGGAACGGCGACAAAAAGCCCTGCCCCTCGACGTTCACCCACGTGCCGCCCGATCGGGCGTTGAACGCCGGAAAGACCACGATCTCCGGCTCCCGCCAATCGAGGTCGGCGACGTCGACGCCGAGGTGGTCAGCGAAGGGCGCCGGCCGGAGCGGCCCGCGGAGCCACGCACGCTCCTTGCGCCCGCCGCCGACGCTGTCGGCCAGACGGACCGCGGGATGCTCGTGGCCGATGCAGACCACGTCGCTCTCGACGACCGCCCGGGACGGCCACGTGTGACCGTGAACGAAGCCGACACGACCCAGCCTGACGCCATCTGTCGGTTCGACTGTGACGCGGACGTCGTCCTCGAAGCGGGCCGCCAGCCCCCCGTCGTGGTTGCCGGCGACGATCGTGATCGGCAGGCGCGGGAGCGAATCGAGCAGATCGTCGAGTTCCTCGGCCTCCGCGCCGTCGGGCGCGCCGATCCGGTGGATCAGATCGCCGAGAACGACCAGCCGGTCGGGATCGACGCGGTCGAGGAGGCCCTGAAGTCGCGTCCGGCGGACTGCCGCGTTGCTGTCGAGTTCGACGCCGCGCTCGTACCGGAGCCCGATTTCGATGCCCGCGTGGTAGTCGGCGACGACAAGCGCGGTCTCGCTGTCCAGTCGGGCAACTGCGGCGGGCGCCCCGGGAACGGGTTCGACAAGCGATCCCGACGCAGCCGAACCGTCGCCTTCGGGCACCGACACGGTCAGATCGCCTTCAGCATTCCCTCGGCCGGCTCGTAGCACTTCCCGCCCATCAACGCCTCCTGGATGGCGTCTTCGACGTCGTCGGGATCCGCGCCGTACTCCTCGACGACTGCCGCGACGACCGCCTCGCGCTCGGCGCCGTCGCCGTCGTCGAGGTCCGCCATCACGGAGACCGCCGCGTCTTCGAGGTCGACATCCGCCGCCGAGTCACTCTCGGCTGCCGAGTCGCTGCCGTCGGCCGAGTCGTCCGCTCCGGCCGCCGGGGCGGCATCGTCCCCGCCGGCCGTGTCGGTGCCAGCGGCAGATTCGGGAGTCGCGTCCGATTGCGAGCCTGTCGCATCCGCCGCTTCCGGTTCCCCTGACTCGGGGGTCGGCTCCGGAGTCGTGCTGGTATCCGCCGGCTCGGCCGCGCCCGCGGTCTCTTCGGCCATCGATTCGAGTTCCTCGGGGTCCGGGACGTCGATGTCCGCCTCGCCCGGTTCGTCGACCTCGTTGCCGGTCGAGAACTCGGTCCCGTACTCGGATTCGATCTCCTCGCGCTCCTCCTCGTCGAGTTCGTACATCCCCTCCTCGTCGAGTGGGGCATCCAGTCCGTCGTCGGTAGCCTCGGCGGATCCGTCGTCGGACCCGGCCGAGGGTTCCGCCTCGAAGTCTCCCAGGTCGTCTGTGGCGGTATTCGATTCCGGCGCGGCGGCGTCGGTCCCGCCTTCGCCGTCGCCGGCTGCTCCGAGACCGGCGTCCGCACTAGTATCTGCGGGTTCCGACTCGGGTTCTGCCTCCGGTTCCGTTTTGGGCACTTTTTCCCCGTCGTCGGCCGCGACTGCGTCCGTCGCCTCCGCCGAAGCAGTGGTGTCAGACGGTGCGGGTGACGTGTCGGCGTCCGCTGTGGTCACATCGTCCGCGGACGGCGCCTCCTCACCTGACGACGACAGCGCCTCCTCATCTGTCGACGACAGCGCCTCCTCATCTGTCGACGACGCCGTCTCCTCACCCGCCCCCGCTACGTCAGTTTCGGGGGTCGATTCCGGCGACGGAGCGGTATCCGCCGATGGGGAGGGTTCTGATTCCGCCGGTGTCGGCGCCTCGGCGGTTGCAGCCGAAGACGTCGCCGGTACCGTCGGCAGCGGCCCCAGTTCGTCCGGTCCCGACTCGCTCGGCCCGACGCTCGGCGCAGTGACGGCGTCGCGCTCGTCGGCGACGAGTTCCAGCGCCTCGACCGCCATCCGCCTGACGGCTTCGAGGTAATGTTCGGTCGGCTCGTAGTGGTCGACGGCGAGGGCGACCCCCTGTGCGAGCGCGCTGTCGACGCCGCGGGATTCGAGTGTCGCACGGAGATCCTCGCCGCGGACGTCCAGTGCCAGCGCGGCGGCGGTCGTGGCGACCCGGTACAGCGTCGCCTCCGCCGCGGCAACGACCCAGCGGTCCCGGGTGTCGGCGTCGACCTCGTTGAGGCTCTCGGGGCGCACGGAGGTGAAGATCCGATCGGAGTCGTCCGGCTGGTACGTCCGTGCCTTGCCGGTGAGAGAGACGAAACACGGCGGGGCGGCGCGTTCGAGGAAGGCCGCGGCGTCCGGCTGGTACTGCCCCGCGTACGTGACGAACGCGCCGGTCGGATCGACGACTCGCCCCCGGAGGACGTCCTCGCTGACGGACTCGACCTCGGTGAGGGCGCCGACGGCGAACAGTCGGTTCGTCCGCGCACCCGTCGGCGTGACCACGTAGTTGGGTGCGCGTTCCTCCTCGCCCTCCGAGTACGAGAGCGTCGCGTCCTCGAATTCGGCCGCGAAGAGCCTGCGAGCTACCTCCCGACCCTGGGGAGCGTCGCTCACGAGCGCACCTCCCCGAGCAGCGCCGCGGCACGGGTCGCCGGATCGTCCGTCGAGCGCTCGAACTCGCTGGCCTCGACGTTCGCGCCGTAGTCGTCGACCGAGAGGTTCCCGCGGACGCGGTACTCCCGGCCGACGACCGCCTCGCGGATCTCGTCGGCGACGACCTCCTTGTCCATCGCCTCGCGAGCGGCGGCCATCGCGTCGTCCATCGTGCCGCCGTACAGTTCCTCCGTCAGGTCGCGGTCGAGGACGACCGTCACCGTCCCGGTCCCGTCGTCGAGGATCGCCTTCACGCGCATATCGTCCTCGCCGTCGACGTCGCCGTGGACGCGGCACTGACTGTTCTGGAGCACGCGGCCGCAGTCGGGGCAGCGCTCGATGAGCCCGGAGCCGTCGCGGACTTCGAGGACGTTCCCGACGAGTTCGACGTCGAAGAGGCCGCCGGAACCGATCGCTTCCGCGACGTCCATCTGCGGGGCTTCGTCGTCGACCTCGACGTCGCGGGCGAGCGGCGTGACGGTCGTGTACTCCGAGAGGTTCACCTGCGGGACGCCCCGGAACTCCCGGACGTACACCTCCTCGAAGCGGAAGTCGTGGCCCTCGCGGAGTTCCGAGCGCGCCTCCCAGTCGGTGAAGGGCAGGCGCCCGGTCTCGTCGGCGACGATCCCCGACCGGATCGTCGTCTCGCCGTCGCGGCCGTCGATGACGCGCTCTTCGGATTCGAGTACCTGGACCTCGACGTTCCGTCCCCGGTCGCCCGCCCGGAGGTCGACGAGGTCCGTGTCGCCGCCGATCTCGTGGGGGACCTCCACGGGCGTCGTCTCGATGGCGACCGTCGAGGACTGGCCGATGTTCAGTTCTGGTTCGCCGTCCCACTCGCGGACGCCGGCGTTGCCGACGGTGATCGAGTCGCCGGGCTCGAAGCCGAAGTCCTCCCAGGCGGTGTAGGAGATCCGGCCCGTCTCGTCGGCGAACTCGCCCTCGTGGATCGTCTGCTCGTCGCCCTGATACCGGATCGAGCGCCGGCCGACGGTGAGCACGCGAACCGTCACCGTGACGTTCCCGTCCTCGGTAGTGACGTCCGCGAGGTCCTTCGTCGTCGGGGTCGCGTCGCCGCCGCCATCACCTCCGTACTTGCGGCGGATGCTCTGCTTTGCCTCGTCGATCGGGACGCTGTACGAAAGCAGGTTCTCAAGGTCCGATTCGACCTCCGATTTGTCTACACCGAGGGTGGAGGCGAGCTCCTCGGCGTGGTCGTCTACGTCCATCGTCGGTGTGTCTACAGCCGCCTGGAATAAAAAGGGTCGCCGACGGCGTCGCCTACTCGTCGATGTTCCGCGAGACGTAGCTCACGAGCGCCAGCGGAATCCCGAGCACGAGCGCGATGGTCAGTCCTCCGTAGGCGGCGAAGCCCAGCGGCGACGCCGGGAAGGGAATCAGAAACAGGAACCGCGGCGACCGAAGCCCGTCGACGAACGTCCCGGTCAGCAGGCCCGCGGCGGTCGCGACGCCCACGAGCGCGACGTACAGGAAGAGCACGAACCGCTGCCCGCTGCGGCCCTCTGTCTCTCCTGCGACGTCGGAGTCAGACTCTCTTGTCCCCTCGCGTCCGTTCACGGGTCGATTTCGGTGGTGCAGTCGGTTAAGCGACCCGCTTGCCAGCCGATTACTTCGACCGCCAGGACCGACGCACCTTTGCTTGTCGGTGCCGAAGAACGGTTATGAGCGATAGAGACCTCCTCGGCGTCGTCCTCGGAACGGTCGCAACGCTTATGTTTCTCACCGGGATCGCGCTCGCTATCTGACGAAGTGGGCAGGAAAGTCGTCGTCAGAACAGCCGTCGACAGAATATAGTAGCGTTTGCAACTGATTGCATATCCGATCGCACGCAGTCGTGCGATCGAGTAAGTAAAAACTTGCAAACGCTACTATAACAGCGAAAATCCGGCCTCGACTCCCCTACTCCTCGTCGGGGGTGCCGCCATCGGGCAGGACGGCCCCCTCTTCCTCGCCGCCGTCCGTGATCGCCGTCTCGATTTTCCGTTCGTACCAGTCCCACTCACCCGTGTACAGGCCCGACTCCCGGAGGTCCCACGGATCGCCGTCGGTGACTTCCGGCCCTTCGAGCCACGAAGCGACGAAGTTCCAGACGAAGATGATCTGGCCGGCGAGCAGGATGACCGCGCCGACGGTCGCGAGTTGGTGGAGCGTCGCGAACTGCGGCAGGTACGTGGCGTACCGGCGCGGCATCCCGCCGTAGCCCAGCAGGATCATCGCGAAGAAGGTCACGTTCGTCCCGACCATCGTGAGCCAGAAGTGGGCCTTGCCGAGGGTGCGCTGGTACATCCGGCCGGTGTACAGCGGGTACCAGTAGTACAGCCCCGAGAACACGGCGAAGGCGATCGCCCCCATAATCACGTAGTGGAAGTGCCCGACGACGTAGTAGGTGTCGTGGAGGATCAGGTCCACCGGGATGCTCGCGAGGAACACGCCCGTGACGCCGCCGATGATGAAGTTCGCGACGAAGCCGATACTGAACAGCATCGGCGTGGTCAACCGGACCCGGCCGTTCCACATCGTCGTGATCCAGTTGAACGTCTTCACCGCGCTCGGTATCGCAATCGCCAGTGAGACCGCCATGAACGAGGCGCTGAGCCGGGGGTCCATTCCGGTCGCGAACATGTGGTGCGCCCAGACGCCGAAGGAGAGCACGCCGATCGCAAGCGTCGAGTAGACGACGAACTTGAAGCCGAAGAGCCGCCGGCCCGAGAACCGCGGGATGACGTAGCTCACGATGCCCATCGGCGGCAACACCAGGATGTAGACCTCGGGATGCCCGAAGAACCAGAACAGATGCTGCCACAGCATCGTCCCGCCCTCCCCGGCGAAGAAGGTCGTACCGAAGTTCCGGTCGAAGAGCAACATCACGAGCGCGCTGCCCAGAAGCGGGAACGCAAAGAGGATCAGCCCCGACTGGGTGAGGACCGTCCACGAGAAGATGTCGAGGTTGGCCCAGGAGGTCTTCTCGTTGCGTTCGGTGAAGATGGTGGCGATGAAGTTGATCGATCCCATCGTCGCCGACACACCCGTGAGGTGGAGCCCGAGCAGCATCAGGTCGACACCGGCGTTCGCCTGGTTGCCGACGCCCTCACCCGCAGACAGCGGCGTGTACATCGTCCAGGCCGTCTGTGCCGGGATGAGATCCGGGATCGGGAAGAAGCCCGCCCAGATGAGAATCGCGCCCGGCGGCAAAAGCCAGAAGGCGATGGCGTTGATCCGCGGGAACGCCATGTCGTCCGCGCCGATCAGAAGCGGCACGAGATAGTTCGCGAAGGCCGCGATGATCGGCGTCCCGAACAGGAACAGCATCGTGATGCCGTGGCTCGTCAGAAGCGAGTTGTAGAACGTGTTCGAAAGCAGCGTCATCTCCGGGAAGAGCAACTCGATCCGCATCGCGACGACCATCAGGCCGCCGACGACGAACGCCACGAGCGCGTACGCGCCGTAGAGGATCCCGATATCCTTGTGATCGACCGTCGTCAGCCAGCGGATGATGCCGGATGGCTTCTCGGAGACGTAGCTTTCCCCCTGCCCGTAACCGCCGCCACCCGCAATCGGGGTGTACGACCGCCAGTTTTCCACCCGCGCGAGCCACGCGGCGACGGCCACGAGGAAGAGCCCCATAAGGACCGTCAGTGCTAACTGCCCGTTGACCTGCATATCCGTCCTTGAGGAACGGAAGGTAATGAAAGGTTCGGGATGTCTCAACCGGCTCGCCACGAACCGGCAGGCTGCCTCGTCACCAGCAGTGATCTGCCCGGTTGCGACCGCGAGGTAGTGGCGGGAAATCAGGAATCGGTCTCGTCGTCGCTGTCGGCGTCCGCACTGTCTCCGTCGTCGCCCTCACCGTCGTCCGCTGAACCCGCATCCGTCTCCGCGTCGGCTTCGTCTGCCCCGTCGAGTTCGGCGTCGCTTCCGTCGTCTTCGAGTTCGGCGTCGCCGCCCTCGTCGTCGACTGCGGCGTCGGTCTCGCCGTGTTCCTCCTCGATGGGCGTTGCTCCCTCGACGCTGGCCTGTCCCGGCAGGTAGACGTCTCCGGACTTCTCGCTGCCGGCGACCGCCCGCCCGGCGAAGTACGTCAGGACCGCGAGCAGGACGAAGGGAACCGCCAGCAGTCCGAACTGGACCGACGAGGTGAGCGGGTCGATCCCGAACGGCGAGAACAGGGCGAAGGCGACGACGAAGAAGCCCATAATAAAAAGCGGGACCACGTTGACCGTGAGATCCAGCAGGGTATCCCGGTCGAAGATCTTGTTGGCCATAGGTGACTCTTCCGGTGGAGAATGAAATAGGTTGTTGATTCGTCTTCGAGGACGCAGGTGACGTCGCCGCCGCTGTGCCGGGACTCATACTGATTACTCTCGTCGCTTCCCGCCGAACGCCGTCAACGGGGGTGGTGCTCGGCGGAAACGGGGTTAGTGCTCGGCGGAAAAAGTGAGAGTGATCAGTATCACTACGTCAGCCCGTTCTGCGGCGTCTGCCCCTCTGCTCTACTCCCTCACGCTCAGTACGCCGGCTCGCCGTCCGGTGTGAACAACGTTCCCGCGAGGCCCGCAGCCACGAGAATCACGCCCGCAGCGACGATCGCGAGCCCCCGATCCGGGAGGTCGATGGCGGTGTACATAAACGCGGCCCCGAGGGCGAAAAGCGGCACCGACACCGCGAACAGGGCGCGCCAGGGCGTCCGCGCGTAGCTCGATTCGGTCGCCAGGCCGGCGACGCTGCCGCCGAACAGGAGGAGGCCACCGACGGCCAGCGGAAACAGGCCGAAGAGGATTCCGAGTTCCGAGATCGGAATGCCGAGCGCGACGAAAAGCGGCCACGGACTCGCCGTGCGATACTGCTCCGAGAGCCCCGGTTCTGCATCCATTATCCCACAGTACGCGCCGGAGCGTACAAAGCGCTTCGATTCTGCCAACTGCGCCCCGGACGGAAAGAACACCTTTTTCGACGCAGATGGTTGACTCATACCCGATGGGACTGGAGGAAGAGATCGAAGAACTCCGCGAGGAGATCGCGAACACGCCGTACAACAAGGCCACCGAACAGCACATCGGTCGGCTGAAGGCGAAACTCGCGGAGAAAAAAGAGAAACTCGAGAACCAGTCCGGCAGTGGCGGCGGCCACGGCTACGCGGTCGAGAAGACCGGGGATGCCACCGTCGCGCTCGTGGGCTTTCCGAGCGTCGGCAAGTCGACCCTGATCAACGCCCTCACCAACGCCGACAGCGAGGTCGGCGAATACGAGTTCACGACGCTCGACGTCAACCCAGGAATGCTGAAGTACAACGGCGCGAACATCCAGATCCTCGACGTCCCGGGGCTCATCGAGGGCGCCGCCGGCGGCCGCGGCGACGGGAAGGCGGTCCTGTCGGTCGTCCGCACGGCAGATCTGGTGGTCTTTCTCCTCTCGGTCTTCGAGATCGAACGCTACGAGCGGCTCAAGCGGGAACTCTACAAGAACAAGATCCGCATCGACACGTCGCCACCGAACATCACCATCTCGAAGCGTGGCAAGGGAGGCCTCCAGGTGACGACCTCCGACGACGTCTCCCTCGACGAGGACACGATCGCGAGCGTCCTCCGGGAACACGGCTACGTCAACGCCGACGTGACCGTCCGCGGCGACATCACGATCGACGAACTCATCGACGGGATCATGGACAACCGCGTCTACCTCCCCTCGATCGTCGCCGTCAACAAGGCCGACCTGATCGACCGCGACTACCTGCCGACGGTCGAGGAGAACCTCCGGGAGGTCGGCGTCGACCCCGAAGAAGCGACGTTCATCAGCGCCGAGGCCGAGAAGGGCCTCGACGCGCTGAAGGAACGGCTCTGGGAGAACCTCGGGCTCATCCGGATCTATATGGACAAACCGGGCCGCGGCGTCGACTACGAGGAACCGCTGATTCTGATGGAGGGCGAAAACACCGTCGACGACGCGCTCCGAAAGCTCGGCGGCACCCTCGAAGAGCGGTTCCGCTTTGCCCGCGTCACCGGGCCGAGCGCGAAACACGACGAACAGCAGGTCGGCCGCGACCACGAACTGCAGGACGAGGACGTTCTCCGGGTCGTCGCCCGGAAGTGACACGGTGCCGAAGACTGTGCCTTCCTCCCACGATAACCCCGAAACGTCGTCCACCAGGCGGACCGTGCTGGCGCTCCTCTCGCTTCTGTTCCTCCCGTGGTCCCTGCAAGTGTTTGCCGCGGGCGACGCGACGTTCCTGTTCGCGTGGGGGCTCGTCAACACGAACCCGCTCTCGGTGACCACGTTGCCGGACTTTCTCTTCGTGTACACGCGCGGCCTCCCGGAGTACATCCTTGCGTGGCCGCTTTCGGTCGCATTCTACGCGGCCGCGGTCGCAAGCGCCGCCGTCGGCTGGCGAGTCGACCGCGAGGATCCGCGGGTCACCGGCGGCCTCCTCGTCCTGGTCGGGATCGCCCAACTCCGGCTCGCGTGGGGCTTTTCGCTCCAGCCGGGCCGGATCGCGTGGCCAATCGGGACCGTTGCGGTGCTGGCGGTGGCGTGGTGGTACTACTGGCCGCGAGTTCGCACGATGCGGCGATCATAGCGGGTCGGTCCCTCCCGACGACTGGGCCGTCCCTCGGTCAGATCCTTTTTCATCGCGGCGCCCGTTCGGTCGCCTATGTCCGGAGTACTCGACCACGTGATGATGCGCGTCGAAGACCTCGATGCGTCGCTCGATTGGTACACGACGCACCTGAACTACGAGGAGAAGGGCCGCTGGGAGGCCGACACCTTCACGAACGTCTACCTCGGCCCCGAGGAGATGCACGAGGAGGGGGCGATGCTCGAACTGACGTACAACCACGACGACCGAACGTACGAGATGGGCGACGCCTGGGGACACATCGCCGTTCGCGTCCCCGAGGGCGAACTCGAAGCCCACTACGAGCAACTGATCGAGGAGGGCGTCGAGGACTACCGCGACCCCGAATCCTGCGGGGGCCGCTACGCGTTCGTGAGAGACCCCGACGGCCACGAGGTCGAGATCGTCCAGCGGGATCCCGACCTGTCGACGTGGAGCCTGGATCACACGATGATCCGCGTCGAGGACGCCGACGAGGCACTCGGCTTCTGGACCCGAAAGTTCGAGTACGAACACACCCGCCGCTGGGAGTCGGACACCTTCGCGAACTACTTTATGAAGCCGGCGGGCGCCTCCGACGCCGCGATGACCGTCGAACTCACGTACAACTACGACGGCCGCTCGTACACGATGGGCGACGCCTGGGGCCACCTCTGCGTCCGCGCGGACGACCTCCACGACTACTGGGCGACGCTGATGGAACGGGAGGCCGAGGACTACCGCGACCCCGAATCCTGCGACAACCGCTACGCCTTCACGAAAGACCAGGACGGCCACGAGATCGAGATCCTGGAGCCCTGAACGGCCGCAGCGACCGGGTCACCCGAATCGACGCCGACCGTACTACTGGGTAGTGACCCGGAGCAGCGCCGAACAGTGCGGACACCGCTCCTCGTGGTATTCTTTGCCGTCCATCCCGTCTGCGAAGCCCGATAGAATCTGACTCGCCGCGCTTTCCTCGGTGACGGAGTCCTTCAGGGTGACGTCGACGATGGTTCCGGAGACGAACACCTCGACGTCATCGCCGCAGGAAGGACACTGCACACGCTCTCTCATACGACGAGGGACAGAGTTCTGCGGGGTAAAAGTTGTGACAGGTCGGCCCCGTCCGGCGTCCAAACGGAGGTTCAGTCCCGACCACGGTTCCGCGTTCCCGACACACGGAACGACAAGGGATTTATCCGTCAACCTCGTTCGGTCGGATATGCCAGGTGTCCTCTCCGATGCGCTCGCGTGGGCCGTGATCCTCACGTTCGTCGTCGGAGTGTTCTCGCGCCGCCGGAACGAGCGGGCCGCGCGGTATCTCACGGTCGCCGCGTGGGTCGGCTTCGCCGTCTTCTGGCTCCAGTTGGTCCCGCACTTCGCGTTCGTCCACAAGAGCTACGTCGAGGGGATCCTCGCCGTGATCGCGGTGCCGGCGTCGCTGTACGTCGGGTACCTGCTCTTCGACGGCCGCGACTCCCTGTACGTGCTCTCGCGGGCAGTCGCAGCGATGGGCGTGATCTACCTCCCCTTCGAGACGATTCCGGCGTTCACGCTTTTGGGCATCGCGGTCCCGGCCCCCCGCGGCGTCCTGATGGAGACCGTCGCCGCCCAGACCGGGTTTCTCGTGAACGCGTTCGGCTACCACCCGGAACTCATCGTCGGCGACCAGGGCTATCTCAACACGTTCCTCTTCTTCGACGGCGACCACCGGCTGACCGTCGAGGTCGTCCTCGCGTGTACCGGGCTCGGTAGCATCGCCATCTTCGCCGGCCTCATCAGCGCAGTGAAGGCTCCGCTTCGCCGCAAGCTCCGCGCGATGGCGATCGCGGTCCCGATCATCTACGCCTTGAACCTCCTGCGAACGACGTTCATCACCATCGCCTTCGGCAAGCAGTATATGCAGTGGTTCGTCGACGAGATCCTCTTTCTGTTCGGCGCCTCCGACCCGTATATGGTCTCGTTTTTCATCTCCGATCGGATCATCAGCCAGCTGCTCGCGGTCGTCGTCCTCGTGGGGATCACCTACCTGGTCGTCCGGGAACTGCCCGAACTGCTGACGATCATCGAGGACGTCCTCTTCGTGGTGACCGGCGACGAGTACGACCTCGAATCCGAACTCGGGCTGAATCGACCGGGCGTGTGATAATGGTTACTCTCACTTTTTACCGCCGAGCGCCACCCCCGTTGACGGCGCTCGGCGGGAAGAAACGAGAGTAATCAGTATGAGAGAGGAGACCGTCCACGGCGACACGCGGACTGCCGACACCTGATCGCCGAAGTGTTCATATCGACTGCTAGCGTCTACGCAGGGGATGATGAGAGTGCGGATCCGCCGGGCGCGCCGGCGGATTCGGGAGGAACTGGAGTCCGCGTTCATCGAGGACTACACGTCACAGGAGGTCGCGATCAGCTTCAGCATCGGACTCTTTATTACTGCCTTGCCCACGCTCGGGACCGGCCTGCTGATGTTTGCTGTGCTGGTGTATCTATTTAAGCAGTTGAGCGAACTCGCAATGCTGGCCTCCGTGCTCGTGTTGAATCCGTTCGTGAAGTGGGGCGTGTACGCGAGCAGCTACTGGCTCGGCCAGCGGCTGCTCGGCCCGGTCCCGCTCGCCTTCGACGGCAACATCCTCGCGGCCGGCCCCGACGTGCTGGTCCGACTGTGGGTCGGCAACCTCATCCTCGCGGTGGTGTTCGCAACTGCGGGGTATCTCCTCGCACTGCGGTCGGTCGTCGAGTTCCGGCAGCGGAGAGAGCTCCTGTGAGGTCGAAACTGGACCCCACACAGCAGCAAGACCCCGCCCCACTTACCGCTCGTTTGCGGCCAGTAGCTCCGCGGGAGCCTCGCCGAGTGTCGCGAGGGCGTCGGACTCGATGTGATGGAGGTCGCCGGGGACGACGAGCAGGTGCAGCGGGTCACCGAAGTCGCGCTCGGCGAGCGCAGAGAGCCGATCGGCCGCGACGGTGGGATCCGGACTTCCGGCCCGGGCGACGGCGACGCCGAGGACGTCGGCCCAGTCGGCGGCGAGCATCTCCGCGGCGGCGTCGGCGGTCATATACTCCCCGCGCTCGGCCTTGATGTCGAGGTAGACCACGGTGTGGAGACCCCGCTCGCGGTTCGCCTCGATCGATTCGATAACGCTCTCCGGGACGCCCTCGGCGCCGTGGGCGTACGGGAACGGCAGCGTGACGGCCTTCCCGAACCGGTAGTTCTGCAGGCCCGTGAGCCCGCTGGCGGCAGTCTGGGCGGTCACCCCGTGGATCACGCGCGTGTCGATTCCCCGCTCGATCGCGCGGAGTCGCAGATCCACGTGGGTCGTCGAGATCATCGTGTCCCCGGCCGTGAGGAAGGCCACGTGCTCGTCCTCGGCGGCATCGAGGATGTCGTCGGGATGCTGTTCGACGCCCGCGCGGTCCCGGACGTCGATGTCGATGTCGTGATATGCGGACAGTTCCTCGACGGAGGTTCCGATCAGGTGGCTCGTGTAGAACTCCGCGACGGCCCGGTCGGCGTCGGCGAGCGCATCCCGGCCCTCGACGGTGATCGAGCGTTCGTCGTAGAGACCGAGACCGATGAACGTGAGCATACGCGGGATGGACTGGCAGCGACTATAAAACGCGTGAAACGGGTTCCGTCCGAGGCGACGATGCCGCGCCGGAGCAGGGCGTCAGCCGTCGTCTTCGGCACCGTAGAGCCCGAGATCCGCCGCGACGGCGTTGGCCAGTTCGTCGGCGATGACGGGGTCGATCTGGGCGATTTCCTCGCCGTCGTGTCGGTGTTCGTTGTGCGTCTCGAGTGTCTCTCGGAGCTCCGAGAGCGGTACCCGCGTGTCCGTCCCGCAGGCCTCACAGACGATCGGCACCGTCGGCTCGTCGGTCTCCTCGTCGGCCATACGCGACAGTCTCGCGACGAGTGTGAAAACTGGTCCGGTTTTCCGGAGTCGAGCGGATGCCGGTCAGGTCGAAACCGGTGGGGCGAGAAAGAGGACCCAGCCGGCAAACAGGGCGACGCCACCCAGTTCCGGAAGCGCGAGTCCCGGTCCCGGGCGGATCCCAGCACCCCACAGGACCCAGCCGAAGAGGTGGACCGCGGCACCGGCGATCGCGAGTCGTCCGACGAACACCGTCCGTCGCTGCCACCCGTCGAGGGCGACCGTCGCCGTCGAAGAGAGAAAGAAGGCGACAGCGACCGGAAAGTGCGGCGCCGTCCCGGACGGAAACACGCCGACGAAAATCATCGCGGCTATCGAGAGCGCGTACCCGATCGCAACCGACGTGGAATGTCGACGGAGCGCACGCCCGTAGCCGAGAGCGATCACCCCACCGGCGACGAGGCCCCCGTTGAACAGAAGCGCGGTCTCGGCGGCGATGCCGAGATCCGAGAGCGCACTGGTCGTCCAGGAGAACGTCGGCGAACGAACGATCGCAGCGGCAACACCGCCCAGGGCGACCGCGGCACCCGCCGGGCCGGCAAGTCGGTCAGGACGCATCGACTCGAACTGTGGAAAACGGGCTCCCGACGACGCCGATCAGGCGCCGACTTCCGCGCCGACGTAGAGCACGACGACGAGGAAGATCCAGACGACGTCGACGAAGTGCCAGTACATCGAGGCGGTGCTGACCGAGACGTGCCGCTCGGCGGAGTACTGTCCGAGCAGCCCGCGGACGAAGACGATGCCGAGGAGCACCGCGCCGAGACTGACGTGGAGGCCGTGCAGGCCCGTCAGTCCGAAGAAGGCCGACGCGAAGACGCCGGAAGAGAGGGTGAAGCCCTCGTGGATGATGAACTCGTAGTACTCGTAGACCTGCCCGCCGATGAAGATCACGCCGAGCAGGAGCGTCACCGCGAGCCACCCGACGAATTTCCGCCGGTTGTCCTCGCGAATGGCGACGTGACCGAAGTGAAGCGTGATCGAGGAGAGGACCAGAATCGCCGTGTTGATGATGACGAGCGAGCCCGTCAGCTTCGGAATGCCGACGAAGATCGACTCCCAGTCGCCCGCGCGGACGTAGAAGTAGTAGCCGAACAGGCCGCCGAACGTCGCCAGTTCCGACCCGAGGAACGCGAGCATTCCCCACCGGAGCTTGTTCGCGCTCTGGTGGTCCGCATCCCGGGACCAAAACGTACTCACGAAGGCGTGATACACCCAACCGTACAGTCCGACGAGGAAGATGCCGACCGTGGCGACGAGCGCCGCGGGGCCGGCCACCGGTGAGATGATCGCGCTGTCGCCCCGACCCAGAATGTACAGTGCAGCGGCGACGTACACGCCCGCCGCCCCGATCGCGGTGACGAACGGCCACCAGCTAGCCTCGCCGAACCCGCGCGGCCAGTCCTCGACGGCCGGGAGGTGGTGTCCGTGGTCGTCGTGTGCTTCTTCGGTTCCCATAACCGCCCGTTTCGATCCGACGACTAAAAACCCTCCCAAAACGAGCGGTGCCACAGCACCGACGCCGCTGGGGCCGACCGATCAGTTCGTCTGCGAAACAGTCCGGTGGTACGGCTCCGCGGCAACCTCACGGCGGAGTTCGCCGAGCGAATCCCTGTCTGCGCCCCCGCTCATCTCCGAGACGACGGCGAGCACCTCCTGTCGGGAGATCTTCACGCCCGTCGAGGAAAGCGCGTCCTCGGGTCGTGAGAGCAGTTCCCTGAGCGTCCCGACCGCAAGCACGAAGGGGATCGCCCAGGCTTCGAGGGTGTTGCCGTCGCGGAGGGGAACTGCTTCGAGGTACGTCTGCGCGTCGTCGATAAAGGAGCCGGCGAACTCGGCGGTGCGGCGGACGACCGACGCCGCCTTCGCCTCGTGTTTGTCCGCGACGACTTCCTCCTGTGGGACGCCGGCGTCCTCGAGCCACTCCGCCGGGAGGTAGACGTTGTCCTCGGCGGTGTAGTCGTCGTAGACGTCCTTGGAGATGTTCACGAGTTGCAGCAGCAGGCCGAACTGCTCTGCGGTCTCGTACAGCCGGCGGCTGCGGTCTGCGGCGACGTCGTGCCGGGTCACGAGGTTCGTGATGAGGTTGCCGACAGTACCGGCAGCGTAGTAGCAGTACTCCTCCAGTTCGTTTCGCGTCTGGATCCGGAGACCGCCGTCGTCGCTGTACCGTTCGACGAATTCGGCCATCCCCTGGACCAGTTCCCGTGCCGGCGGGACGACCGCTCGCTGGACGTCGGCAGGGAGACTGCTGAACGTCCGGAGCACGCGGGGGGAGTCGCGGACGACCGCCCAGTCGTCGGTCATCGACTCGTCGGCGGGGAGGTATGGTTCTACGGCGGTTGCAAACTCCTCGGCCTCGGTGTCGTCCTCGGGGTCGAGGACGGCGTCGTAGGTCCGGAGGAGCGCCGCTTGGTCGGCGGGAGGGATGTGCGAGGCGTCTTCGACAGTGTCTGCGATCCGGCAGACGAGATACCCGAGACAGATGTACGACGACATCGGTTCATCGAGCACGTCCACCGTGAGCGCAAAGGTACGAGAAACCCCCTGGACCGACTCGTGGCACCACTGGAGGTCGGCCCGGTCGACTCGGGGGCGGTCATCCTGCTGAGACATTCGGAATGTGAGTCACTACGATGGGCGGCATAAAAAGCTTCGTGGCACGAGGCGGCCGATGGTGGAGGAACGCGGCCGGTTGCTGCATAGCGTATCGGAACAGCGTTTCGTGGGATAGTCCCGCCGGGCATCCCACCTAACACCTGCGAGTCGCTCGGAACTGCGCTTTCACCAGGCGTCTACCCTCGCAGCCGACGGCGGTATGGTTCAAACTAGCGCCGGGTCGAATCGTCCCCGCCGGTCTCGGATCCCCCGTCGGCTCCGCTGTGTAAACGCTCCGTGAGCCACTGGTGGTACGCTTCGACGGCAGCGACGCCTTCATCGGTAAGCTGATAGACGTCGTGGATCCCCTCGGTATCACGGGCGACGAGGCCGCGGTCGACGAGCGCGTCGACGCTCCCGGCGAACGATTGCGGCTCGATCCGCGTCTCGTAGTGGCGTTCGAGTGCCGTCTTCAGTTGTTGTCTCCGGAGCGACCCCGCTTCGTAGAGTAGCGCACACAGATCCCGCCGCCGACCGCTCTGAAGCCATCGCATCGTCGGGTCGTCGGACGGGAAGCCTACGTCAGTTTCGCTTCCCGCGCCGAACCGGTAGGTTCGACTTTCCCAAGTTCCAACGTGGGGTATGGCTAACCGCGAGGCGACCGCAACCGGGATCACGGCGCGCTATCGAGAGACCGACACCGAGCGGCTGTTGACGTTCGATGCTGACGGGCAAACGGCCGCGATCGCACAGAACACCGAGGGCTATGCGATGCTGAAAGTCCGCCCGAGTGCCGACGGCGACGAACTCGAACGCTACTACGGGTTCGATATGGCACTCGATCACGTCGCCGAACTGCTCGGCGTCTCGCCGAACGACCTCCCGGTTCCCGAGGCCGCCGCTGATATGGGGATGTAGGCCGACGTCAGCCACGGTGTCCGATCGCGAGGCCGCTCAGTCCCGCCGCCAGTAGAACCGCGGGCCGAAAAAGAGGTACGCGAGCGACAGAAACAGCAGGCCGAAGGCGAAGCCCTCGCCGATCTCGCCGACGAGCCGTCGCCCCATCCGACCAGCGAGGAGGATCGCTGCGGCCTGCACGATACCCATCACAACCGCGTCCTGCGCGTGGAGGTCGGGGTAGGTGATCGGCGCGAGCATCAGCCCGGCGAGCAGGAATACCAGCGGGACGAGTACGATCGGACTCGTGAACCCTGCGAGGACGGCGGCGGCCAGAATCGTCGCCGCGAGCGTGGTCTGGACCCCCTCCGTCTCGGCGGCGTCGCTGTCGTAGGCGGTGTAGAGCCCGAGTCGCGTCACTGCCGCGGCGACGAAAAGCGCACAGCCGGCGAGCGCAACGAGGCCGCGCGTGCCGCCGAGTCCCCACGCCTCGGCGACGGCCATCGCGACAAGGAGCGCGGGCGTCACGCCGAACGAAGCCACGTCGGCCAGCGAGTCGAGGTACGGGCCGACGGTCGTCCCGCCGCGCCGCCGCGCGACGACGCCGTCGAGCGCGTCCGCAATCGCCGCAAGCAGGAGGATCCGCGCCGCGAGTTCGACATCGACGGTCGTGGCGACGGCAGCGACGAATCCGAGGGCGGCGTTGGATATCGTCACCGCGTCGGCGAGGCCCAGTCGACCGACGAACCGCGGCTTCATACCTCGGGCGACTCGGAGGATCGGTTTACCTCTTTACATCCGGACCGGGCGCTTTCCGTCCGGACCGGGCCACATTTATCGCTCCCGTCCCGAGGAGCAACTATGGAACGAGAGCGGAGCGCGGCCACCCGGCGCCTCTCCCGTCGTCGCGTGCTCGTCGGCATCGGCGCGACGACCGCTGCGGGACTCGCAGGGTGTGCCGGGGCGGGCGCACAAAGCGACTACGACGTCGGGATGACGGCGGTCGCGTTCGATCCGGTCACGGTGACCATCTCGGTCGGTGAGACGGTCGTCTGGAAAAACACGAGTTCGCGCGGCCACACTGTCACCGCCTACGACGACGCGATTCCGGCGGACGCGGCGTTCTTCGCCAGCGGCGGCTACGACTCCACGGAAGCCGCTCGCGAGGGATTCCGCTCGGAGTTCGGCGGCGCCATCGACAGCGGGGAGACGTGGTCGCACACGTTCGAGGTGCCCGGCGAGTACGGGTACTTCTGTATCCCCCACGAGCAGGCGGGGATGGTCGGGACGGTCGTCGTCGAAGAGTGAGGGCTGGTGCCAGTTTTTCACGCCTGTGGTACTGTACCAACGCTGCCGCGATTGTGTCAGTAGCGGCGGCTCGACGGAGTCCGAAAGAAACGAGCGACTGAAAGTCGCGACGATCCGAATCAGGCGTCGTCGACCGCGACGTCCTCTTCGTCGACGTCGACGGCGGCCTCTTCCTCGGCGGCGACCTCTTCGGGTCGCGCTTCGAGGGTGAGCTTCTGGACCTCGACCCGCCGGAGCGGGTAGATGGTCTTCGCCTCGCCGTAGATCGCCGAGGAGAGCCGTCCCTCGATGACGCTGTCGACGAGTTCGTCGAAGGTGCGCTCGGCGGCGGCGTCCTCGACGAGGTCGATCATCACGCGCCGGATCGCCTTCTCCTGGCTGCGGTCGGCCTTCTTGGTCGTGAAGGCCACGGGCTGCAGCTGGACGCGGTAATCGTCCGTCGTCCGCACCGTGATCGCGACGTCGACTTTCGAGGCCCCGCGTCGGACGAGGCTGCGGACGTAGTCCCGCGCGAGTTCGTGTTTGATGAACTCGGTGTAGGCGGCGTCGCTGCCGACGTCTCGCACCTTGAAGGTGAGCTTCGTGTTGTTTTCACCCTGGTCGCCGGTGATGTCGCCGAGAGTGACCTCGACGGTTCGACCCTCGACCTTCTCGGGCTCGTCCGCGAAGGTCGAGCCGAGTTCGGTCCGGTCGAACTGCTCCGGCGCGATGAGGGTGTACCATCGCTTCCCGCTCTTCTGCTTCGAAACTGATCGTTCACTCATAGTATGTCTGTGTCGTGTCGACGATGGCGTCCGCCACCGTCAGGTTGACCACGGTGTCGTCCACCGTGGACTGCAGCCCGCCCGTGGTCGCGCGGGAGATCGTCGTCACGAGGGTGTTGCCCTCGACGACCATCTCCATCGCGTCGGTGTTGTCCGGCCGGAGCGCCGCCGCCACCGTCTCGGCGTCGGCGTGCTGCGTCCGCAGGCGGGCCGTTCGCGACGCGTCACGCGCCGCGTCCGTCTGTCGTTCGTCTACTGTCCTGTCGGTCGTCATTCCGGTACCTCCCTGCCGGAGTCGTCCGTGCTGTCTTGGAGCGCCTCTCTCACCGCGGCGATGACGTCGGCGTCGGCGGTTTCGGCGTCGAATCGAGCGAGCGCTGCCGTCGGACCGGCCGTCCAGGTCGCAGTCGTCGAATCGCCCGCGACGAACTCCGATGCGAGCGCCCTTGCGGCGTCGTCGGCGCCACCGTCGACTGCGGCGAGCGCAGCAACCCCGTCTTCGAGCGCGAGGACGACCGGTTCGGGCGAACGGAAGTCACGAACGAGTCGCGCGACGGTCGCCAGCCGACCCGGGACTACGGGGTCGTTGGCCCGTCCACTGGCGTCCGCATCGCGAACGTTCGGGCGGACGACGAACACGCCGTCGTAGCGCCCGGTGTGCGCCGACCGAACTGCGCGATGAACCGCTCGCCCGTGTGTCCGCCAGGCGTCCACCGCGGCGCCGTGGCCGCCGTGACCGAGCGCGACTGCGACGCCCGTTCCGGGTCGTTCCCGAGCGGTGGCGTTCAGCACGTCGGCGAAGCCGCCCAGCGTCTCGAACGGCGCTTGAGGCGTCGCATAGGGGCGCAATGCCCGCTCGACGGCGGTCGCCGCTCGCGGCGTCGCCTCCTCGTCGGCCGCGACGCCGAGCGCGAGATGCGACGCGATCGACCGCCGCCCGTCTGCGTCGCGCTCGTCGGAATCGGTGCCGGTGAGCCCCGCGAGTTCTGCGGCCGCGGCATCTGTATCGCCCGAGAAGGGCGCGCGGACGAGCGTCGAATGGGCCAACCCGTCGACGACGTCGTCGACCGGGATCGCCACGCCGGGGCGGCGCTCGATCGATCCAGCGGCTTCAGCAACCTCGAGGAGCGATCCGGCGGCCGAACCGGGGTGTGCGCCCGCGGCGACGACCCCAGCGAGCGCCAACACCGGATCGGGAGCCGCACCCCCGTGCCGCGCTGCGAGCGCCTCTGCGATCTCGTACGCGCGGAGACTCGACGGCGCTCCCGCGGCGGCGAGAGTCACGTCTGCACCTGACGGCGCTGCCCCGACCGCGACGGCGAGGCCGTCCTCGACCGGCGACACGTCGGCACCGAACGGAGCCACGCGCACCTGAAACGCGACGCCGACGTCCCGAAGTGCTCTGGCAAGGAGTCCGCCAGCAGCGAGCGCGTCGCCGTCGGCGCAGGGGACGATCCGAACGAACCCGGCCGACGCGAGTGCGGCGGCGACGCTCTCGGAGGGGGCGTCCGCGTCCGCGCCGGCGTCGGATCGGGAGGCCATCGGACGTTAGTCTTCGAGGAGTGTGACCGCGAGGTCGTGGGTGTAGGTGAAGTCCTCGTCGAGTTCGTCGCCGCGGTAGTAGTTGACGAGGCGACGGATCTTCGACTCGGTGTTCTGCAGCGCGCGCTTGTTCTGCATATCCTGCTGGTTCTCGTCGACGTGGCGGCGGAGGCGCACGGCGCGCTCCATCAGGTTCTTGAGGTCCTCCGGGAGCTCGGGTGCGGCGTCGTGCTCCTCGAGGATCGTGGTGACCTTCTTGCCCGTCGCGGCTTTGACGTCAGGGACCGGAACGCCCTTGACGCCCTCGTCGCGCAGTTTCAGGCCGATCTGGCTGGGCTCGTGGCCCTGTTCCGCCAGTTCGACGACGCGCTCTTCGATCTCGTCTGCGTCGACGTCGCTCCACTCCGGGGGGTCGTCTGCCACCGGCTTGTCCGAACCGGACGAGCCACGGCGGCGGGTGTGCATTCGTGCCATTGTTATCGATTGGAACGGCACAGACCGCAGAAGATGCGATATGACGAGTCCGACGGGTGTCGGCTCGTCGCACTTCCGCAATCCCAAGCCGCGCGGGGCGGCGAGTCGGACTTGCGGCCGTGCTGTTCCCACCTATCTCCACCAGCGACGGCGACAAAAGGATTGCGACCCGCGGCTGTCGTTCGCCAAGTCGAAGCGCTTAAGAGCGAAAACGGAATACGGAGGAATGCCGACGCGGGCTCGTAGATCAGAGGTAGATCACTCCCTTGGCATGGGAGAGGCCCCGGGTTCAAATCCCGGCGAGTCCATCAGTATTCTTCCGTCGTGATCAGGGATCGAGGTGCACACAACGATTCGTCAGACGTGTCGCATCCCAGCTGTGAGTTTTACAACGGCGGATCGATGCGCCGGACAGTACTCCACAGCACTCGGCGTCGACCCAGTGCGTCCGCGAACGGTGCTCGTACTCGGGGACTCGATTTCTGATGCGGCCAGTTCTCAGTTATGAGTTTCACTGTAGCGAAGCAACTCACCGGTCTGATCGGTCGGGCCCTCAAACGAGCTAATATCCAGGAAACCGGCGTGTTAGCCGCTCTGATTATCAAATCTGACTCTGAGATGCGATGTTTTATATAATCGAGTGGGAAAAGCCCGGCCGGGGCAACCAGCGCCACTAGGGGGGACCCAGAGGTTGGGCTGGTGTCGCATCCAAGACAATGCAAGTACGACAACTCTTCACAGACGATTCGGCAGTGTCGCCGGTCATCGGCGTGATACTGATGGTCGCAATAACCGTTATTCTGGCCGCTGTCATCGGTTCCTTCGTGCTGAACCTCGGTGGCAGTCTGCAGAATACGGCGCCACAGGCGACCATTGACTTCAATTACAACGAGAGCGCCTCGCCAACCAGCGGCGACGGGAACGTGACGCTCGTTCACGCTTCGGGCGACCAGCTCGAAAACAGTTCAATTAGGGTCGCTACCTCAGACTCCACGTCCAGTTTCAGTGGGGCGAATTACAGTGACGAGAACTCTCCGTACACTGCCGGCGATCAGATTGCAAAGGGGCCCTACGACTCGGGCGAAACGGTCCGCCTCGTCTGGGAAGACCCCGAGGGTGGCTCCTCATCGACTCTCGCTGAAAGCAGCGCGCCGAACTGAATAGCGTATTCCTTCAATTTTTCAGACCGGCAGCGACGGGTGTCGGTATCGACGAACGAGGGGTCGAACGAGGCCCACCGGCGAAGACAGGCGCCTCGCAGACAGCGTAGAAGTGCGCTGTCGGCACCGCCGAGACTTCGCTGACCCGAAGTCTCTTAAGAAGTCCCACCTTACGAACAGTGATGACTGATACTGTGGACGACGTCGAACTCCCGTACGACGAGTCGGCGTCGCAGCAGGAGAAGATCCGGGCGCTCAGAGAGCGTCTGGACGTTCTCGAGTCCCAAAACGAAGAGATGCGGGACAAGCTGCTGGACGCGAACGCGGAGAACAACAAGTACCAGCAGAAGCTCGAACGGCTGACCCACGAAAACAAGAAGCTCAAGCAGTCGCCGCTGTTCGTCGCGACCGTCCAGGAGATCGGCGAGGACGGCGTCGTGATCAAACAGCACGGCAACAACCAGGAGGCGCTCACCGAGGTCACCGAGGAGATGCGCGAGGACCTCGAACCGGACGCGCGCGTGGCCGTCAACAACTCCCTGTCGATCGTCAAGCGCCTCGACAACGAGACCGACGTCCGCGCCCGGGTGATGCAGGTCGACCACAGCCCCGACGTCACCTACGAGGACATCGGCGGGCTCGAAGACCAGATGCAGGAGGTGCGGGAGACCGTCGAGATGCCGCTGGAGTCACCGGAGATGTTCGAGAAGGTGGGCATCCAGCCCCCCTCGGGCGTCCTCCTGTATGGGCCGCCCGGGACGGGGAAGACGATGCTCGCGAAGGCCGTCGCGAACCAGACCGATGCCACCTTCATCAAGATGGCCGGTTCGGAACTGGTCCACAAGTTCATCGGCGAGGGCGCGAAGCTGGTCCGCGACCTCTTCGAGGTCGCCCGCGAGAACGAGCCGGCGGTGCTCTTCATCGACGAGATCGACGCCATCGCCTCGAAGCGGACGGACTCGAAGACCTCCGGCGACGCGGAGGTCCAGCGGACGATGATGCAGCTGCTCTCGGAGATGGACGGCTTCGACGAGCGCGGCGAGGTGCGCATCATCGCCGCAACGAACCGCTTCGACATGCTCGACGAGGCGATCCTCCGCCCTGGCCGCTTCGACCGCCTCATCGAGGTGCCGAAGCCCGGCCGAGAGGGGCGTGCGATCATCTTCAAGATCCACACCCGGGATATGAACGTCGCCGACGACGTCGACTTCGAGCACCTCGCCGACCTCGCCGACGACGCCTCGGGCGCGGACATCAAAGCGATGTGCACGGAGGCAGGGATGTTCGCCATCCGCGAGGACCGGACGGAGATCACGATGGCGGACTTCCTCTCGGCGTGGGAGAAGATCCGGGCGGACGCTGCGACGGACGGCGAAGCCAGCAGGGCGTTTGCCTGAAAAGACCGTCGACCCGTTTCGGCCGGCCTGGCTAACGGCACCGTCGCCCCGTTTCGGTCGACCGCTTGTCGGCTGTTTTCGACTTACTCGCGTTCTCTGAGCGACGCCACCGCGCGCCGTGTCACGTCGGTGGCGTCGTAGCCGCGCTCGCCGTGGACGGTCGTCTCGACGAGGAGTCCCGCGGCCCGGAACTCCGTGAGCAGGCCGTGGAGATCTGACTCACAGAGATCGTAGGCGTCGAGTAGTTCGACGGCCGACAGCGGCCCTCGGTCGGCAAGTTCCACGAGCAGGCCGAGCGAACGGTCGTCGTGGGCGGCGCTCACGACGCGGCGGACCGGTTCGGGAACGCCCGTCGCTGCGACCGAAAGCGGCGCCTCGTCGGTCCCGTCGAACGTCAGTTCCGCGTTCGGCAGATACTGCTCCTCGCCGGTCCTCGGGTCCCGAACCCGGCTCGAATCACCGGAGCGTTTGACCAGGAGATACCGGTCACCGGACGCGTCGCGAACGGTCCGCATAGTGGGCCGGAGGGCCGGGGGCTGCATAGAGATTGTGCCTGCAGAACAGGGGACCCCGTGTCATACGTCGGTGGTGTCGGCGTTGGGAGTGTCGGTTTCAGGAGTGTCGGTGTCTGGAGTGTCGGTGTCAGGAGTGTCGGTGTCAGGAGTGTCGGTGTCTGGAGTGTCGGCGTTGGGAGTGTCGGTGTCAGGAGTGTCGGTGTCTGGAGTGTCGGTGTCAGGAGTGTCGGTGTCTGGAGTGTCGGCGTTGGGAGTGTCGGTCCTCTTCGGGGCCGTTCCGTCGGACGCGGCTGCGTCGTTCTCGTCGGCGGCGACTTCTCGCTGGTACGTCCGATAGAGATCGTACGTACGGTAGAGCGCAAAAACCCCGACGGCGATGGCGCCACCGCCCCAGGCCCACTGCCCCCGGAAGCCGACGAGTAGCAGCCCGATGCTGATCCCGGCGAGAGCGACGTTGGCGTAGACGACGGTCGCCCAGAAGAACTTCGCCAGGTCGCCGTCGATCTCGACGCCGAGGTCCTCAGCCTCGTCGGCGTCGCCGGGAATCTCGACCGACGGGACCGAGACGAGGTCCTCCTCGGGCGCGTCCCAGCGTCCCTCGGGATCGGGTTCGTCAGGTTCGTCGGGCCACTTGTCGAAATCCGACGGCACACGTCTGTGGAGGGCCGGCGTTCGCAAAAGCAGTTCGTTCTCGGACGGTCGCGACGCGAGAGAGAATGAGCCGTCGACGAGCAGTCCGCCGCGCGGTCAGGAATGGGCCGTCGACGAGCAGTCTGCCACCGATCAGCAGTGCTCGGTGAGCATCACCGTCTCCGACGTTTCGACCCACGCGAGCGGGTTCTGCGGGTCGTAGAAGACGATCCCGCCGTCGACCTCGTAGGATTCGACGTCCTCGAGAGCGCTCGCTTCACCCAGCCGCGTCGGCGCGGCTGACGACCGATTCGTCCGCTCTGTGTCAGCTCGGTCGGTCATCGTGAGATTTGGTAAGAAGTAACACACTATAGGTCTTGCGTCCGTCCCAACGTTCGCCTCGTCGGTGGCGAACAGTCCTCGCCAGCGGCTGCGACACTTCGGCCGCACCGATCCACCGGAATGCCGAACCTTTTACTCGGGACCGCCGAACGCGTTGCTATGAAACAGGCAGGGCTCACGGACGATTGGGGCGGCGGTGGAGACGACACCGCCGCTGATGCCCGGCCCGACGCGGAGGCGATCGCGGTGGCGGGCAACGGTAGCCAGCACGTCTCGGAGGTCGTCGACGCCGAGGACATCCGCTTTCCCGACGCCGACGGCACGGTCGAACTGATGGTCACGCAGGTGAACTACACCATCGAGGGAAGCGGCCGCCGGGAGTACCCCGTCCTCCACGTCTTCGGGCGGACCGCCGACAACGACACCGAACACGTCCGCGTCCTCGGGTTCGAGCCGTACTTCTACGCGCCGACGGACTCTCTCGACGACGAGAAACTCGACAAGGACGTCATCACGCGCACCGAGGACGGATACCAGAGCATCCGCGGGGACGAACTGACGAAGATCTGCACCCGCACGCCCCGCGACGTCGGGCAGATCCGCGACGAGTTCGACCACTACGAGGCGGACATCCTCTTCCCGAACCGGCTGCTCATCGACAAGGACATCAAGAGCGGCATCCGCGTGCCCACCCGGCGCCTCGGGAAGGGTGACAACACGCAGGGGGCTGCAAACGACACGATCCAGATCCCCCACGACGAGATCGAACCGGTCGACGTCGAGGCCGACCTCCGGGTGAACACCTTCGACATCGAGGTCGACGACCGCTCGGGCTTTCCCGAGGACGGCGAGGAGCCGATCGTCTGCCTCACGAGTCACGACTCCTACCGTGACGAGTACATCGCGTGGCTCTACGACGCCCCCGAGGCCGGCGACGGCGTCGACAGCCCCGACACACTCGACGACTACGAGACGCTCCGCGACGACACCGAGATCGACATCCGCACCTTCGAAGAGGAGGGCGCGATGCTCGACGCGTTCGTGTCATATATCCAAGACACTTGTGTAGATATTTTGACAGGTTGGAATTTCGAGGATTTCGATATGCCGTACCTCCTCGACCGGATGGACGTGCTCGACCCCACTTCCGACTACGACCTCGATCCGGAGCGGTTCTCCCGCATCGGCGAGGTATGGCGCAGCGGCTGGGGCGGCCCGAACGTGAAGGGTCGCGTCGTCTTCGACCTCCTCTACGCGTACAAGCGCACGCAGTTCACCGAACTGGAGTCCTACCGCCTCGACGCCGTCGGCGAACTCGAACTCGACGTCGGCAAGGAGCGCTACGCGGGCGATATCGGCGACCTCTGGGAGCAGGACCCGGAACGACTGCTTGAATACAACGTCCGCGACGTGGAGCTCTGCGTCGAGATCGACCGCAAGCAGGACGTGATCGCCTTCTGGGACGAGGTCCGGACCTTCGTCGGGTGCAAACTCGAAGACGCGACGACGCCGGGCGACACCGTCGACGTCTACATCCTCCACGAGGCTCACGGCCGGTTCGCGCTCCCCTCCAAGGGCCAGGCCGACGCCGAGGACTACGAGGGCGGGGCGGTCTTCGACCCGATCACGGGGGTGAAGGAAAATGTCACCGTACTGGACTTAAAATCGCTCTATCCGATGTGTATGGTAACGATTAACGCATCCCCGGAGACGAAGGTCGACCCCGACGAGTACGACGACGACACTTTTCACGCGCCGAACGGGACGCACTTCCGCCGGGACCCCGACGGCATCATCCGCGAGATGATCGACGACCTCCTCGCGGAGCGCGAGGAGAAGAAGTCCCTGCGGAACGACCACCAGCCCGACACCGCCACCTACGAGCAGTACGACCGACAGCAGGCGGCTGTCAAGGTCATAATGAACTGCTTCACGCCGGACACCGACGTGCTCACGCCCGACGGCGTCCGGAACATTCGCGACCTCGACGTCGGCGACGAGGTCTACTCCTTGGATCCGGACACAAACCAGATGGAGGTCAAGCCGGTCGAGGAGACGCACGAGTACCCCGACTACCGCGGGGAACTCGTCGATATCCAGACCAGCAAGACCGACTTCCGCGTGACGCCGAACCACCGGATGCTGGTTCGGAAGAACGCGAAAAACGGCGCGACGTGGGACGACTTCCGGTTCGTCGAGGCCGGTGACCTGGACGACTACTCCCACTACGAACTGCCGCACGACTGGTCGGTTGACAGCGGCGAGCGGATCGACGAGATCGACCTGACCGAGTTGATCCACGGCGACTACGAGGTCTGGGTCCGACCCAGTGTCCACGGCCACACGTTCACCGCCAAACTCGGCTGGACGCCGCGGCGCGTCCCGAAGGCCGACGTCGGAGAGACCGGATACGTCTTCACCGCCGAGGAGTTCGAAGCGCACCGCGAGTACATCGAATCGGTCTGTGAGCGGAGTTTCGTCCATCGCGAATCGGGCCGAAAGTGGATTCCCCGGACGTTCGACGCCGACGACTTCCTCGAACTCCTGGCGTGGTACATCACGGAGGGGAACGTCTACACCTCCGAGGAGCGGGAGTTCGGGGATCAACTCCGTGGATCTGCAACGACTGTCAAGCTCGCCCAGGAGGCGATTCCGGACGGCGGAACGGAAACAGTCGGCTGCGACGACCACGCCCGGATCGGTGACCTCCTCGACCGTCTCGGCTTCGATTACTACGTCGACGATCGATCCTACCAGTTCACCTCCAACCTCCTGGGTGACCTCCTCGAACGCATAGCCGGGGACGGGAGCTTCGAGAAACGGATTCCCGACCTCGTCTTCGAGGCCGCAAAAGAACAGAAACGCCAGTTCCTCGATACGCTCGTCGCGGGCGACGGCGACCGACAGCCGAACTCCTGGCGGTACACGACGTCGAGCGAGCAACTCCGCGACGACGTACTCCGACTCTGCACTCACCTCGGCAAGACGGCGAGTTACAACCGCGATAGCGGCTCGTGGCGGATCTACTGCACCGAGGACGCGGAGAACTCGATTCGGATGCATCGCAGCGGCAGCCGGAGTACGGCCGACGACGGCGTCTACTGCGTGACGGTCGCAGACAATCACACGCTGCTGGCGGGTCGCAATGGAAAGTTCCAGTGGACTGGGAACTCGTTGTACGGCGTTCTTGGCTGGGATCGCTTCCGCCTGTACGACAAGGAGATGGGCGCTGCCGTCACTGCGACGGGTCGCGAGGTGATCGAGCACACGGCAGACGCCGCGAACGAACTTGGCAACGAAGTGATATACGGGGACAGCGTTACCGGTGATCGTCCAGTGGTCGTCCGCGATCCGGAGGGACGGATGCGGATCATTCCGATCGAGGAGTTGTTCGAGCGGGCGACCGTCACCCGATCCGCGGAACTCGTGACGGCCGATGGGGCACCGGTCGGTTCCGCCGGACTCCCCAAAGAACGGCGGATTATCGACGGGTGGGAAGCGCTTTCGCTGAGTGACACCGGCGAAGCGGAGTGGCAGCCGATCGAACAGGTCATCCGTCACGAGACCGATTCGGATGTCGTTAACCTCCAGCACAAGGTCGGGGAATCGACGACGACACGGGATCACTCCTACGTCGTCGAGGACGGGCCGGACTTCGTGGAGGCGACCCCGGCGGAAGTCGACGAACCGCTGAGAGTTCCGGGTGTTCCGGAGGTAGAACCCGTCGAGACGATCGATGTCTATGAAGTACTCCACGGGTACGAACGCGAATACGAGGACGGGCGTGGCACCGGCGGAACGACAGTCAAAACGAAACGTGTCCACGCCAACGACGAGTACGTCTGGTTCGGCCACGAACATTACGACGAACTCGACTCGACGGTCAAAGTACAGCGATACGTCGACGTCGATAGCGAAGCGGGACGCGCGCTGATCCGGCTCCTCGGGGCGTACGTTCCGGAGGGAAGCGCTTCGACCGTCGAGACCACCACCTCGAGGTTCGGTGCGAGCATCGCTGAGTCCCGTCGGGAATGGCTCGAACAGCTTCAAGACGACTACCATCGTCTGTTCGAGAACGCGACGGCGAGCATCATCGCCAGCGACACCCGGGAGCGGCGAAAGGTGGAGTATACCACAGCGAGCAGGGACGACTCCGTCGAGTACGACGACGGGACGCTCAAGCTCCAGATGATGAACGAGCTTGCGGCGGTCTTCTTCAGGCAGCTCGCCGGTCAAACGTCGAGGGGCAAGCGAATCCCCTCGTTCGTGTATCATCTCCCGGAGGCGGCACAGCAGTTGTTCCTCGACGTGCTCGTCGAGGGCGACGGATCACGTGAGTTCCCGCGATACGCCGACGAGTACGCGGAGCGGAACTTCGACTTCGAGACGGTGAGCCGCGAACTCGCCGCCGGGCTCTCGATGTTGCTCACGCAACGCGACACGAAGCATTCGCTGAAATACCGGGAGGCGAAGGGAACGTACACGATTCGAACCGTCGATTCGTACGGTAGGGGCCGCGACCCGATCCTAACGGAGATCGACCACGCCGGATACGTCTACGACCTCAGCGTCGCGGAGAACGAGAACTTCGTCGACGGCGTCGGCGGCGTCGTCCTCCACAACACCGACTCAGTCATGTTGGAACTCGGCGGCGACGTCACAAAGGAGGAGGCTATCGAGCAGTCCTTCGAGCTGGAGGAGTACATCAACGACTCCTACGACGAGTTCGCGCTCCGGGAACTCGACGCCGCCCACCACCGGTTCCAGATCGAGTTCGAGAAACTCTACCGGCGTTTCTTCCAGGCGGGCAAAAAGAAGCGCTACGCCGGTCACATCGTCTGGAAGGAGGGCAAAGACGTCGACGACATCGACATCACGGGCTTCGAGTACAAGCGGTCGGACATCGCGCCGATCACGAAGGAGGTGCAAAAGCGCGTGATCGAGATGATCGTCCACGGCGAGGCGACCGACGACATCAAAGAGTACCTCCACGAGGTCATCACCGACTTCGAGTCCGGCGAGGTCCCCGTCGAAGACATCGGCATCCCTGGCGGGATCGGCAAGCGCCTCGACGCCTACGACACCGACACCGCGCAGGTCCGCGGCGCGAAGTACGCAAACGAGTTCCTCGGGACGAACTTCGGCCGCGGTTCCAAGCCCAAGCGCCTCTACCTGCGGAAGGTCCACCCCTCGTGGTTCCGCCGGATGGAGAGCGAGGAAGGCTTCGATCCGCAGCGCGACGAACTGTACGGCGAGTTCAAACGCGACCCCGACGTGATCTGCATCGAGTACGACGACCAGCTCCCGGAGGCGTTCGAGGTCGACTGGGAGAAGATGCTCGAAAAGACGCTGAAGGGACCGATCGCACGGATCATCGAGGCGCTGGGGATGTCCTGGGAGGAAGTGAAATCCGGCCAGGAACAGACCGGGCTCGGGAGCTTCACATAGGCCGCTTCGACCGGCGTCGGTTCCGGCGGAGTTTCGCGAAACGAAAACAAATTTTCCATACAGTAAAGCGTCTACTGGTGAATGCGTAACCATTATGGGTGTCACGGCCCACTCGACAGGTACGAGGCAACGAAACACATGGCTACACTCGAAATCAAAAACCTCCACGCGAGCGTGGCGGAGGACGGTGGCGAACAGATTCTTCGCGGCGTCGACCTGGAGGTCAACTCCGGCGAGATTCACGCCCTGATGGGGCCCAACGGGTCCGGGAAATCGACAACGGCGAAGATCATCGCCGGACACCCGGCCTACGAGGTAACTGAGGGCGAAGTACTGCTCCACCTCGAGGAAGGGGAGTTCGGCGACGACATCGACATCCCGGCCGACAAACGCACCTGGGACCTGCTCGATCTGGAGCCGAACGAGCGCGCGGCGCTCGGTATCTTCCTCGGTTTCCAGTATCCGGCGGAGATCGAGGGCGTCACGATGACGAACTTCCTCCGAACGGCGCTGAACGCCAAACTCGAAGAGCGCGAGGAACTCTTCGAGGACGACGAAGCCGACGCCGACGAGGACGACGAAGACGACGCTGGCTACGAGACCTCTCCCATGGAGGGGCCGGCAGACGACGACGAGATCGGCGTCGCGGAGTTCCAGTCGCTCCTCAAAGAGAAGATGGATCTCCTGGATATGGACGAGAAGTTTATGCAGCGGTACCTCAACGCGGGCTTCTCCGGCGGCGAGAAGAAGCAAAACGAGGTGCTGCAGGCAGCCATTCTCGAACCGTCGATCGCGGTCCTCGACGAGATCGACTCCGGGCTGGACATCGACCGGCTGCAGGACGTCGCCGACGGCATCAACGCCCTCCGCGACGAACAGGGAACTGGCGTCCTCCAGATCACGCACTACCAGCGGATCCTCGATTACGTCGAACCCGATCACGTCCACGTGATGCTCGACGGCAAGATCGCAAAGAGCGGCGACGCATCGCTCGCCGAGGATCTCGAAGACGAGGGGTACGACTGGGTTCGCGAGGAAGTCTACGAGACGGCGTAACTATGTTTGATTACGCACAGACTCATAAGCAACGAATCGTAAATACACACTACACACAATGAGCTCAGAACAAGACCACCTCAAAGACACGGACACCGAGGCGCGCTTCGACTTCAAGAAGGAGGAAGCCTCGGCGTTCCAGACCGAAAAGGGCCTGACGGAGGAGACCGTCCGGGTCATCTCCGAGGACAAAGACGAGCCCGAGTGGATGCTGAACCGCCGTCTCCGGGCCCTCGAACAGTTCCAGGCGATGCCGATGCCGACAGACTGGCCCGGCCAGCCCGACCTCTCTGAGGTCGACATCGCCGAGATCGTCCCGTACATCCGGCCCGACGTCGACGTCCGCGCGGGCGTCGACGACTGGACGGAACTCCCCGACGAGATCAAAGACACCTTCGACAAACTGGGCATCCCCGAAGCCGAAAAGAACGCCCTCTCGGGCGTCGGCGCCCAGTACGAGTCGGAGGTCGTCTACCAGAACATGCAGGAACGCTGGGAGGAGAAGGGCGTCATCTTCTGCAACATGGACAAGGCCGTCCAGGAGCACGGAGAGATCGTCAAAGAGCACTTCATGACGAAGTGCGTCCCCCCGAGCGACAACAAGTTCGCCGCCCTGCACGGTGCGGTCTGGTCCGGCGGCTCGTTCGTCTACGTCCCCGAGGACGTCACCGTCGAGATGCCCGTCCAGGCGTACTTCCGGATGAACTCCGAAGGGATGGGCCAGTTCGAGCACACGCTCATCGTCGCCGAGGAGGGTTCGGAGGTCCACTACATCGAGGGCTGTTCGGCCCCGAAGTACTCCGCCTTCAACCTCCACTCCGGCGGTGTCGAAGTGTTCGTCGGCGAAGACGCTCACGTCCAGTACTCCACGGTGCAGAACTGGTCGAAGAACACCTACAACCTCAACACCAAGCGCGCCTTGGTCGAAGCCGGCGGTCGGATGGAGTGGATCTCCGGCTCGATGGGCTCGAAGGCGACGATGCTGTACCCCTCGACGGTCCTGAAGGGTCGCGGCGCCTCCGACAACCACATCACCATCGCCTTCGCGGGCGAGGGACAGAACATCGACACCGGCGCGAAGGTCTACCACAACGCCCCCGACACGAAATCGACGATCGAGTCGAAGTCGATCTCGAAGGACGGCGGCCGCACCAACTACCGGGGACTAGTCCACATCGCCGACGGCGCCGAGAACTCCTCGACGTCCGTCGAGTGTGACGCGCTGATGTTCGACAACGAGTCGACGTCGGACACGATGCCGTACATGGAGATCAACGAGTCGAAGGTCGACGTCGCCCACGAGGCCACTGTCGGGAAGATCGGCGACGAGGACGTCTTCTACCTCCAGTCGCGCGGCCTCGACGACGACGACGCAAAGCAGATGATCGTCTCGGGCTTCATCGAGCCGATCACGGAGGAACTGCCCATCGAGTACGCGGTCGAACTCAACCGCCTCGTCGAACTCGAGATGGAGGGGAGCCTCGGATAGTATGAGCGGCACACAACTACCCGCGAACCTCTCCCCGGAGACGGTCGGGGAGATCTCCGAGCGGCGCGAGGAGCCCGAGTGGCTCCTCGAAGCCCGCCTCGACGCCCTTGAGGCGCTCGAGACGCTCGACCTGCCGGACGTCATCCAGACGCCCGGCCGTCGCTGGACGAACCTCGAGGCGCTCGACTTCGAGGCGCTGGTCGATCCGCTCGACCAGGCCGACGAGACCGAGCGGACGTCCGACGAGGGCATCGAGGTGCTCACCCTCGCCGAAGCGCTGGAGGAACATCCGGATCTCGTCGAATCCGCCTTCGGGTCGACGATCGACCCCCAGGAAAACTACCTCACCGCGCTGTCGGCGGCGCTTTTCACCACCGGCACAGTCGTCTACGTCCCCGAGGGCGTCGACGCCGAGGACGTGACGATCCGCGCGGAGATGAACTCCCGCTCGTTGTTCAGCCACACGCTCGTCGTCACCGAGAAGTCCTCGTCGGTCACGATCTTAGAGAGCATCGAGTCCGGGGAGGGGGAGGCGCGAAGCGCCTCCGAATCGTCGAGCGGGCAGAGCCCGCGAGACGCCGTCGACGCCGAATCGCGGTACTTCTCGAACCTCGTCGAGATCGACGCCGGCGAGAACTCCTACGTCCAGTACGGCTCGCTACAGGACCTCGAAGAGGACACCTACAGTTACACGCTCAAGCGTGCGGACATCGACACCTACGGGACGGTCAACTGGATCGAGGGCAACCTCGGCTCCCGGCTGACCAGAAGCGACGTCGAGTCGGAACTCAACGGCGACTCCGCGGAGACGAAGATCGTCGGCGCGTTCTTCGGTCACGGCGGCCAGCACTTCGACGTCAACGCCCGCGTCTGGCACCAGGCCGAGAACACGACCGCGGATCTGGTCACCCGCGGCGTCCTCGACGACCAGGCCCGGTCGGTCTACGAGGGCGTCCAGGACGTCGGTCGCGAGGCGTGGAACACCAGTTCCTACCAGCGTGAGAACACGCTGATGCTCTCAGACGAGAGCGAGGCCGACGCCTCGCCGAAGCTGATCATCAACAACCACGACACCGAGGCCTCCCACTCCGCGACGGTCGGACAGGTCGACCAGGAGGACCTGTTCTATATGACCTCGCGGTCGGTTCCGCCGGAGCAGGCCCGGAATATGCTCGTCGAGGGCTTCTTCGTGCCCGTCTTAGAGGAGATCGAGGTCGAGGAGTTCCGCGACGACCTCGAAGGCCTCATCGCCGATCGACTGCGGTAGCAGCGCTTTTCCTCACTTTTTCGGCTTTTTGCTTCACTCCCGCGAACAGCGACCAGTCGGCGTGACACATCGCGGTCCGGGCTCGGGATCGCGCCAGGCGACCGAGCGCTCGTCGACGTTGCCGTCAGTGTCGCCGACGCCGAGTCCGCCCGAGGGAACGGCCACGACCGCGACCGTCCGGACGCGGAAATCGATTCGCTCGTTTCGCCCCAGCGGCTCCGCCTCGCCATCGTCGTCGACATCGAGCGAGACCGACGTGCCGTCGCGAACGTACGTCGTCTCGCCGGAGGCGGTCGTCACCGCAAAGCGGCCGTAGGCGCCCCGGGACTCGACGATCCAGACGTTCGTCGTCGCGATCCACGGACTGAGCGTCGGAGAGATCGGTAATCCGGCCGGGATACCGCCGACGCGGCCGCCCGCCGCACGGTCGATTCCCTTCTCAGTCGCGCGCTTGGCGGTCTTCTCCGCTTGCTTCTCGGCGGCTTTGCGGGTCGCGGAGACGGCATCCTCGACCGCAGCCTGCGAGACGCGGACCGACTCGGAGGTTGCTACACGCCGGAGATCGACGCGGAGCGCCGTTCGGATGCGATCTTCCGCAACCGAGCCGCCCCCGCGGCCATCCGCTGCCGACTCGTCGACCGCAAGCGACGCCATCGTCCGCGCCAGCGACCCGTTTGCGGCCGCAACGGCCTGCGGTCCGGGGCCGCCCCACCGCGAGAACGCCCGGTCGACGACCGAGTCGCGCTCGGACCGCGAAAGCGACGTTTCAGTTGCCAGGGTTCGCTTCGCTCGGCGGCGAACCGGACCCAGCGAGTCGTCGACTTTCGCCCGCAGGTGATCTCTGCGGGCCCGAAGCGTCGCGTTCGTCGACGACTCAAGCGCCCGATCGGCGGCGATGAGCGACTGTCCGGCGGTGTGCAGGGAGACGCGCCCGGGATCGCCGAGAAGCGTCCGGGTGACGATGTCGGCGGTGTCGCCGTAGGGGACGGCGAAGAGGTTCACGTTCCGGACTGCGAGTCCGACGTACTGCTCGTCGTCCGCGATGCCGTCGACGAGTGCGCCGTCGACCGGCTCCGGAGAGAGGTACGCCGGATCACCGTCCGGGACCAGCGTGGTCTCCCCGCGCACGCCCGATCGACTACCGAACTCTTTTTCCGGCGACGGCGGCTCGGGTGTGAGATCCGCAAGTTCGTTCGCTCGCGAGGCGGCGATCCCCTTCGCGTCGAGGGCGCGACCGATGCCGGCGTTCTGCTCGCCCGTCTGTTCGGCGCGGGCATCGAGGCGATCGATGACCCGGTCGAGATACGCCGCCCGGGCAGCCACGCGGGTTCGATCGGCGACGCCGTCGTACCGGGATGGCGCATCGATCAGTTCTGCACGCTGCTCGCGAACAAGCGCCGCGAGCCGGGCTGCACCGTTGACGCGGCCGGTTGCTGCGTCGCTGGCGGGCACCTCGACGGAGAGTTCTCTGACGCGGTCGCGGAGATCCGTGAGATCCTCGTAGACCCACGGTTTGAGATCCCGCGGTCGATCCCCAGTGACTGTCGTCGACGCACTCGTTCGCCCACCGGTCACTGCCCGCCGGGCGATGGCGTCGGCGCCGCCGAGGTCCGACACCAGACGGCGACTCGCTGCATCCCCCTCCCTGAGATTGGGGCCGGCCAGCGATCCGCCAGACTCGAAAACCGGGCGGACAGGTTCAGACGGGCCCGGAACGCCACTGAGGCGACCCTGGGCAGTCACCCGGACACGGGAGATGTCGCGCCAGGATGCGGTCGTCGTCTGCGGCGTCTCGTTGACCTTCACCCACGTCCGTTCGACGGTGTGACGCTCGACGACCCGTCGGGTTGCGGTGTAGAGGCGTCTCTCTCCGAGCCCCGTGCGAATGATGCCGGTCCGGCTCCCAGCGCCATCGACTGACACGTCGGCCGTGACGTCAGAGTAGACGAGCGTCCAGTTTTCGCCGGGCTCCCGTGGCGAGGGCCGGCGGCCGGTGTGGAGAGTTTCGACGTCGGCGCCGACGGAGACAGTCGCGGTGTAGCCGTCGCGCTGGATCGATTCGAGGCTCTGTCCGCCGTTCTCACCGCGGAGCAGTCCCAGAAACGCCTCGTCAGCGGTCCCGTTGACGCCCACGGAGATCGTCCGTGTTGCTGGAAGGGCTCCACCGTCGGCGTCGTCGCGCCGCTCCGCCGCGTTGGGATCGGGTAGTTGCCCCGTCGCTGCGGACACGACCTGGGAGTTCGTCCGCGGATCGAGCACGTCCGTGACGCCGGTCTGGAGCGTCGCCCTGCGCACACCGGCCGCCGCGTCGGGGTCGCTCCGACCGAACGCGGCCCGCTGGGCGTCGAGGAGCCCCGCATTCGTCGAGAGCGCGACGTGCCGGTTGGCGAGGACGTTCTCGATCGGAAGCCCGCCGTACTGTCCGAGTCCTCGCGCCTGTGCGATCGCAGTCACACCCACGGTCATCCTGCGTGCGAGTCCGGGCGCCTCGATCGGATCGGCGTCGAGGCGGGACTGAAACCGCTCGGTGCGGTCGTGCAGCGCCAGGACGGGTACACCGACGGTGACAGTCCGATTCACGCGTTCTCTGCCGATCACCCGGCCATTCTCCTCGACTGTCATCGTCAGATTGCGGATCGTCACGCGGAGCGCCGTCCCGTCGTCGACGCTCGAAATCGAGACGCGGCGGATCGCCTCCGGGACGGTATCAACGGACTCTCCGAACGAGGCGTACGTCCGGGCCGTCCCGCGCCGGTGTTCGACGGTTGCCATCGCGTCCCGCGCGGCGAGGAAAATTCGGAGCCGGAGATATCGACGAAAGGTGTTTGCTCCCGCAAGCGCCCCGCCAGCCTCGCTTTCCGCGGCGGCAGTGACCGGTTCCCGGGCAGCGGCCCGAGCAGCGTCCCGGGCGGCCGCTCTGAGTGCCGCCGTCGCTTCGGCGTCCACGCGATCGGCCGCGACGTCAGCCGATCGATCGACCGGAGCGGGGCCTGTCGTCGCAAGCGAGGCTGCGAAGGTCGAACTACCGACCAGAAGCAACACGCCGATCAGCGCGAACGGGACCCGCCCCCGGTCGTCGTCAGCGAAGCGCATCAGCGGGCCTCCTCACCGGCGTCCCACGTTCGAACGACGATCCGAACCGACGAGACGGAGACGTTCTCGGCCGCCGCCGTTGGGCCGTCGTACCGATTCCGAAGGTCCGCGGCCATCCGCGGCGCGAGCGCGTCTGCGAGCCGAGCGTTCGCCGCGGTCGTATCTTCAGTCGCAAGCGGCGTCGAGAGCGAGGTATTCGTCACGGCTCCAAGCCGGTCGTATCGATGTCGAACCAGGACGGCAGCCGGATCATCGCCTCGAAGCGTGATCCGCGCGGGACCGGGCGGCACGAGGACGGCAACGGTCCGGTTTGCGACCGCGGCCCCGAGCGCATCGAAATCGGTCGTCGCCGACTCGGAGACCGGATCGGCGCGAGTGGGAACCGTGAGCGTCGCGGCGTGCACCCCGGTGGACGGGGGCTCGGGGCCGACGCTGGCTGTGCCGCCGACTGGGGCCCCCGGATACGGTCGCCAGATCGCATCGATGCGGATCCGCGCGCCGGTTCGCGCTCGTACCGCGTCGCGAACAGCGCGACGGAAGTCGATCCGGGTTCGCGTGAGTGGCGTCCATTCCGACACAGTGGACGTTCCGTTCGCATCTGTGATCCGACTCCCCGCGAGGCCGCTGTTTGCGGTTGCGGCGCGCGCGAGGAGTCCGGCGAGGCTACCGTGTGCCGTCCGATCAAGTTCGGGCGAGTCGGCCCCACCGGTCCGTGGGCCACTCCTCGCTGCGCTGCTCCGGTTGCCCAGTCTCCTCCCGGAGTCCCGTACGCCTTCGAGTCCGGGCGCGAGTGAGTAGTTGACCTGCGCAGTCGTGGTCGCGAGCGTCGCCGCGACAGCGTCGGCCCGTCCGGGCTCTTCCGTCGACGGGCTGTCGACCCCGACGAGTCCGACGACAGCCGCCGAGATGAGAAGCAGGCACAGCACCGCATCGATCGCCGCGTTCATCGCCACACGTAAACGCGGAGCCGACCCCAGACGACGCTGCCGTCGCCGACTGCGACGCTCACCGGGCGGTCGGCAGTATCGACAGCGGTCTCGGTAGACCCTCCTCCTGCGGGGGGAACCCGTCCGTTCGTCCAGCGACCATCGGGCGTCGTGACAACGACTGCGAGATGATGCCCATCGGGCGCGACGGTCTCGGCGCGGGAGAGGCCGACCGGCGAGACCACCCCGCCCTCACTCACAGCATCGTACACGCGATCGAGCGTCGGCTCGGCGAGCGCGTTGTCGGTCCCCGTGGGCACCACAGCCCCGAGTGAGGTAGCATACAGCGAGACACCGGTACAGACCGCAAGGAGAGCGATCAGCGCCACGATCGGTGTCGTCTGTGCTCGGGAGCAGGTGGAGAAGGCGCGGGAGGACCTGCAGAGTCCCCGCGGAGCTGTCTCACGCATCGACGAGGACGACATCCACTCCCTCCCAGGTGACGCGTCGGACGATCAGCGTTCGATCGATCTCTCGCCAGGTGGCGTCCTGACCATCGGCCCGCGCCGCGACGATCGCTTCCCGGAACGCCTGTGGTGAGTCAAAGACCCGGCTCGGGGGCGTGCCATACAGAACGTCCCGGAGCGGCGAATCGCCGTCGGGAACCGGCGTTACGGGGCCGAACGCGAGCGTCGCGTGCGCGGTGCCTGCATCCGATCGGAGGCCGATCCGACGAGTCCCGAGCCGGATCTCGTCGGCCTCCAGTGGGTGTTCCGCAGTCGCAGTGTACTCGGCGGCGGCAACACGGTCGACTGTCCCCGCGGCGGCCCCGGCGTCCGGGGGCGGTGTTGTCGGGAGCCCGGCTGCCGCACCGACGAGCGCGACGCCCGCCAGCGACAGCCCGATCCAGCCGTACCACGCTTCGAGCGGCAGGTCGAACATAGGACGGTTGGTCGCGTTTCCGTATATAAACACTCGGGCGATGCTGGCTCCTGAGCGGGAGACCGCCGTCAGAACAACAGCGAGGCACCCAGGAAAGCCACGAGATACGTCGCGGTCGCCGAACACAGCGCCACCCCGACGCGATACCCGACGAGCGAGCGATCGAGACCGCGATCGAGGCCCGTCGCCACCGCGGTGAGGATCACCGCGAGCGCGAGAACGTAGACGCCGACGGCCGTTCCGAGCGTCGACGGCGCGAGCGTTGCGGCTCCCGGTGCAGCAGTGCCACCTAGCGAGGCGCTCTCGACGGCTGTCGGTTCCGTCGCGGCCATCTGAGTCGCCATCGCGACGGTCGCGCCACCGACGAGCGGCCCGAAAAGCGCCGCCGTATGGGCGAGTGTGCCAGTAATCGCCGCAAGCTCCCGGCGTGCATCGGCCTGGACTCGCCGGAGCTCTGTCAGGTGATCCGCCAGGGCAACGAGCGTCGGCCCGGACGGACGGCCCTCCCTGGCAGCGACAGAAAAGAGTTCGGCGGTCGCGCGGGCCCTGGGGCTCGGTACCTCGCTGAGCGCGCCGTGATCGCCGAGGAACGCCCGGGAGATGGGGACACGCAGCCGACGCTGGACGCCAGCCGCGGATTCGAAGAGTTCCGCAGTCCGTCCCGTCGTCGCCTCGGCAGCCGCTCCGATGGCCGTCTCGACTGATTCTCCGGCGCCCACGCGCCGGCCGACCACCGCCGTCGCGTCAGCGAGCCCGGATTCGATCTTCCGAACCTCCCGACGTACCGCCCGCATCGGACGGTAATGAACCGCGAGCGCGGCGCCAGTTCCAAGGCCCGCAGCGGCGACCGGCGTGGCCCAAGTCGCGACCAGCGAGCCAGCTATGGCCCCGACGCCGAGCCCGCAGATCCCGGCGCCGATGCCGCGCGCCACTCCCGATGGAACGTCGGGATGCGCCCTCGTCACCCGCGGCGGGGGCACGGCAATCGGACGGCGCAGGAGGAGCCACACGCCAGCAGCGACGAGTGCGACCGGCAGGACGACGTCGTAGAGTACGATGAACACTGTCGCAGGGACGACCACGCCAGCGGCACGGGCCGCGGGCAACACGCCGACGAGCGCGAGGGGCAGGAGAACCCCGAACGCATAGATCCCACTCGCCGGTCCGCGGACGTTGCCGGCGAAGTCGGCCATCTCGCTCCGGGCGCCGTCGAGGATCGTCTCCAGTGCGCGATCGAGTGCGCTCTCCCGCTCACCGGTCGGCGCCTCGACGGCGGCAGAAAGCAGCGAAACCGAGCGTTCGAGCGCGGGGAACCACGGCTGCCACTCGTCGGCGAAGGCCTCGAACCCGGCTGCCGGGCCGAGGCGAGTTCGATCCGCGTGCGCCGCGAGGCTGCGGGCAAGCGGGCCATCACCGGTCCTGGCGGCAAATATCGCTGCGCGCTCGGGGGTCGCATCGAGTCTGAGCCGGAGCGCAGCGCGGGCGACGAGTCCGGGGGCGTCACCGAGCGCCCGGGTCCGCCGGAGCGTCGCAGCCGCGACCGGCAGTCGATGCAGGACGTGCGTGGTCCCGAGGCCGACCCCGGCGGCTGCCGGGAGCGTGGCCGCGAGCGGAAGCGAGGGGAGAGCGACCGACAGGGCGCAGATAACCAGTAGCGCGCTCGGGAGGGCGGCTACGTAGCCCGCGCGGACGACAGTCTCCGCCCGGAGGTCGCTTTCGAGAAAGGAAAGCGAGCGGCGAAGCTCCGTCGTCGGCTCGACTGGCCTCGGATACCACTTCGCCAGCCTGCGTGCGACCCGGTGGATGCGGGCGTGCGATCCAGTCATCGGCTCTCGCTGTGCGAGCGGTCGAGATCCCCGGGAGCGGTCAGCCCGACGCTCGCGAGCCGCTCGAAACGCCTTCGTTGCCCTTCCAGTAGCGAGAGGAGATCGCCGTATGATTCCCCGCTCGCACGGAGCCGTTCCAGGACCGCGCTGTCTCCGCGATCCACCACGCCTGTCGGGTGAAGCTTCGCGTTCTCGCGTTCGTACAGCGGGACGAAGATCGTCCCGTCGTCGGTCGAACGGACCTCCTCGATCGCAGCGACGTGGCGGGAGTCCCCGTCGTGGGCGCAGGTGACGACGAGGTCCGTCGCAGCGAAGGACGCTGGCGGCACGCCGAGATCTGAGACGACCCGCTCCCGGACCGCCGCCGCGGAGTCGCCGTGGATCGTCCCGAGGACGGCGTGGCCGTGGGCACCGATCCGCATCGCCTCGTAGAGGGAGGCGGCCTCTTCGCCCCTGACTTCGCCGATTGCGAGCGCGCCGTCCCCGAGTCTGAGCGCTGTCCGAAGAGCGTCGGTTGGTGAAAACGCGCGCCCGTCTCCGGCCGCGCTGTCAGCCGCTTCGATTCCCTCCCCGACATCAGTATGAAGCGCCTGAACGTCACGCCCGTGCTCGCGGAGTGCCTCGATCGGAAGTTCCGGGGTGTCCTCGATGCTCACCAGACGCGTCGACTCGGGGAGTTCCCAGAGGAGCGCCCCCAGGAGGGTCGTCTTGCCGGCGCCGCGCGTGCCGGCGACGATCGTCGCCGCACCGCGCTCGACGACGAGCGAAAGGAAACCCGCCGCCGCGGACGATAGCGACCCGACAGCCACGAGTCTCGCGAGCGTCCAGGCCGTCTCGTTGCGGACGCGGAACGCGAATCCGACTCCGTCACTGGCTGGCGCCGTCACGCTCGCGACACGGACCTGGCGACCGGTCTCGGCGACGACCGCGGCATCGAGCGTCGGTGAACTGCGGGAGAAGGCGCGGCCGCTCTCCCGTCGAAAGCGCGAGGCGAGCGACGCGGCGCCGTCGGGCGTCAGCCGGACGTTCGTCGGAACGCGGTCGCCGTCGATAACGACTCTGACTGGGGAGTCCGTCACCGGCGCCGAGACCACGACATCGGAGACGCGTGCATCGGCGAAGAGGTGTTCGAGGACGCCCAACCCGCGGGTGTGCCGTTCGAGGACCGCAGTTAGCGTCTCCATCGGATCATCCGTGTCAGCAACGCGCCTGATCGCCCGTCCCGCGGCCCGGTCGCCGCCGCCGACGGAGCCGTTCGCGAGGACATCGTAGGCGGCCGCGAGTGTCGCCGTCGCGTCGGCGTCGAGCTCGTGGGCAACCGGAGCAAGGTGATATCGGGGGCCATCCGTCGCTTCGACGATCCGGACCGTCGCGCCGGTTTCGAGATCGCGGGTCTCACGGATCGGGGCTTCCGGTGGCCGGCGGGATACCCGACATCGGGATAGCGTCGGTCCGACGTAGGCGCGCAGGACATCGTCGTAATCGACGGAGGCGTTTGCGTATCCCGGCGACAGGTGGTCGACGGAGGCGTCGTCGCCGGTCGGCGTAGAGTCGGTCCTCCCGGTCGCCATCGCCTCTCTGACGGCGCGGGCGGCACCCTCCGCGAGGCCGGTTTCGGCCGCGATGCGACTGACAGCTCCGGCTCGCCCGGTTGCTCTGTGCGCTGCGGCGACGGGATCTCGGCGCGCCCGCTCGGCCAGCGATTCATCGTGGAACCGGACACGCTCGACGAAGCGACCCGCGGCGAGGAGGAGCCCCAATGACTCCTCGGCGTACGTCCGCTCCCGGCCGTCGCTCCGCGTCCGAACGACGTCCGCGTCACGGTCTGCGAGCGCCGATATCACGGTCGATCGACAGGCGGGGGCGGACGCGAGGTCGCCGTCGCCTGGGCAAGCAGACGAGTCGACGACGAGTTCCCGGCGATCCGTGATCCCGGTTCCCTGCGGCCGCTCGATGGAGGGCTGACACTTACACGCGTCGGCCGGGACGCCGCCGTCCGGGGATGGATTCCCTGCTTTTCGGTCCGGACTGCCAACCACGGAGTCGACGCCCGCGAGCGACGATGTGACGGCTGCCAGAACGCCCCGCACATCCGAAATTGTCGCCGTTCCCTCGTCGTTCGAGGGACCATCGCTGTTCGGAAGCATACCGCGGCTGGCCGCGTACTCGTATATAAACCTCCGGCGGGTTCGGCCCGCTGCGATCCGTGCCGACCACCACGGAGCTACGGCGATTCCGAGCGCGAGACGACGAGCGTCGGGCGACCCGCCTCGGCGACGAGCGCGATCGAGACCGAATGGCGTCCGTCGTCCCGGAAGACCACGGGCCCGTCCGGGGTCCGGATCGGCACCGGAAACGAGAGCGTCCGGCGGCGCGTCGGCGATGACTCCAGCGCGTAGGCGACGACTGAGCGGTTCCCCGGCCCTCCGGGTCGGCCCCCCACAGCGAGAAAGGCCGGTCCCGCGGCCGTCAGTGATCCGGACGGGAGTCGAACGCTGACGCGCCGGACCGCGGCCCGTCGCCGGGTCGGTATCGCGTCCGAGCCGGCGGCGAGACGCGCTCCCGCCCGTTCGAGTCGATCGACGGTACCCTGGATCATTGTGTCGGTGCGAGTGGCCCGCGCGTGATCGACTGCCGGTGTCGCGGCAGCGACCGTCGCCAGCGTCAGGACTGCGGCGATTACCAGCCGGATCACTGGAAGGCGCTGCGCAGCCGCGACGCGAGGGAGTCGCTCTCGCTATCTTCCTGTGGTTGGGAATCGGATCCCCCACCGACCGACGCTCCGCTGCTGTGACTGCTACTGTCCCTCACCCGAGGATGCCCGTCCGCAGACACCCCTCGGCCGCGACCCGCACCTGCGGCGTGTTCCTCATCAGTATCCCGTGCTGGCTGTCGCCCGCCGGAATCCGGCGGTCGTGTGTCTTCCCGCTCTGTCCGGCGTGTTTGCTCACTCGGGGCGGATCCGTCGCGTTGGGTGGCTGCAGTTGCGGATCGCGGGTCGCCTTTTCGCCCGTCGTCGAACGCCCGTTCGAGCGTCTCGACCTTCGCAAGGGCGACCGACGCTCGGCGCTCGACGGCTTCGTCGATGGCGTTGACGCCGTCCAGCATCCCGCGCACTGATTCGAGTTCGGCTTCGATGGCGGTCACGCGACGTTCGAGTTCCGAGAGCCGCTCCTCGTGAGCCCTGGTGTCGTCTTTGGTTTGGTCTGTCTGGGCGTCGTCCATCTGGGAGTCAGCAGCCGACGCCTGCTGGCTCGAGTTCATCTGATCACCAGCAGTCGACAGCTGTTGCCCCGAGTTCATCTGATCACCGGCAGTCGACAGCTGTTGCCCCGAGTTCATCTGATCACCGGCAGTCGATTGCTCGGCTGTCTGGGTCGGTTGTGACTGTTCCCTCTCGGAAGTCCGGGCGTCGTGGGCTGCGCGTTCGACCGAGTCGAGACTGGCTGCGAATGCGTCCGTCCCCGGGGAATCGGTCGGCATACCGGCCGTGGCCGCGGCTTTATTTATAAACCTCCGGCGGCACCAACGTTGAAGGTGCGTCTCGTTCTCTCACAAGATATGAAGTCCGTCCTGATCGGCGTCGGCCAGGCCGGCGGGAAACTCGCCCGCGAACTGGTCGAATACGACGAGCGGATGGGATTCGACGCCGTCCGCGGCGCCGTCGCGGTCAACACCGCGAAAAACGACCTCCGTGATCTGCCCTTCGAGACCGTCCTGATCGGACAGGACCGCGTGAAAGGCCAGGGTGTCGGCGGCGACAACGAACTCGGCGCCGAAGTGATGCAGTCCGACAGCCGCGAGGTGCTCTCCGCGCTCGAGGGCGATATCACGGCCGGCACCGAATCGATCTTCGTGGTCGCCGGACTCGGCGGCGGCACCGGCAGCGGTGGCGCTCCCGTCCTCACGAAGGAACTGAAGCGGATCTACGACGTCCCCGTCTACGGCCTCGGGATCCTCCCCGGGCGCGACGAGGGCGCGATGTACCAGGTCAACGCGGGCCGGTCGCTGAAGACCTTCGCCCGCGAGGCCGACGCCCTCCTCCTGGTCGACAACGACGCCTTCCGCTCGGCGGGCGAGAGCCTCACTGAGGGCTTCGATGCGATCAACGAGGAGATCGCCAAGCGAGTCGGCCTGCTGCTCGCGTCCGGGGAAGTCGTCGACGGCGTCGCCGAGAGCGTCGTCGACTCCTCGGAGATCATCAACACTCTCCGGGACGGCGGCATCGCGGCTCTCGGCTACGCCTCCGCGGAAGCGGCTCCTGATCCGGAGGAGAACATCAACACCGTGATGAGCAACGCCAGACGTGCCCTCCTGACTGGATCGAGCCTGCCCGACGCCACCGACGCGGACGCGGCCCTGCTGATCGTGGCCGGCGACAACGACAGCATCCCGCGGAAGGGGGTCGAGCGGGCCAGACGCTGGGTCGAAGAGGAGACCGGGAGCCTCCAGGTCCGCGGCGGCGACTTTCCGCTGTCGAGCGATCGGCTGGCGACGCTGGTCCTGCTCGGCGGGGTCGAGCGCTCGGAGCGACTGGAGGCGTTTATGGAGCGCGCGGAGGAGGCACAGGCGGCCGAGACCGAGATCGGTGAGCGACGCGACGACGACCCCGCCGAGCAGTGGGCAAACGACGACCTCGACGATCTACTGTAGTCGTCAGCGGGTCGACGAGTAGTCGTCAGCGGGTCGACGAGTAGTCGTCAGCGGGTCGACGAGTAGTCGTTAGCGGGTCGACGAGTAGTCGTCAGCGGGTCGACGAGGGGAGTAAAGCGCGGACTACCCCTTGAGAAGGCTCGCGCCGTCGAACTCCGCGCGGGAGTAGTCGACGTCCATCAGATCGAGGATCGTCGGCGCGATGTCGTAGAGGTCGGGCGTGACGCCCTCGATGTCGACGTCCGGATCGTCGACGTACAGCGAGGCGTTGTCGAAGCTGTGCATTCCGTTGCGCGGGCCGGAGCCGAACACGTCGTCGTGGCCCTTGAACCCGGATTTGAGGTCGAAGCCGTGGTTCGGGACGACGACCAGATCCGGCGCGATGTCGTCGTGGTCGCCGCGGAACGCCTCCTCCTTCTCGACGACGCGGTCGGCCACCTTGCGGCCCTCGGGACCTTCGAGGGCTTCGAGTTCGGCTTTGAGTTCCGCGCGCGTCGCCTCGTACTCCTCTTGCGGGACGCTGCCGCGCGGCTCGCGCCCTTCGAGGTTGATGTAGAAGCGCCCGGGAATCAGCGAGTACGCCCGAGTGTCGTCGTCGATATCGCCGAGTTCCTCGTGGTCGTCGTCCTCGTAGGAGAGCCACCCCTGCTCTTCGAGCCAGGCGTTGCAGTGGACCTCGTGGTCCAAGGAGGTAAAGCCGTGGTCGGAGGCGACGACGAGCGTCACGTCCTCGGGCAGCGACTCGCGGAGTTCGCCGACGTACTCGTCGACCGCCTCGTAGAACTCGAAGAACGCCTCTCTGTTTTCACCGTCCTCCTCGTAGTCCTTGAACAGGAAGTGGTTCACCCGGTCGGTCGTCATAAAGACGCCGAAAAAGAGGTCCCAGTCGTCGCGGCCGATCACGTCCGAGAAGGCCTCGTAGCGCCGGTCGAGCGTCTCGTGGGCGTTCTCGACGAACTCGGTTTTGTCGTCGTCGTGGCCGAGTTTGGCGTTGACGTCGATCCGGTAGTTCAGCGCCTGGAGTTCGTCCCGGAATTTCTCGGGGTGGGCCGCCTTCTTGACCCCCGGCGAGAGGAAGCCGGAGACCATCCGCTGGACGTTCCGCTGTGGCGGGAAGGTCACGGGGACGTTCAGCACGCTCGCCTTCCGGCCCGCGTCGGTCACGCGGTCCCACAGGCGCGTCGCCTGGACGTCCCGACCCATCGGCACGTACGTGTCGTAGGAGCCGTTCTCGCGGTCCTGGAAGCCGTAGACGCCGGTCTCGCCCGGATTCACGCCGGTCGTCAGCGAGGGCCAACACGCCGACGACTCCGGCGGCACGATGCTCTCGATCGGACCCGCGCTCCCTTCCTCGGCGATGGCCGCGAAGTTGGGGAACCGATCGGGGTGCTCGGCGAGGAGACTGTAGGGGACGCCGTCGATACCGATGAAAGCGACGCGCGGTTGATCCGATCCGCGCAGTCGGTCGAACAATCCCATACCGTCCGTTTCCGGGGGAGCGGCATAAGAAGTTTCGTCTCCGCGCCATCTGCCGGCGTCTCGGACGCCCCGGCTGGCCGAAGGGTACCTCCCGGTCGCTTCGGCCTCCACGGCGAAGGAGCGAAGTGGTCGCCGGCCCAAGGGGCGACGAAGCCGTGAAGGAGTTCGAGCGAAAGCAACTGCTGGAGCGCGTCAACCGCGAGGCCGCGACGGTCGGCGCGGAGATCCCCGACGCGATCGAGGTACAGGGCGAAGAGGTCGAACTCCGCGAGTTCGTCTTCGAGATCAAACGGCGCGACACCGTCCCGGCGGGCGAACGCGACCGGGTCGACCGCGCGAAGAAGAACCTCCGCCGCGAGCGACTGGAGCGCCTCGGAAAGATCGAGGACGGCGAGGTGTCCTACGAGGAGGGCGAACGCCTCGCCGAGAGTATCATCGGTATCGACCGCGCGCTGAACGCGCTCGAACAGCTCCGACCCGTCGATCTCGAACAGGAGTCAGAGGTCCAAGAGACTGCCGACCGCAAGCGCTGGATGAACTTCCTCCAGCAGGCGCTGGGCCACGAGGACGTCAACAGCACGGCGGGCGGAGGCCGGCTGTGAGCCGCAACGACGAGGTCGCGCGGCAACTCGAAGCGTTCGCGGATCTGCTCGAAGCCGACGGCGTCGAGTACAAGCCGAACGTCTACCGGCGGGCCGCCGAGAACGTCAGCGAGCATCCGGAACCGATCGAAGGCCTAGCCGAGGAGGGCGCCGAAGCGGTCGAGCGGATCGACGGCGTCGGCGACGCGATCTCCTCGAAGATCGTCGAGTACGTCGAAACGGGGGCGATCGAGGAACTGGAAGCGCTCCGCGAGGACCTGCCGGTCGATATGGCGGCGCTGACGCGCGTCGAGGGGGTCGGTCCGAAGACGGTCGGGAAACTCTACGACGCACTCGGAATCACGACCCTGGACGAACTGGCCGAGGCAGCCGAGAACGGGGAGATCCGAGAGGTCACGGGCTTCGGCGCAAAGACGGAGAAAAACATCCGGGAGAACGTCGAATTCGCTCGGGAAGCGGGGGAACGGGAACGGCTGGGCGATGCGCGGCCGCTCGCGGACGACCTGCTCGCGTACCTCCGAGACGTCGACGCCGTCGCGGAGGCGTCGGTTGCCGGGTCGATCCGACGCTGGCGCGACACCATCGGCGACGTGGACGTCCTCGTGGCTTCCGAGGCCAGCGAGCGCGTCGTCGACGCGTTCGTCGCGTGGCCGGCCGCGACAGACACCATCGAGGCCGGGGAGCACAAAGCGAGCGTCCGCGTCGACGGCATCCGCGTGGACCTCCGCGTGGTCGTGCCCGAGGAGTTCGGCGCGGCGCTGCAGTATTTCACCGGCAGCAAGGACCACAACGTGGAACTCCGAAACGTCGCAATCGAACGGGATCTGAAGATGAACGAATACGGCGTCTTCGACGTGTCCGACGTCGATGATCCGGACGCCGGCCAGCGCGTCGGCGAACGAATCGCCGGCGAGACGGAGGCATCGATGTACGCGGCGCTCGATCTCCCGCTCGTCCCACCGGAACTCCGCGAAGGGAACGGCGAAATCGAGGCCGCCCGCGAGGGAACGCTTCCCGACCTGATCGAGCCGGGCGGCCTCCGCGGCGACCTCCACACGCATACGGACTGGTCCGACGGCCGTGCCGAACTCGCCGAGATGGTCGCTGCCGCCGATGAACGCGCATACGACTACTACGCCGTAACAGACCACGCCACAGGCCCGGGGATGGTCGGTGGCGTCGGTCTGGACGACGAGGATCTACGAGAGCAGATGGACGCGATCGATGAGATTCGCCGGGAGATCGACCCGGGTCTGAGGCTGCTGCACGGCGTCGAGACGAACATCGGCGCCGACGGGGACCTCTCGACGGACGACGACCTCCTCGCGGAACTCGATGTCGTGGTCGCGTCGCCGCACGCCGCGCTGCGGCAGGACCGCGAAACAGCGACGAAGCGGCTGATCCGGGCCGTCGAACATCCGAGCGTCGACATTCTCGGCCATCCCACCGGCCGGCGGATCAACGAGCGCGAGGGACTGGAGCTCGACATCGAGCGACTCGCTGCGGCCGCCGCCGAGGCGGGAACCGCCCTGGAGATAAACGCCGATCCCGCGCGCCTGGACCTCCACGGGGGCCCCGTCCGCGCCGCCACCGAGGCCGGCGCGATAATCGCCGTCGACACCGACGCACACGCGCCAGATTCTCTCGATTACGCACGGTACGGTGTCCACACGGCCCGTCGCGGATGGTGCGAACCCGACGACGTGCTGAACGCGTGGGACGCCGAGGCGCTCGGCTCGTTCCTCCACTGACCCGTGTCCGACACCGATCGACTCCTCCTCGATGCGATGCTCGGCAAACTGGCGACGTATCTCCGGATGTGCGGCTACGACGCGGCGTATGTCTTGGATGCACGAGAAGAGGGACGTGAGGAGGCGACTCCGCCGCCTCAAAACGATCCGAGCGACGACGAGATCCTGCAGTGGGCGCGGGAGACCGGCCGAACGCTCGTTACCCGCGACGTCGACCTCGCGGACCGCGCCGCGGACGCTGTCCTCCTGTCGTCGCGCGACCTCCGTGAGCAACTCCGGGAGGTCCGCGAGGCCGGCTACGATCTCTCACTGGCTGACCCGCCGGTCAGATGCGGCGCCTGCAACGGTGAACTCCGCGCAGTCGACCCCGAGGAGTCGCTGCCACAGTACGCGCCCGACCCGGCCGAGACCGACTGCTGGCGCTGTCGAGCGTGCGGACAGGTATTCTGGCAGGGGAGTCACTGGGACGACGTGGCGGCGACGCTCGCGGAGATTTAGGGACGAACCGACGATCAGCGACGATAACGGCGAAACAGGAGGGGATCAGCGGGAAGGGCGAGCCGACGATCAGCGACGGTTCTTCCGCCGCGAAGCCCAGTCTTCGCAGGGATCCATATCGTCCATCAGTTCCTCGTGCGCACCACAGTAGGGCTGGATACCCGCGTCCGTGCGGACGTACTCGAAGTGCGCGCAGTTGCCGCAGTAGGTGTCACCGGGAGACGGTGCCCCCGCGGAATCGCGGGCCCCGTCACCGGCCGCAGCGCGCGATTCGGAGGCGCCGGTGGTGGTCGAAGCGCCGGCCGACGAGCGCGAGGAACGGGGCGACCGCGTACCGCCGTTCGCTGTTGCCGGTGCGCCGCCGCTCGCGCCAGTACTCGACCCGTCGAGCGGCGACGTGATGGATTCGGCGTCGGTGCCGCCGTCGGAGGCTCGACTGGACGCACCTTTTGGCTTCGAGCCACCGCCGGTCTGGGTTTCGACCTCGCCGTCCGGCGTCCCGCCGAAGAAGCCGATGCCGCCGAACCCGCCGCGGGAGCGCTCGACGGGGACGTACTTCGTCTCGTGTTTCCGCGTGACGTTCACTTTCGCGGTGCCGCCGGGGTCGTTTCGTGTTTTGAAGTTCGCAACGCCGACGAACAGCACCCAGAAGGTGAGCATCGCGCCGATGAAGTAGATGCCGACGGTCAAAAGCGTCAGATCCGGCTTGCCGGCCCCGCAGAGCGATCCCGACCAGCGGCACGGGTACGCGTAGGTGAAGAGCGCGACGCCCATCACGGCGATGCCAGCGCCGACGACCCCAGCCGCCTTGGTGAGTCGCCCCGAGGGGAGGACGGCGAAGATGCCCAGGAATACCGCGGGGACGCCGACGCCAGCGAGGACGCCGCCGAGCTGTCGTTTGGCCGTCAGCGCCGCCAGTTCGCTCCCGTAGAGGACGTCGGTCGTGGCGACGACCATCCCGGCGACGACCAGTATCGCCCCGGCGAGAAACAGCGCCAACCCGAAGAGCAGTCGCCGGAGGCTCGGCCCCCTTTGTTTCCCCTCGTAGACCTCCGAGAGACTGGTCATACGGGTCCTTCGGACCCGCGACACAAAACGGTACGTCAGACAGATGCACGACGAATAGCCGCGTTTGCAACTGATTGGCCATCCGATCGCTTGTTTTCGTGCGATCGTGTGAACGAAGACGTGCAACCGCTACGATAGCCGGGTCGAAGGGATTATTGGCTGGGATTGCCAACTCGCGGGTATGACAGACGAGGAAGAAGCCGAGGGACCGGTCGTCGAACTCGGCGAGGAGACATCCGTCGAGGGCCAGCCGCTCGCGCGCGTCGCCGCTCGGCTGACCTGGCCCCACGAAGTGAGCCGGATCGAAGAACAGGAAGGCGACAGTGTGATCCGGACGCCGTCCGGCCCGCAGACGCTCGCGGACGTCCTCGACGAGATCGACGAGACGTACATCGACTCCCGGCAGTCGTTCGTCGATCTCCTCGAAGACGTCGTCGGCGACGGTCCCGTCAAAACGGAGTAAGGGGCCGGCGAGGACGGTGTCCGCCCACACTCGAATCCGCGACGTCGCCGTCGGTACCAGCTGGCTCCAGCGGTCGCTTATCGTCGGCCTCGTTCTCTCGGCGTTGTGGAGCACGTGGACGGTCCCGCCGACCGACCTCACTGCTCGTGTCGTCCGCGACGTAGTGTTGTTTCTCGTCGTTCCCGGTGCGCTCGCAGTCACGCACGGCCGTGATCTGGGCTTCCACGTCGACCGGCGGGCGCTCCGCGATACGCTCGTTCTCGCCGCGTTCGTCGTCCCCTTCTACCTTGTCGGGTCGTCGCTACCGAGCATCCGGGCGTACTATCCGATGTGGGAAACGACGACGGCGCTGACCGCGTTTCTCCCGCATACGATCCAGCAACTGATCGTCGTGATCGCCGCCGAGACGTACTACCGGGGTCTGTTGTGTGTCGGCGTCAGCGAGGAACTCGGCTTCAAGAGCGTCTTCATCAGTCCGGTGGTCTACGCCCTCCATCACGTCGGGAAGCCGCCGATCGAACTGCTACTTTCGTCCCCGACGGACGTCCTCTTCGGCGCCTTCGATTACCACAGCCAGTCGCTACTGCCGTCGGTCGTCGCCCACGGACTCGGCCTGACGCTGCTCGATTGGCTCGTCCTCCACGATCCGGTTGTGCCGCCGGAGCGGGTCCTCGCGGCACTGCGCTGGCTGCCGGTACCGCTCTGATACTGATTACTCTCGTCCGGTCTCCGGTCCAGCCCCTCAGGTTTTCACCGGTGGAGCCCGAACTATCCGGTGATGACACTACCCATCGATCCGGAGGCAGTTGCTGCGGGAGATATCGGCGAGGAGCGCGCGATGCTCCATATGGAGCACGAGGCGGCAGTCGAACACGTTCGCGAGGCGTTCACGGACGCCGGATTCGGCGTCGCGACCGAGTTTTCGGCGTCGGAGATGCTCAACGAGAAGGTCGACGCCGGCCGTGACCCGTACTACGTCCTCGGCGCGTGCAATCCCACGATGGCGGACCGCGCCCTCGACGCGAGCGAAAAGCGAATCGGCGCACTGTTCCCGTGTAACGTCGTGATCTGGCAGGAGGAGCCGGGCGTCCAGACCGTCTATCACGTGAGCATTATGCGCATCGCACGACTCGCCGGGATGGCGCCGGACGACGAGACGATGGCAGAAATTATCGCTGACACCGGCGAGTTAGTCGACCAGGCGTTCGGGAACCTCGACGCCGAGTAGCGGGGCGAGGAACCATCAACTCAGGCGGAATCGGCGTTTGACCCGGGGCGCCACGAGCTGCACTGCCGCATCGCGGCATCCATCTGTGAGAACGTGGCGGTTTCCCTGTTATGGGATGACATAGCAATTAATCGGAGAGTGCTCTGACATAAATATCTTCTGTGGAAGGACGTCACGTTCCTAGGCCGAGCTTCCTGTCTTTGGTCGTCTCCGTACACATTATATGTGTATATATCCAGTCTTCGCACGAGAGATTCACGATCAGCAACCGGGGGAGACCCCTCGAATGACCGCTGCAGCCGTCTCCGGAACACTTAGTCCCCGGCCGGCCGCACCCGAACCTATGACGCAGAGCGACTGGAGCGACTGGCTGCCGCGTGCGGTCGAATCGGCGGATCCGGACACCGTGGCGATCTGGTATCTCGGCTGTAACGGGTTCATCCTGAAGGGTCACGACGGAACGACGGTTGCGATTGACCCCTACCTCGGGACGGGCGATCCGCCGCGGACGGTCCGGATGATCCCGGTCCCGTTTACCCCGGAAGACATCACGGAGATGGACGCCGTCTTCGCCACCCACGAGCACACCGACCACACCCACGGCCCGAGTCAGGCGCCGATTTTAGAGAACACCGGGGCGCCCTTCTACGCCCCCGACGACTCCCTGTCCGTGGCGCTCGACGAGGAGGTGTGGGTCGAAGAGTACCACGTCGAGGAGTCACAGTTCCACGAGGTCGCCGAGGGCGAAACAGTCGATATCGGGGAGTTCACCGTCCACGTCGAGATCTCGAACGACCCGGATTCGACGCATCCGGTCTCGTACGTTTTCGAGCACGACACGGGCACGTTCTTCCACGGCGGCGACACGAAGCCCCACGAGGAGTTCGACACCGTCGGCGAGCGCTACGACATCGACCTCGGCGTGCTCGCGTTCGGCGCGATCGGCAACATCGACGACAAGGAGACGGGCGAACCGAAGCGAACCCGCTGGTATGCGACCGAGAACGAGGCGATCGAGATGGCGTCGGATCTGCAGTTCGATCGGTTCCTCCCGAGTCACTGGGACATGTGGAAGGGGCTGACCGCCGATCCGAAGGTACTGCACCACCACGCACGGAGCTACGCGTACCCGGAGACGCTCGAAATCGTCGAAATCGGCGACCGCGTGGACCTGTAGTCGGAACGGCCGTCGCTGGGGAATGGAACGGACGTGACGGGATCCCCGCGAGCGATGCGAGCGGGGAGTCGTCACGGAAGTGAGCGGAGCGAACGGACGTGACGGGATTCGAACCACGGTCGGACGTGCTCGCTCCGCTGCGCGCGACCTCCCTGATTCGAATCTCGCAGTGTCGTTTTCACGCCTCGCTGTCGCTCGGCGGAAAACGGACGTGACGGGATCCCCGCGAGCGATGCGATCGGGGAGTCGTCACGGAAGTGAGCGGAGCGAACGGACGTGACGGGATTCGAACCCGCGCTCTAGGGGTTAGGAACCCCTCGCCCTGATCCACTAGGCCACACGTCCCACCGCGGGGTAGCGAGGCCAGCGGTTAAACAGATACGGTTCCCGGAACACCGCCGCGCGGGAGAAAGTGAGACGGGCGGGAGAACGGCTCAGTTGGATTCGGTCGACGTCGTGGTCTCGGTTTCGGCCTCGGTCTCGGCGTCCTCGGATTCCTCGTCCTCTTCCAGTTCGCTGAGTTCGTCTTCGATCTCCTCGCGTCCGCGCTTGAACTCTCCCATCGCTTGCCCTGTCGACCGGGCGAGTTTCGGGATCTTGTTTGCGCCGAACAGCAACACCAGTATGAGCAGCACGACGAGCACCTCCGGCCCACCCGGCAGCCCCGGGAACAGTGGGGTGATAGTTCCGAACATTGCTACCAGCACCTAACCCAGTCGCGATTATAGGCTTTTTGCCTTGCTCAGGCCGGTAATAAATCCCAGTTCGAGTTTCATACGGCGTCTATCCGCCGATTTTCGACCGCTCCCTGTCGTTACCGCTCGATCGTAGCGGACGACTATCTGTCGACGCGGCGCATCAGGCCGTCATCCGGACTGTTCCGATGGCGTCGAGAGCGATAGTCCGCCCATCCAGGCGCTACCGACAATCAACAGCGGACCGAACAGTCCGAACAACACCGAGGGCACGACGAAAGCGACAACGAGCGGCCGCCCTCCCGCGAGTACTGACAGCGCGGCCTCCGAAACGGCGTCGAGACGGTTCTCCGAGAGCAGGTACCACGCCACTACCCCGCCGGTAAGGACGTATCCTTCGGCGACGACGAGGGGGTAGGCGAGTCCGAGAACGCCGACAGCGAGTGCAATACCGACCGGTGCGAGGACAGAGAGCGTCCAGTGGATACCGCTGACGAGGTCCACGACAGTCCGTATCACATAGAGATAACCCACGGTGGAAGCGACGGGCAAAGCGAGGTGTTTGACCGGGAAAGAGAGCAATATAGCGGGAAGGTCGTACGGATCGAAGGCCTGTCGTCGAGCCCTCGCTGCTGTCTGTTGCGGTTGGCTGTCGGGTCCGGTCGGTTGGGAGCGCTCGCTGGAGACCGGCGCAAACCCGTGGCCACTCCCGGTGTCGTCCGTTCCCTCGTAGCCGGGATTCCGCGTAATATCGTGAGAGTGCTGTCGGTTGTGACAGTCCCGACAGAGTGTGACGAGATTCCTCTCGTCGTGTGAACCCCCGGCGGAACGCGGTCGAACGTGGTGGGCGTGTAGTTCGGAGTCCCCGCGGCGACCGCCTTGGGTGCCGCAGTTCTGACAGGTGTAGTTGTCGCGTTCGTACACGCGTTTTCGGCGGGCGTCCCAATCATCGGGGTACGTCGGCAGTGTCATCCGCTACGAGCGCGTATCGATCAGACCATTATAACGATTCCGTCGGCTCCATCGCGCTGGGAACATCGCGGGCGCGTCGAGCCATCCGACCGCGGCGGTCGGGACCGCGGCGATCGAGTTTGTCTCCGCGACATCGGCCGAAACAGCAACACTGAACCCGGATGCCCCCGAAGCGGGAGTATGGTTTCAGTCGGCGACGACGCACCCGATTTTACCGCACCGCTCGCAGACGGTTCAGTCAACTCGTTCACCCTCTCGGAACACCTCGACGAGGCACCGCTCGTGCTCGCGTTCTTCCCGGCGGCGTTCACCGGCACCTGCACGACGGAGATGTGCACGTTCCGCGATCGGATGGCCAACTTCGAGGACATCGGCGCGACGGTCTACGGCATCAGCATCGACACGCCGTTTACGCTCAACGAGTTCCGCGACCAGAACGACCTGAACTTCGGCCTGATTAGCGACACCAACCGCGAACTCGTCGACGCCTACGACGTCTCGATGGACTTCGCTGATCTCGGCGTCCGCAACGTCGCAAAGCGGGCGGTCTTCGTCGTCGACGGTGACGGCACGGTCACCTACGAGTGGGTGAGCGACGACCCCGGCGTCGAACCGGACTACGAGGCCGTCGCCGAGGCGGCAGAAGACGCTCGGAAATAGACGATATTTCGTCGCTCGCGTCGAGCGACGGGGAGTGAGGGCTGATCCCGAAATCCGCGAAGCCGTCGGATCGCGGCGGCACCCTCTTTGCCGTCGCCGGGGTAGCTGAGGGTATGACCGAAACTGGCGAAAGCGGCGGCCGCAAGTACGATCCGGCGGCAACGCACAACTTCCCGGACGAACGCCTCAACGCGATTCTCCCGGACCTCCTCTCGGACCCCGAAATCACGACCTACCTGGAGGCACAGAACGTCAACGCTGTCACCAGAAAGGGCTACAACGACCACGGCACGAAGCACGTCGAGATCGTCCGCAACCGCGCGCTGAACCTGTACGACCTGCTGAAAGGCGGCGACGTCGGGTTCAACGGCGCGATCGACCAGGATCTCGACGAGGCAGACGAACCGGTGATCATCGCACTGGCGGCGACGCTGCACGACATCGGCCACGTGGTTCACCGCGACGAGCACGTCTACTACTCGATTCCACTGGCAGCGGATCTGCTGGATCGGCTGCTCCCGGAGTTCGGCTTCTACGACGCGAGCGAGGCCGTCCGGATGAAGGCGGAGGTGCTTCACGCGATCCTCTGTCACCACACCGAGGAGGACCCGCTGACGACCGAGGCCGGAGTCATCCGGGTCGCCGACGCCCTCGATATGGAGCGCGGCCGCTCGCGTATCCCCTACGAGAAGGGCGGTCGCGGCATCAACACCCTGTCGAGTCAGGCGATCGAGAGCGTCTCACTCAGACCTGGTGACGGCAGTCCGGTCCTCGTCGAGATCGAGATGGTAAACGCTGCAGGCGTCTATCAGGTCGACAATCTACTGAAGGCGAAACTCGACGGCTCCGGGCTCGAAAACCACATTCGAATCGTCGCGGTCAACACGAAGGCCGAGGACCGACTGGTCGAACGGATCGAACTGTGAGCGGACGGGAAAGGACGGGCCGCCTCATAATAATTACTCTCGTCTCTTCCCGCCGAGCGCTACCCCCGTTGGCAGCGCTCGGCGGTAAAAAGTGAGAGTAACCAGTATCAGTATCCGAATTAAACGGTCGTAATCCGATTGAATCCGGCCTCACTATGTCCTGTTTAAATACCCGTTCGGGTCCTGGCAGCGACCACGATGAATCGAAAACCAATCGCGACGCTGCTGGTCGCCGCCCTGGTGCTTCTGGCCGGGTGTAGCGGCGGGATCACGGGCTCGCCGGACAGCCCTGCGACAGATAGCTCTGGGACGGACAGGACGACGACCGAAGCGGGATCGGTGCAGGGTGAGTTGGACGGCGACAGCGGGACAGTGAATCTCTACATCAGCGACGAGGAGAACGCGATCAGCGACTTCGAGCACCTGAACGTCACGATCACGCGCGTCGGGTTCAAGCGCACGGCCGACGGCGGAGAGATGGAAGACGGTGACGAATCAACCGAAAACGAGACCGACGACAGCGACGAGAACGAGACTGACGATGTCGACGACGGCAACGAGACGGAGGTCGACGACGAAGACGACATCAACGAGACGGAGGTCGACGACGAAGACGACATCAACGAGACGGAGGTCGACGACGAAGACGACATCAACGAGACGGACGCCGCGGACGACGAGTCGGATGAAGAGACCGACAAACCGGAGGCAGACGAGGAAGACGAATCCGGTGACGGCGAGTGGGTCGAGTACGAGGTCGACAACCGAACCGTCGACCTGACGGAACTAAAGGGCGCAAACGCCACGAAGCTCTCTTCGCTCGATGTCCCGAACGGGTCCTACGAGAAGGTCTTCGTCTACGTCTCCGAGGTGAACGGGACGCTCAAAGACGGCAGCGACCAGCGCGTGAAACTGCCGAGCGGGAAACTGCAGCTGAACTCGGAGTTCACCGTCGGAAACGGCGAATCCGTCGACTTCGTGTTCGACATCACCGCGGTGAAAGCCGGGAACAGTGGGAAGTACATCCTCAAGCCGGTGATCTCGGAATCCGGGACGGACGTCGAGATCGAAAGCGTCGACGAGGACGACGCGGATGACGACGAAACGGACGGCGAAGACGCCGAGGACGCCGCGGAAGAGCGTGAAGAGCGGGCCGAATCGGCGCTGAACGCGACGTTCAGCGACGACGTGGCTCCCGGCGAGAACGCGACGCTCGTCGTCACGCAGAACGGGAGCGCCGTCGCCAACGCGACCGTCTCGGTCGACGAGACAGCCGTCGGAACTACCGACGCGAACGGTGAACTCGTCGTCCAGGTGCCCGAGGACGCCGAGGAACTTGAGGTGACAGTCACGTACGAGGACGCGGAGACTGAACTGGAAGTCGAGTTCGAGGAGGACGAAGAGCAAGCGGCCGCGGACGACGAACAGTCGGACGAAGAGGCGGCCGGGGCGGACGAGACGGACGGAACCGAGACAGCGGCCGCCTGAATACCGGACGAGCGCAGGCATTTTTTCGCTGACCACCGTCGGCCGCAACGTCGCGGGCGGTTCTGATCGAGACGCCTTCTCGGAGCACTCGCGAGTGCCGCCGCTGTCGGCGGAAAGTCGGTATGAATGGTGGACAGCGGGATTGCCCGGCGTTCCGGCACGGGGAATCCCGGTTGCCTCCTCCACCCCGCGATCCTTCGAGCGACGAACGTCCACTGGTCCGTTGCTCGCTTCCGCGCCTGGCGGGGTACCAGCGGCGAATCGCGTCTGACCGACCCTGCGGCCGGCGTTCGCGAACCGCCGTCCCCGAAGGACGAGGTTTCTACGTTGGCTTCCGGGGCCCGCGTCGGTCTGAACGGACGCCCCCGGCTTCGGTCCCCGTTGAAGGCCGAAAGTACGGGTGAAGAGCAGGGCCTAACTGCCCGACCTAGTCCACTACAGAGTACAGCGGGGCCACATAAGGGGCTTTCGACTCACTGACCCCGCGATCGCAGGACGCCGTGGGGCCGCCGCGGGGACGAACGTGTCTGGAGGGCGTGCTGCGGTCAGGTATCGCGCGCTGTGCAGTGTTCTCGGGTATCGCCTGCCGGGCGGTATTCGTTGGTGGCCGCGTGCCTGTCACGGATTCAGTACGGTCCGGGCGTAGCCGCCGCCCGTGGCGGCGACCACCAGCGCGACCGCGACGACTGCCCAGCGGTGGTTCTCCATCCACGCGTACTCCGCGGGGAAACTGAAAAGCAGCGTCTGGTCGATCGAGACGGCCCAGAGAAGCGAAAACAGGAGCATCGCGAGGCCCGACACCAGCGCGATACCCGAGAGGGTCACCGGGTCCGAACGCTCCTGTGCGCCCGCCAGGAAGACCACGACACCGAGCAGCGCGAGGAACCCGACGATCGAAACGCCGAGCGGCCCGGACGCGTAGTAATCACCGACGCCGGTCCCAGGGGCCGTGACGACCAGTGCCGGGACGAAGACGACGGCCGCGAGCAACAGCGACACGATCGCGCCGATCCGGGCGGCGAACGAACTCGAATCCGTGTCCATATGCTCCTGTCGAACCGGCGGGGGTGTAAGCGCTTCGAGAGTCGTCGCAGGCGACGCGATCGGCGAACAGGATCGCGGCGCCCCGGCGACGTTCGCGACCGGGACTGGCCCCTGGGCCATCGTATCGAAGGGAAACCGGTAAGCCACCGCCCTCGCGTTACCGAGTATGGAGCGCGTAGCGATCATCGGCGCGTCGATGACCCAGTTCGGGCAGCGCGAGGCGTGGATCCGCGAGTTGCTCGCGGAGGCCGGCGGCGCCTGTCTCTCGGACGCGGGCGTGTCGGCCGACGCCGTCGACCACCTGTACGTCTCGAATATGGCAAGCGGGGAGTTCGAGGGACAGACGGGCGTCCCGAACGCCCTCGCACACGACCTCTCGGCGGTGCCCGCCTACACCGCCCGCATCGATCAGACGTCCTCGTCGGGCGGCGCGGGCGTGTACGCGGCCTGGCAGTCGGTCGCCTCCGGCGCCTCCGATATGACCCTGCTCGTCGGCGGCGAGAAGATGACCCACCGGACGACCGCGGAGGCGACGGACATCATCGCGTCGCTCACCCACCCGGTGGAGTACAAACACGGCGTGACGCTTCCCTCATTCGCAGGGCTGACCGCACGCCACTACCTAAATATATACGACGCCCCGCGGGAGTCGCTGGGCAAAGTCGCCGTCAAGAACCACCGGAACGGCGTCGACAACCCCCACGCGCAGTTTCAGAAGGAGGTCGACCTCGAGACGATCCTGGAATCGCCCATCGTGGCCGATCCGCTGCGGCTCTACGACTTCTGTCCGATCACGGACGGGTCGGCGGCGCTTTTGTTCTGTCCGGAGTCGGTCGCCCGCGAGTACGCCGACGAGTACGCGGTCGTCTCCGGAATCGGCGGCGCGACCGACACCCACGTCGTCCACGAGCGCGCGGACCCGACGACGATGGGCGGCGTCGTCAACTCCGCCGAGGAGGCCTACGAGATGGCGGATATCGGTCCCGACGACGTCGACGTCGCGGAACTCCACGATATGTTCACGATCCTGGAGTTCCTCCAGTCGGAGGACCTCGGCTTCTTCGAGAAGGGCGAGGGCTGGAAGGCGGTCGAGGAGGGCGTCACCGACCGCGACGGCGACCTGCCGATCAACACCTCCGGCGGCCTGAAGTCGAAGGGCCATCCCCTCGGCGCCTCCGGCGTCGCACAGGTGTACGAGATCTACAAACAGGTCATCGGCGACGCGGGACCGCGGCAGGTCGACGCCGGAATCGGCCTCGCCTGCAACGTCGGCGGATTCGGCAACTGCGTGACCACGACCATCCTGGAGGGAGCACAATGAGCGACGAGCGCACTGAAGACGGCGAATCGATCGGCGACGACGACCAGAGCGACACCGAGGGGCAGACCCGCGAGAACGACACCGAGCACACGATGGAAGCGTCCCGCTACCCCGACGGGAGCATCACCTACCCCGGCCACCCGTACGGCCCGGGCGGCCGGGAACCTGTCGGGACGGTCGACCTGAGCGAGTACGGTGCCGAAGTCGTGACGTGGACGACGTCGACCGCGACGCCGCCCGGCGTGCGGGAGCCAAACACGATCGCAATCGTCGAGTTCGACGTCGACGGCGAGCCTGTCCGCGCGATCGGCCAGGTGACGAACGAGGACGTCGAGGTCGGCGACGAGGTCCGCCCCGTCTACTGTCCGGAACTGCGCGATCCCGAGGCGGGCATCCGGGAACCGGCGAGCCAGGAGTGGGACGGCTTCCGGTTCGAGCCGACCGAGTGATCCGGCGAGCCAGGAGTGGGACGGCTTCCGGTTCGAGCCGACCGAGTGATCCGGCGAGCCAGGAGTGGGACGGCTTCCGGTTCGAGCCGACCGAGTGATCCGGCGACGCAGACACGGACGCTTTTTGCCGACGGCCCGAATCGAACGGATATGAGCCTCGACTACAGGCGGCTCGGATCGACGGGCACGAAGGTTTCGGAACTCTGCTTCGGCACGTGGCGCTTCGGCCGCGAGACGGACGGCGTCGTCGAGACGACCAAACAGGAGGCACACGAACTGCTCGACGCGTTCGCGGCGGCGGGCGGGAACTTCATCGATACCGCAAACGTCTACGGCGATCCGAACGGTCGCAGCGAATCCTGGATCGGCGATTGGCTCTCCGGGCGGGACCGCGCGGACTTCGTCATCGCCTCGAAGGTGTACTTCGGGTTCGATCCCGACAACCCGAACGGCTCCGGCCTGTCGCGGACGCACATCCGGAATCAGATCGAGGGGACGCTCGACCGCCTCGGTACCGACTACCTCGACCTCTACTACATCCACCGCTGGGACGAGGAGACGCCGATCGAGGAGACGCTCTCCACGCTGGATCGGCTGGTCGAGGAGGGGAAAGTGAACTACCTCGGAGCGTCGACGATGGCGGCGTGGCAGCTCACCAAGGCGCTGTGGAGGTCCGACGTCAACGACTGGGAGCGATTCGAGGTCACGCAGCCGCTGTTTCACGCCGGCTACTACGAGGATATCGAGGGATACCTCGACGTCTGTGCAGATCAGGACCTCGCGGTCTGCCCGTACTCCCCGCTGGCGGGCGGCTTTCTCACCGGCAAGTACGAGCGGGCCGACCCGGACGATCCGACGCAGGTCCTCGCCCCCGACGGCTCCCGCGGGTCGATGGACGACCAGTTCGACGAGTACTACCTCTCCGAGCGCGGCTGGCACGTCCTCGATGCGATCCGCGCGGTCGCCGACGAAGTCGACGCCTCGCCCGCGCAGGTCGCGCTCCGGTGGCTGATGGACTACCCCGAGGCGACCGTCGTCCCCATCGTCGGTGCGCGGACGACCGACCAGCTCGACGAGAACCTCGGCGCGGCCGACGTCGATCTCTCCGCGGCGCAGTGGGAGCGGATCTTCGACGCTCGCTACGACGACGAGGGGCGGCGGTGGGGCCACCGGGATTGATTTGGGAGGCTGAGAGACGCTCCTTATATCGCCCCGCGAACCCGGCGGACGATTTCGTCGACGTCGTAGTCGTCGTCGGCTTTGTCCCAGACGATTTCGCCGTCGATCGCAACCGTCAGAACCCCGTGGTCGCCGGTCACCAGTGCGACCCGATCGAGTCGGTCGCCGAACTGTTTCAAAAGCGCGTGCTGGATCTCCTCGGCGCGGTCCAGGAATCCACACGGGACGCAGTATTCGATCTCGATCGTCGACATCGGTGCAGGTTGGCTGCGCCGTCGGTTAAGTGCGTTGTCCGGGTTTTCCCGGTCGATGCAGGGGTAAGTTTTTGTGCGTTAATGGTGTACACTTGTATTGGTATGTGTTATCATACCCCGCGGAAAGCGGCGCCGACTGTGTGGGAGGAGGGGGCCGAGGAGGAAGCGGACGCGCCTCACGACGAGGACGTCGTCGAGGAGCACAGTCCCGACGAACCGGACGCGGTCGACGGGGAACCGAAACCGCTCGGATTCGCTTGATAATATTACTCTCGTCTCTTCCCGCCGAGCGCCGTCAACGGGGGCGGCGCTCGGCGGGAAACAGTGAGAGTAATCGATATGAGTCCCGATACGGAACGGGGCCGCGGTGTCGAGTCCCCGTCGCCGCGTCCATTTCACTACTCGCTCGTGTCGAGAGTCCCACCCACCAGCGGCCGCCAGTAGAGAAGTGCGACCGTCACGAGAAAGACGACCGTCGAGATGTCGTAGGACAGATCGAACGTCGCGGCCGCGATGGCCGACCCGCCGCCAAGCAGGCCGGAGAGCAGCGACGCCAGGATCGGCCACGTGCAGGAGACACACGAGAGCAAGCCGAGCACGCCCGATACGGCCGCTCCCGCGGCATCGATGACGGTCGCGTACACGAGATACGCCAGAGCGAGGTAGCCCACGACGCGGGCGGGCATCAGCACCAGGGCGGCCCACGGCGTCGAGATGATCGGTGCGGGCCCCCACCCCGGCGCGAGCGTCGCGACCCTGACGCCGAACTCGCCCTCGCCGAACTGCATCGCGGCCACGACGACGCCACCGGCGACCGCCAGGACGAGGAAGTACACGACCGCGACCGCGACTGCCCGGCGGCGCGTCCGGTCGTCGGTCGGGGCCGGGTCGGTCCGCCACAGCACGAACAGGCCGACGACGACCCAGATCAGCCCGTAGACTGTATATCGGGGCTCGCTGATCGTGATTCCGGCGAGAAGCAGGTAGAGGACAGTGAGTACAACGAGTGTGTTGCCCACGAGCACGCCGTAGAGGAGTTGCCGGGGATCGATCCGGGCAGAGACGGAGGGAACCGACATCGTCACACCACGAGCGCGTCGACGACCATCGCGAGCAACAGCGCCCCGAGGTAGGCGTTCGACGCGTGGAACGAGCGGAACGCGGCCGTCTCAGTCTGTTCGTAGTGTAGCCGCACGGCGAAGTAGAGGAACAGTCCGCCGAAGACGACGCTCGTGAGCGCGTACAGGACGCCGAGTGCTTCCATCGACGCCAGCGCACCCGCGGCGACGAGCGTCGCGGCGAGGTACCACAGCACGTGTTTCCGCGTGGTCGTCTCCCCGCGGACGACCGGCATCATCGGGAAGCCGCCGCGCTCGTAGTCGTCTTTGTACGCCAACGCGAGGTTGTAGAAGTGCGCCGGCGTCCACAGGAAGATGAGCGCCGCGAGCGCGAGGCCGGCGAGCCCGATTTCGCCGGCGACGGCGACCCAGCCGATGAGCGCCGGGAGCGCGCCAGCGGCCCCGCCGAGAACGGTGTTTTGGACGGTGTTCGGTTTCAGAAGCAGCGTGTAGACGACGCTGTAGAAGACGATCGCGGCGACGCCGAGAACGGCCGCGAGGAGGTTCACCCAGGCGAACAGCGCGATCGATCCGATGGCCAACAGCACGCCGAAGGCGAGTGCGTTCCGGACCGGGACGAGGTCCGTCGCCAGCGGCCGATCGCTGGTCCGCTGCATCCGCCTGTCGATGTCGCGCTCGAACACGTGGTTGAACGTCCCGGAGGCGCCGATCGAGAGGACGCCACCCCCGAGCGTCGCGAGAACGACGCCGACCGTGAGGCCGCCGTTCGTCGTCGCCGCCAGCGCCATCCCGGCGGCGGCGACGAGACAGAGCAGCCACATCAGGCGCGGTTTCGTCAGCCGGACATACGCCCGCGCGGTCGCGATCAGGCGTTCCCGGCGCCCCTCGGGAAGCGTCGGATTGTGCTCCCCTTCGACCGGTGGGTCGAGATCGACGCTCTCCGCCGGCTCCTCGGTGGGGTCGCCTGTCTCCTGTTCCAGCGTCCACGCGAGTGCCGCGAGCAGCGAGGCGAAAATCCCCATCCCGAGCGTCAGGTGGGCGGCCGAGAGGGTCGTGTTGCCGCCGCCGACTGCGACGACGGCACCCAGGCCCGCCTGGATCGGATAGAGGACGCTCGCGACCGCGACCGCACCCAGCACGCGTCGTTCGACGTCGACGCGGATGGCGGTCACGAGGGTCACCAACCCGAGGACGCCGACAGCGACTGCCGCGAGCCGGTGACCCACCGCGATCCAGCCGGCGATCGACGTCGGCGTCGTCCATCCGTCCCCGCAGACTGGCCAGGCCGCACACGACGCTGCGGCGTCGGTCAGCGCCGTCGTCGCGCCGACGAGCAAGAGCAGATAGACGCCGATCGCCGTCGCGGCAAGCAGGCCGTGAAAGCGCGTGTGTGTCGTTTCCGGCGCCACGGGACTCATTGATTTCGACTTGGAAGTCCCCATATTTAGGCCCCCCGCTTTGCCACTCTATTCCCCCGGCAGGGACCCCCTCGCCCGCCCCTATCAGCAACTATTTACGTTACTCTTCCTAAGCCCGGATTGATGCGAAAGACGCGTTCCGCACTCGCTTCACTGCTCTCGGTGGTAGCGGTGGTTCTCCTCGCGGACCCGGTCGCCGCACAGACGTCGGCCAGCGCGGAGCTCATCAACGGGCTGAACGGGAAACTGTTGTACATCGCGATCCCGATCACGATCCTGGTGGAGGTAATCCTGATCTACACCGTGGTGAAGTTCCGGAACAACGACGATCCCTCGCCGACGAAGGAGAACCGTCGGCTGGAGATCACCTGGACGATCGCGACGGCGATCATCCTGCTTTTCGTCGGCGTCTCCTCGTACGGCGTGCTCGCCAACGACAACGTCACGTACCAGCCGCAGGTCGAAGACGCCGCGGGCGATCCGGTCGTCGTCGAGGCCGAAGCGTTCCAGTGGGGCTGGGAGATGTCCTACCCCGAAGAGGGCAACATCACAACCGGCACTGAGATCGTGATCCCCGAGGACCGCCCCGTCCACATCCGCGTCACTTCACGGGACGTAATTCACGGCTTCCACGTGCCGGAGATGGCGCTGAAGAAAGACGCGATGCCCGGCCAGGTGAACACCATCAAGACGGTACCCTACGAACAGGGCACCTACCAGGGATACTGTACGGAGTACTGCGGTGTCTCCCACTCGCAGATGTACTTCACCGTCGAAGTCGTCTCCGAGGAGGAGTACCAGCAGTGGCTTGACGAGCAGAAGAGCGACGAGTAGCCCAGTTTTCTCTCCCGCGACCGATCCGACTCCGCTCGCTGATTTTGACGAGCAGGTGTCCTCTCGATCCCGTCCGGGCAGTCGGTTGACTCGTCGGAATCCGTGCACACTTCGTTCCGCTGTTTCGCCAGCGGCTACGTTACCCCGACGTCGGTGACACGCGGCCGGTCATCCGCCGTCGACGTCCGAGATCTCGACTTCGGCGTCCGCGTCGCCGCCGCCGCGCTCTGCGAGAATCCGATCGACGATGCGGCCCGTCGAGAGCAGCTCCTCGTCGTACCGCGGTTCGCGCGCCGACGCTCGGGCGACCTCGCAGTCGATTCCGCGGGCGGCGAGTGCCTCCGCGAGCGCCTCGTCGTCGTGATGCTGGTCGTGACCGAGGACGATGACGTCCGGGTCGATCCGTTCGATCGGCACGAAGATGTCCTCCTCGTGGCCGAGGTGCGCCGCCGTCACCACGTCGAGGGCGCCGACGACGTCGCGGCGCTGTCGATCGGGTAGCACTGGCGGCGCTTTGTGTGTGACGTTCTCTCGGCGGGCGACGATGACGTGCAGTTCTTCCCCCATCGACGCCGCCTCCGAGAGGTAATGGACGTGGCCGGGATGGATGAGGTCGAACGTGCCCTGCGCGACGACGCGCTCTCTCACTGGAAACGCCCCCCAGAACTCCGGTAGTCCTCGGAGTAGTCGACGTCGAGGTCTTCTTCAGTGAAGTCGAAGAAGTCCTCGGGATCCGGGAGGTCGACGTCGAGAACGTCCAGTTTGCGGATGTCGCCGTGTTGGTCGAACGCCTGCCAGTCGTCCGGCCCGTAGGGATGCCCGAGGATGATGTGCACGTCGCCCTGCCCGAAGGTGTCCAGGTCGGCGTCGCTCGGCCGGAGGACCCCGTTCGGGTGGGAGTGGATCGATCCGACCGACCGGCTGTCGTTCGGGATCATATTGGAGTCGACCGTCGCACTCACCGGGTTCGAGCGCGTTCCCGGGATGATCAGCACGTCGGTGATGACGGTCCCCGAGCGATCGAGGCCGAGGCCCTCGGCGTCCTCGCCCCGGAGCAGTCCCATATACTCGTCCGGGTGAGTCTCGCCGGCGGCCTCCCGTGCGAAGTCGAGGGCGTCGGCGGCGATGCCGAGTACCTCGCTCGACCGGAAGAGTCGCATAGCCGAAATTCGGGGTGGTCGCCTTCTAAGGGTTCCGGTCGGGGGGCGAAACCGAGCAACTGCAAACTGACGTCCGGCGCGCGCCGATTGTAAAGTCTTAACCGCGGCGCACCACTGTCAGACCATATGAACGCCGATAACGCCGGGGATTCCGGCGGCGAGTCTTCTCCGGATTCGGAGGCCGACTCGCGACCTGTCGTCTACGATCTCGCACCGAACTGTACGCTCGAAGATGTCGCGGAGGGCGATCGTTACCACGCCGTCGTCAACGGCGTCGTCGAGTACGGCGTCTTCGTCGACATCTCCGACGAAGTCTCGGGGCTCGTCCACGAATCGAACCTGGATCGATCCTACGAGGTCGGCGACCGCCTGACGGTGACGCTCGAGGAGATCAAGGAGAACGGCGATCTCGCTTTCGACGTGTTCACCGGGTCGACCTACCAGACGGTCGTCGTCGACCACGAACCGGATATCACCCCGATCGCGGGGCTGAACGCGGGCGACGCCGTCCACATCGAGGGCCAGGTGGCGCAGATCAAACAGACCGGGGGCCCGACGGTCTTCCGGATCGCCGACGAGACGGGAATCGTCTCCGCGGCCGCGTTCCGTGAGGCGGGCGTCCGCGCGTTTCCGGCTGTCGATCTCGACGACGTCGTCCGGATCGGCGGCGACGTCGAAGCCCACGAGGGGTCGCTCCAGTTGGAGGTCGACTCGATGACCCGACTCGCCGACGAGGAACTCGCCGAGGCGCGCGAGCGACTCGATACGGCGTTCGACGAGCGGGCCGAGCCCGCGAGCGTCGAACCGCTCGTCGAGTGGCCCGCCTTCGAGAAACTCCGCGCGGACCTGCAGGAACTCGCAGCGCTCCTTCGCCGGACGGTCCTCGAGGGACGGCCGATTCGCGTGCGTCACCACGCCGACGGTGACGGAATGTGCGCGTCGGTGCCGGTTCAGCTCGCACTCTCGAATTTCATCGAGTCGGTCCACGACGACGAGGATGCCTCTCGACACCTCATCAAGCGACTGCCCTCGAAAGCGCCGTACTACGAGATGGAGGACGTCACGCGCGATCTGAACTTCGCACTCGAGGGCCGCGCCCGACACGGCCAGCGGCTCCCCTTCCTCCTGATGCTCGACAACGGCTCGACCGAGGAGGACGTCCCCGCTTACGAGAACCTCGCACACTACGACGTGCCGATTGCCGTCGTCGACCACCACCATCCCGACCCGGACGCGGTCGAGGACCTGCTCGACGCCCACGTCAACCCGTACCTCTACGACGAGGACTACCGGATCACGACGGGGATGATGTGCGTCGAACTCGCGCGGATGATCGACCCCGCTGTGACCGACGAACTGCGACACGTCCCCGCCGTCGCCGGCCTCGCGGATCGCTCGAAGGCCGATGCGATGGAGGACTACATCGCGCTTGCGGAGTCCGAAGGCTACGGCCGGGAGCGGCTCCTCGACGTCGGCGAGGCGCTCGATTACGCCGCCCACTGGCTGCGCTACAACGACGGCCAGTCGCTCGTCAACGACGTCCTGAACGTCGGCTGTGACGACGAGGAACGGCACCGCGAACTCGTCGAGTTCCTCGCGACGCGTGCCGAGCGCGACATCGAGCGACAGATGGACGCGGCAGCGCCGCACCTCGAACACGAGCGGCTCGACTCCGGCGCCCACCTCTACACCGCCGACCTCGACGAGTGGGCCCACCGCTTTACGTACCCCGCGCCGGGGAAGACGACCGGGAAACTCCACGACCGGCAGGTCCGCGAGCACGGGGAGCCGGTGATCACGATCGGCTACGGCCCCGACTTCGCGGTGCTCCGCTCGGACGGCGTCCGCCTCGACATCCCGCGGATGGTCGAGGAGCTCAACGAGGAGGTCGTCGGCGGCGGCGTCTCCGGCGGCGGCCACCTCGTCGTCGGCTCGATCAAGTTCGTCAAGGGGATGCGCGAGACGGTCATCGACAGCCTCGTCGAGAAGATGGGCGATGCCGAACTCGACGAGGAACTCTCCTCGCAGGCGATCGTAGACACCGAAATCTGAATACCGGCACGCCTCCGACAGCGCCTTTCCTCACTCGAATTCGACTGTCCGCCGCAGAACGAACCCTGCGAGCACGACTGCGGCGAGCGCACCGAGAGCCAGCGTCAGCCTCACCCGGACGTCACCGTCGCTACGACCTGACCCGGCGGCTTCCCAGTCGGCGCGAAACGTTTCGCCGTAGTACGCCGCGGCCTCCGTCGAGTCGAGAGCGAGGACCACCTCCCGGTTTTCGGACGCCGACACCTCGTTCCAATTGAGGCTGCCGAGCAGCACGGTTTCGCCGTCGATGATGGCGCCCTTCGCGTGGACCTTCCCGAAGCGACCGGCTGGAGTGGCAATCCGTGCCTCGATCGGGAGCCCGCGGTCGCGGAGTTGATCGACACGGTCGACGACGGCGCGGTTCGACTCTGCGTCGTACCGAGCGTTCGAGAGCAGCACTCGAACGCGGACGCCACGCTCGGCGGCGGCGACGAGCGCGGCGAAGTAGGGGCCGTCCGGATCGATCCGCGGGACGAGCACGCTGAGGTTCGCCTCGGCGGCCGCGATCGATTCACGAACTCCACTCCCGGCGTTCCCCGGCGTCGTCAGCACGCGCACCCCAGCGATATCGACCCTCGAAGGTTCGAAATTCGGGCTGTAGGAACCGGTAGCGGCCTCCCCGTCGACGAAGGATGCGTTTCGCCGGTGGTGGCGCCACGGGACGGCGTCGATTCCGTCGGCGTCGTGCGCGAAGACGGCGGCGAGTTCCTCGGCCGTCGCTACCGAGTGCACCCGCACACCCCAGCCGCGGCTGTCCCGCCCGCCGGTCCCCGCCGGTTTCCAGTTTTCGGTCAGTACGAGCGCGTCGTCATCTGCGACGACGTATTTCGGGTGATGGTACGCGAAGCGATCGTGCGGACCCGCGATCACACGCACGTCGACGCCGTCCGCGACGAGTCGGTCGAGGCGGTCGCGCTGAGCGGTCGTCATCCCACCGATCGGACTCCCTTCGAGCAGCACTCGGACGCGGACGCCGCGCTCGACCGCAGCCACCAGGGCGTCGGTCGCGCGGGCCGAGGTGAAGGTGTAGCCGGCGAGGAGGATCCGCTCGTCCGCATCGCGGATGGTTGCGATCGGCACGTCCGGCGCGTCGGGGAGGACGAACGCCGTCGCGGTGGCCGGGCCGGTCTCGACGACCGACCGGGGGGTCAGCCCCCGCGGCGTCCACCGGCCGGTCGTCGCGTTCAGCCGCTCGCCCTCGTCGGTTTCCTCGTACGAAAGTCGGTCGACTACCTCGCCATCGCGGCGGAGCCGGAGGCGCTCGCCCGCATTCGACAGGCGGAGGTTCGCCTCGACGACCTGAACATCGACGAGCGAGCGAGTGGCGTTCGGCGTCGCCGAGAGCGCGACGGGAGCGTCGGGCGGCACGCTCACTGTGGTTTCCCCATCCGAAAGCGTCAGGTTCGACGCGTTTCCCGGATCGACAACGACGTACTCGCCGGTATCGCCGTCGGCCACCGGATCCGGAAAGACGGCGACGATACGCGGCGACTCTGTCGGCGTCGACGTGTTTGCGTCAGTGGTTGGTGTCTGTGTCGTGTTTGGGGAGACCGCCGCTCTGTTGGTTTGCGCGCCGGCTCTGTCGGTTGGCGCACCGAATTCCGCCTGTTGGCTGCTGCCGCCCACTACGGCTGGGACACTTCCGAGGGCGACGCTCACCACGAGCAGCAGGCAGACGAGTCGGACGGGGCGATCCCGTTCTGGCACGGGGCGTCTGGCCCGCCGATCCTACAAAAAGTTCAGCGCTACGCCGTCGGCGCTTCCGCGTCGGTGTCGCCGTCTCCGAGCGCCGCGGCGGCGAGGTCGGCCTCGTGCTGGACGAGGTAGGACCGCTCGTCGGTGTACTCCGCGACGGTTTCCAGGGCCGATTCGGTACCGATCTGGCGGAGCGCCCAGGCGGCGGCGGCGCGGACGGTGTCGCTGTCGTCCTCGGCGAGGGTGTCGGCGAGCGGGTCGATCGCGCGCGTGTCGCCGATGAGTCCCAGCGCGCGAGCGACGTACGGCCGGACGTTGTCGTTGTCCATCTCCAGTTTGTCAGCGATCGCCTGCGTCGCGTCCGTCGAGCCGATCTCGCCCAGCGCGCGGAGCGTCACCTTCTGCAGTCCGGGATCCGAGTCGGCGTCGACGTACTCGACGAGGGTCTCGACGGCCCCCTCGGCGCCCGCGCCCATCCGACCGAGCGCCTTGATGGCCTTTTTGTCCCGCCGCTCGGCGAGGCCGTGCATCTCCTCGAACGCGTCGGCGTTGGCCATCCGGACCAGCGCGTCCATACAGTGTTCTTCCATAAAGTCCGACTGGAGGCTGTCTTTCGCGAGCAGGACCATATCCACGCGGCCGCGCTTCTCCCACTCCTTCAGCGCCGACAGCTCCGGCGGGTAGTCCTTGTAGTGGCCCAGGACGTCGTAGAAGCCTTCGGCCATCAACTGTTCGTTCGTCTCCAGGTCGTCCCACTCTTCGGCGTCGTCGAGGCCGGCTTGCAGGTCGTCAGTCGCCGCGACGAGTGTCTCGATCGTCTCCGCGTCGTCGTCGGCATCGAGGTCGGCGTCCTCGATCGCGGTCGCCGCGTCCGAAAGCACCGCATCGAGCGCGTCGGCGCCCTCGTCGTCCTCGCCGACCGCGACGTCGGCGTCGAGCGTCTCCGAGACGGCGTCGGCGAACGCCGAGACCGCATCGACGACCGCCGGGAACCCGGCGTCAGTCCAGCGGGTGTCGGTCACCGTCGACTGCGCCGCGTCGATATCGTCGAGCACGTCGCTCGCGTAGGGGCCGCGCTGGGCATCGAGGTCGTCGCGGAGGTCCCCGATGCGCGATTCGAGCGCCTCGCCCGGATCCTCGGCGTCCTCGTCGTCCTCCTCCGGTTCCGGGAGGTCGGCCCCCTCGATATCTGCCTCGATCTCTTCGAGATCGGCCTCGGCGTCATCGAGGTCAGCCTCCGTCTCCGCCGCCTCGAGGGCGGACTCGACGGAGTCGAGGCGTTCGTTCAGGGTCTCGGGCGTCGCGTCTGTCGACTCCGCTGGCGTCTCCGCCTCGGAATCGGCGGCCGTGTCGTCGTCCCCGTCGCTCATATGCCTGATATCCGTCCGTACCCGAAAAGAGCGTTTCCCTTCGGCTCTGCGTCGCGTCCGAACGGGAGTTTATATACGATCGAGCGTCCAACTCGGAGCGATGACTGCTCCCAGCGAGGACAGGCGGAACGACTGGGACGCGGCGGCGTACGACGGTTCTCACTCGTTCGTCTACGAGTACGGCTCCGATGTCGTCGACCTGCTCGATCCCGATGCGGACGAGCGGATCCTCGATCTGGGCTGCGGCACCGGGCACCTGACTGCCCGGATCGCGGACTCGGACGCCGAGGTGGTCGGACTGGACCGCTCCGCGGAGATGATCGAGACCGCCCGCGAGCGGTTCCCCGACCATCGGTTCGTGCAGGCTGATGCCCGCGATTTCGCGTTCGCGGAGCCCTTCGACGCCGTGTTCTCCAATGCGGTGCTCCACTGGATTGACGACCAGGAGGCGGTCCTCGACAGCGTCACCGACGTGCTCCGGCCTGGCGGGCGGTTCGTCGCCGAACTATCGTAGCGTTTGCAAGTCTTCGCTCACACGATCGCACGACAGCGTGCGATCGGATGAGTAATCAGTTGCAAACGCTACTATAGGTGGGCAGGGAAACGTCAGCACCGTCGTCGAGGCGGTGGGCGAGGAACTGGCGGCCCGCGGCTACGAGCCGCTAACTGAACCGTGGTACTTTCCGAGCGTGGGCGAACACGCGACGAGGCTGGAAGCCCACGGCTTCGAGGTCCGCTACGCGCGGCTGTTCGACCGGCCGACCGAACTCGACGACGGCGAGGCGGGGATGGCCGCCTGGCTCGAAATGTTCGGCGATCGCCTGCTTGACACTGTCCCGGAATCGGAGCGCCCCGACGTGATTTCAGCCGTCGAGGATCGGCTCCGTGAGAATCTCTACGACGACGGGACGTGGACCGCCGACTACCGACGGCTTCGGATGGTCGCGGTCCTGCAGCGGTAGAGCAGTGACGACGAAGCGACAAACGGGCCCGCTCAGATCGTATCGAGGTACGCCTCCGCGAGGCCGTCGAGCGCTTCGTGGTGCTCTGTGGTGTGCGGCGCAGTCAGCGGCGAGACCGACACCTTCCCCTCGACGACGGCGCGCCGGTCGGTTCCGTCGGGATCGGGAATGTCGTCGACGCGCATCCGCTCCCAGATGCGATCGTACAGGGTGATCGTCCCGTTGCCGTCGTGTTCGGCCGTCATATCGTACAGTCGGGACGGCCGGGTGATCGCAAGCGGCGCGGGGCCGTCGCCGTCGGCGATCGGGGCGTTGACGTTCAAATAATCCGCCTGCTCGAAGACACCCGCGCCGAGCGCGTGGCGGAGCAGATACGAGGTCGCGCGCTTGGCTTCGCGGAAGTCGTCGGTATCGTCTGCCTGTTCGTGCCAGGGAACCTCGCCGTCGCCGGGGACGTACAGCGAGACCGCGATCGCCGGCACGTCGAAGAACGCCGCTTCGACGGCCGCGCTGACAGTACCCGAGCGACCTAGCACGTACTCTCCGAGGTTGGCGCCCTTGTTACAACCCGCGACGACGACGTCGACGTCGGGACAGAGGGATTCGAGTCCGGCGACGACGCAGTCGGCCGGCGTGCCGTCGATGGCGTACCCGAGTTCGTGTTCGCGGACCGCGACGTCCGAGGAGAGCTGTCGGCCGACGGCGCTCTGGTCGTTCGCCGGCGCGACGGCGATCACCTCGGCGAATTCCGAAATCGCATCGTAGAGCGCCCGGAACCCGACGGCGTCGATCCCATCGTCGTTCGTCAGGAGGACGGAGAGCGATTCACTCATACCCCCTACTTCGGTGGATCGGGGAAATGTGTACCGCTCGGCGGACTGCGACCGGTCCGCCGGACCTCTTTCCGGCCGCCGCGGCCCGCAGGCGGCGAGCGGCGCTCACGCGACGAACTCGACGACCGTCTCGCCGTCGACCACGAGGTTGTAGGCGCCCTCGTCGTCGTTCCACAGACAGAGGACGTTCTCGAAGGCCAGGACGGCGCCGTAGTCCGCCGTCAACAGGGGTTCGGTCAGCGGATCCTGGACGGTCGAGACAGCGTACTGTTCGACCGCCTCGCTGCCGTCGCCGATCTTGAAAAGCGGGTTGGCGTCGGGAGCGTCGGTCAGATCGCGACTCAGCTTGACCGCCAGTAGATCGATCCGGTTGGTGACGTGGCGTTCCATCTCTGCCATCTTCGCGTGGCGGTCGGGGTCAGCGCGGACGTCGGCACGCCGGGCGCCGTCCGGTCGGAGGACCGCATACGAGAACTGCACCGTCTCGTTGCGGAAGGTGCCGTCGCCGGGGCTGCGACCCTCGCGCGGTCCCGTCGGGTCCGCGTCCGCCGCCCCCGCCTCGTCGAGTCGCTGCTGAAACCCCGGCGCAGTGATGTCGTCCCGGCGGTCGAACGACCAGCCGCGGTCCGACGGCGCCGCGTCCGGCCACAGCCGGAGCGTCGGGGAGTAGACGGCCACGTCCGACTCCACCGGCGAAAGCGCACGCTCGACCTCGCGGAGGCCGATCGACGTCTCCCGATCGGCGGGCGCGATCGCGACGAACGAGCCGTCGGCGGCGACGGCGGCGAGATACCGGGCGGCGACGGCCGCCGGCTCGCCGAGTTCGCTCAGGACGTTCGCGAAGAGGACGAGGTCGATCCCCTCGCTGCCGAGGGATGCGGGATCGAACGCCTCGGCCGTCTCGCGGTGGATCGTCGGTCGGAAGTTCCGGTCGGTCTCGCCGAGCATCTCCTCGAGCACGTCGGCTGCCGCCGAGGGCTCCACGGCGTGGTAGTCGACGACGGCGTCGTCCGGCAGGTAGTCGTGAAGACCGAGCGCGGGTCCACCGGCCCCTGCACCGACGTCGAGCACTTGGAGCGTCCGGGGCAGTCGCTCTCGCTCGGCAAGATCGTCGAGCACGTAACCGATTGCCGCGTAGTAGTCCGGCAGGTGGTAGATCGCGTAGGCCAGGGCGGCCTCCGCGTCGTACTCGACCGGGTTACCGCGGTAGTAGTCCTCCTTCAGCCGCCGGATCGTGTCCCGCAGCCGGTCGCCGCTCTCGCCGCGGTGCCAGTCGGGGCCGTAGCGCTCGACCAGTTGGTCCTCGAGGGCGAAGGCGTACTCCTCGGGGAAGGCGTCGGGCGACCACCCCGGCAACGGTACTGGGTCGTCGGTGACCGGGACGAAGGTTCCGTCCGCCCGCTCGTAGAGACCGAGGTCGTACGCCTCCTCGCGGAGCGTCTCGCGGACGACGGCGGGATGCGGCGTCCCCTCGATGTACTCGTGGATCTCCTCCGGGTCGATCGGCCGGACTTCCCGCAGGTACTTCGCGTTCGCGCGGACGGCCTCGCGGTCGATCATCACTCGCCCCCGCCGGACTGCGACCGGTCGGCGGTTCGATGGTCGTTCTCGGACGTGTGGCTGCTCTCGGACGTGTGGGCGGGTTGGTCGTCCGCTGCCGACGGGTCGGGATGTTCGCCGGCGGCCTCGTACAACTGCTCGAACGTCTCACCGTCGGCGTCCGCGATGCGTCGTGCGGCGTCAGCGACGGCGTCGGCGCCCTCGAAGGATTCCTGGATCTCCCGGTAGACGCGCGGGGTGCCGCCGGTGACCGTCCCGACGAGTTCGGAGAGCGTTCGGGAGACCGGCGTCGCAAACTCCTCGCGGACGTCCTCGGCCGCGAGCGCGTACGCGAGAATCGCGGTGTGGGCGCCCGCCTGTACCGTCTCCATCGCGGTGTCGTGTTCCGCGGGCCCGGTCTCGAAGATGTCGTTGCCGGCCTCGGCGATGGCATCCAGCGCGCGGTCGACGACCGGACCTGACTCGTCGACGACGACGGCGACGTTGCCGGGGGCGTTCTCGGGTGCAAAGAGCGGGTGCAGGCTCGCTCGCTCACACGTCGGGACGTGCTCGCGCATCGCCTCTACGGGCTTGGCCATCACGCCGGTCACGTCGATCATCGCCCGGGACGCCTTCCCGGCGTGCGCTTCGATCGCCTCCCCGACGACGCTGATCGGCACGGCGAGACAGACCGCCGCGAACGTCTCCGTGGTCTCGAGCGGTACGGATCGTCCGCTGACCGCGGTTGCGGCGGAGTCGGCGACCGCCCGGTCCCGGTCGGTGAACGCGACGCTGAATTCGGCCCTGAGCGTCTCGCCGGCCCAGCGGCCCATCGCGCCGGCACCGACGACGAGTACCTCCATTGCCGCCGACTACGCGCCGCCGCAATCAAAAGGGGTTCGGTGCCGTGATCGCGTCCACCTCGTCCGGTACTCCACTGGGACGACCAGTATCAAGTGTGATTTTTGGAGCAGTAGATTTAATTTTCTGGTCGGCAGCGTATCCGCACGGGGGATGCACCGACCGCTCCGAGGCTGCCCGACCGCTCGTTTCACAAAGCCCCAGCAGGGGGTTCGTCGCACTAGTCAGTCCGCGATCGGACGCCCGTACGAACAGACATAATACGGATACACTCACAGATGAAGTTTCCCACGGTCCCCGGGAAAGACACGAACGGTCGCAAGCTGAAACTACCCGACGACCTCGACGGTGAACAGACGCTTCTGGTCGTCAGTTTTCACCAGCGACAACGGTCGCTCGTGGGTTCCTGGCGGGGACTCTCGTCCGACCTGTGTGACCGCTTCGAGCATTTCGCGTACTACGAACTCGTCGTCGTCGGGAGCCGAAGGGGGATGTTACCACCCTCGTCGTCGGGGGGAATGACGCCGACCAATGCACGCACGTCCCGGCACAAGAACACGCTGCTGCTCTCGGTCGACAAACAGGCGTTCCGCCGCCGCCTTGGCATCATCGACGAGGAGACGATTTACGCGTTCCTGCTCGAGGGCGACCGTGTGGTCCGCCAGGAAGCGGGTGTTCTCACTCCCGCGACTGGTGACGCACTCGAATCGCTGCTGCGGGCGTACCGGGATGAAAAAGGACGCTCGGGCGGGGCTGCCAGCCCCGGCGAATCGTCGAGTTAGCGGCCACTCGTCGGGTCGTCTCCGGTCCGTTCAGTCCGATACCTGCAGCTGAATCGGATACTCGGTCAAGTTCTCACAGCCGTCCTCGGTAACCACCACGAGATCCTCGATTCGGATGCCGCCGACGGCCGGGTCGTACAGCCCGGGTTCGACAGTCACGACGTGGCCCGATTGCAACTCGCCGCCGTCCGGGGAGAGCCGCGGGAGTTCGTGGACGTCCAGGCCGACGCCGTGACCCGTCGAGTGGATGAATCCGGTCTCGGCGGTCGGATCCGAACGCAGCGTGGGGACGTCGGCGTCCTCGTAGACGTCGCAGACGGCGTCGTGGACGGCCTGACCGGTCGCGCCCGGTTCGACGGCATCGATAGCAGCATCGAGTGCCTCGTGGGTCAGGTCGTACCACTCCCGGATCGTCGATGTGGGTTCGCCTTTCACGAACGTCCGCGTCATATCCGCGTGATACTTCGTCGCCTTCGACTGCGGGAAGATGTCGACGATGATCGTCTCGCCGGCGGTCAGCGGCCCGCTCCCGCGGTCGTGTGGGTCGGCGGCGGCGGCCCCGCAGGCGACGATGGTCTCGTCGAGCGCACAGCCGTGTCGGAGCAGCGTCACCTCGATTTCTTCCTTGAGACGCTCGCTCGTCAGGGGCTCCCCTTCGTGGTGGAGCCGGCGGACGTCGTCGCCGTCCTCGACGATTTCGGCCGCCTGCAGGAGCTCCTCGGCCGCTTCCATCGCCGCCTCGTTGGCTGTCTGTGCCTCGCGGATGTGCTCGATTTCCTCGTCGGTCTTCACCGCCCGGATCTCGGTGACGACGTTTTCGCGTTCGGGTTCGACCGTGAGGTCCTGCTCGCGCAGGCGATCCGCGGGTCCGAGCGGGAAGCGCTCCGGTGTCGCGACGCGCTCGACGCCTACGTCGTCGAGCCACGCGGCGACGACGCGTGCTCTCGCCTCGGTCGAGCCGTATTTGTCGGCTACCGATCGGTAGTCGTAGTCGGCCAGCCGCGCCACCTCGTCGGCCCGGCTCTCTGTCCGTGCGCGGCCGTACTCCAGCGTCGAGACGAGAATCGCGATCGTCTCGGGCGTGTAGACCGTGACGAACGGATCGGGCGCGCCGAAGCCCGAGAGATACCGCTGCGTCGAGTCTGTCTCGTCTGCGTCGACGAGATAGCCGTCGAACCCCCCGTCTGCGAGGAACTCGTCGAGCCGAGTGAGATCTGGATCCATACCGACGCGTGGGCTGCGATCGAATAAAGTTCCACGCATCGACCGGGACCGGTGGCCCCCGTCGCTTCGGTGATTCGACCGGACCTCCCTCGCCGCGTCCGGATCACAACCGTATTACGGGCGCGACGCGGTCGTTGGACTATGGCTGTCGAGAACGTCATCTGGCCGCGCTACCTCGATGCATCCGTCTCCCGGGACGACGGACGGCGGGTCCCGCTCGACGACGCCGTCGACGAGCCCACGGTCGACGAGATCGCCCAGGCTGTCCAGCAGATCGGCTACGACGCGGTCATCGAACGCGACGTGACCCACCCGCGGGAGTGGGACGCACGGGGTCGAGTCCTCGTGAAAGGTGCCGACGACTCCACGAAGAACGATCTCCTGCAGGCGGTTGCCGCCTACGTCGGCATCCTCCGGGACTGATCGATGCAACGCCTCGGAACCGTCTCACGGATGGCACAGGGTCTCCTCGTGGTTCGCTGTGACGGGCCCGACCACCCCGATATCGGTGCCGAAGCCGTCGACGAGTCGCTGTCGACGGTCGGCCGCGTCGTCGACGTCTTCGGCCCCGTCACCCGCCCGTTCGTGGCTATCACGCCCGAAGCAAACGTCCGGGAAGCGACGCTCGTCGGCGAGCGACTGTACGCTCGGTAACGACGCCAGGGCCGGCTTCTGACGCGTCGAGAGGCAGGACCCGCATCGAACGCGCCGAAACACAACCCCCTTGGTGGGGCAGACGCAACTCCGGGCGTATGCGAAAACGCGTCGCGGCCGGCGTCGGGTTCGCCGCCCTGCTGTTTCTTCTGGTCCAACTCGGTGCGCTGGCGCTCGTGCCGACGTTCTACGAACAGGGGTACCAGACCGTCGAGGACCCCTCGGATCCGACGAACAGCCTCGTCTACATCGGCGCGATCCTCGTCGCAACCGCGCTGATGCTGGCAGCGTTCAAGTTCGACCTCGATTGGATCGTCCGCGGGTTCGTCGTCCTCGCGGCCGCTTCGGTCGCGTGGTACGTCTTCTCGGTGTTGCTGCCGCCGCTGGCCGCGGTCGGGGCGTCGGTCGCACTGGCGGCCCTCCTCGTCGTCCACCCCGAGTGGTACGTCATCGACGCCGCGGGCGTCGTGATGGGCGCGGGCGCAGCGGGGCTGTTCGGGATCAGTTTCGGCCTCCTGCCTGCACTCCTTTTGCTCTCCGTACTGGCCGTCTACGACGCGATCAGCGTCTACGGCACCGAGCATATGCTCGATCTCGCGGAGGGCGTGATGGATCTGAACCTCCCGGTCGTGTTGGTCGTCCCGACGACGCTGTCGTACTCGCTCGCGGACGCTCGCTCGGAAGCGATCGAGGGCGAGGCCGACAGCGACGACAGCGAGGACGCCATCGACGACGGCGAGGCCGCCACCGACGACGACGAGGACGCGAACGTGGCTGGTGACGACGGGGCAAGGAGCGACCTGGAGGAAGACGGAAACGCTACCGTGGCTGACGACGCGGAGACTGCCGCGAGCGACGAGGAGGACGACGTCCGCGACGCGTTCTTCATCGGTCTCGGCGACGCCGTCATCCCGACCGTATTGATCGCGAGCGCAGCCTTCTTCCTCCCGTCGTCGTTGACGCCCTCCCTCGGCGTCCCAGGGCTCCCCGCGCTGACGCTCCCCGCGCTGACGGCGATGATCGGGACGTTCGCGGGCCTGTTCGCGCTGCTGTGGATGGTGCTGAAAGGGCGGGCCCACGCGGGGCTCCCGCTTCTGAACGGCGGGGCGATCCTCGGCTACCTCCTCGGGGCGCTCGCCAGCGGCGTTCCGCTCCTGACGGCGCTCGGCCTCTGATCAGTCCCCGTCGTTTGCTTGCTCGGTGCCGTCCTCGTCGGCGCCGGCGCCCTCCCGAACGTGCACGGCCATCCCCGTCTCGAAGTCGGCCATCGCGTCGGCCGAAAGCTCCGCGCGGCCGACCGCGAGGACGGTGTCGTCTCCCAGCACGACCGCGACTTCGTCGCCCGGCCTGACGGCGGGGTCGACCTCGCGGACGAACTTCGCGAACGCGTTCTTGCCGTCGCGGACGAACGGATCGCTCTCCTCGCCGACGACGACGCGGTACGCCGGGGCGTCGAGCGCGTCCACGAGGCGACGTCCCCCGACGAGTCCCAGGGTGAACCGCCCGTCGGTACCGAAGGAGACGATCCGCCCGTTGGCGGCGACGATCTGTCGCGGGCGGCCGCCCGTCGAGCGGTGGACGGTGAGCGCCCCGCTCGCGTCGGGTGGGAACAGCGCTTCGCCGGCGCCCGCGCCGAACTGGTAGTCGGCGATCGTCCGCAAGTCAGCGATCGTCTCCTGGTTCCCCGTGTCACTCATACTGCGGCCTTCCGTCCTGACTTACAAGACGCTCGCGGTTCGTCTGCTGTCGACGCGGCCGGCGATTGCTGGCACTCTCGGGGCCCGCGCTCACAACAGGAACGTCTCCTGTCGCTCCGAGAGATCGAGGAACGTGTCGGCGGCCTCGATCAGTTCCTCTGCCGTCGACTCTCCGAACGCCATTACCTCGACGCGGACGCCCTCGTGGCGGAGGTGCGAACACAGCCTGGAGAAGTCGCCGTCGCCGGTACAGAGGACGACCGTGTCGACGTGGTTCGCGAGCGTGACGGCGTCGAGGCTCATCCCGACGTCCCAGTCGGCCTTCTTCGACCCGTCGCCGAACGTCTTGATCTCCTTGATCTTCGGCTCGAAGCCGATGTCGACGAGGGCCTCGAAGAAGCTCTCCTCCTCCGGGGAGTCGGCGCGGATGACGTACGCGATGGCCCGGGTGAGTTCCCGGCCCGCGACGCCCTTCTCCAAGAGCGCGGAGTAGTCGATGTTCCGCGAGTAGAGGCTCTGGGCGGTGTGATAGAGGTTCTGCGCGTCGGCGAGCATCGCCACCCGCTGGTTCGAGTGGATTTCGGTCATATACAACGTGGGGGCGGCATCCTACATGAATGTCCGGTCGCGCGCCCGCCGGCGTCGCCGACGCGGCACTGGATCCTGCTGGCGGTCGGACGTCGAAACGTATATTATACCGGCGAACAGTTGCCCGTACGTGAGACGAGCCACGCTCTCGACCTCGGACCTGCCGCGTCCGATAGCGGCGCGTGGCACTCTTTTCCGTGGTAAAAAACGCGCGCCCTGACGCTCTGGGCGGGAGTGGCATCCCCGTCCCTGGCGACTTTCGACGGGCTCGCACCGGTTTTCGACCGACCCGGATCGACATATCACCGACCGCAGACAACAGTACACACAACCTATGACAGAACTCGACTTCACCGGCGTGTTCCCCGCGATGACCACGCCCTTTACACCCGACGGAGAGATCGACCACGAAACGCTCGCTGCCGACGCTCAGCGGCTCGAAGACGCCGGCGTCGCCGGCCTCGTTCCCGCCGGCTCGACCGGCGAGAGCGCGACACTGACGCACGACGAACACATCGAGGTCGTCGAGACGGTCGTCGAGGCCGTCGACGACGTGCCGGTGATCGCCGGCTCCGGTTCGAACTCGACCCACGAGGCGCTGGCCCTCTCCCGACGCGCGGCCGAGGCGGGCGCCGACGGCCTGCTGCTCATCTCGCCGTACTACAATATGCCCGAGCAGGCGGGCCTCCGCGAACATTTCCGGGCGATCGCCGACGCGGTCGACCTCCCGCAGATCGTCTACAACGTCCCGGGGCGGACGGGACAGAACATCGAACCCGAGACGGTCGCCGAACTCGCGTCCCACGAGAACATTAGAGCGTACAAGGCCGCAAGCGGCGACATCGCGCAGATCTCGGAGGTCATCGAGTACACCCGCGACGAGGACCTCGCGGTGCTCTCCGGTGACGACGCGTTGACGCTGCCCATCTGTGCGCTCGGCGGCCGCGGCGTCATCTCCGTCGCCGGCAACGTCGAGCCCGAGCGGGCCGTCGCCCTGGTCGACGCCGCGCTCGCCGGCGAGATGGAGCGCGCCCGCGAACTCCACTACGAGCTCTCGCCGCTGTTCCGCCAGCTGTTCGCCGAGACGAACCCCATCCCGGTCAAGGCCGCAATGGAGATCCGCGGCCACAGCGCCGACACGGTGCGCTCGCCGCTGACGGACCTCTCTGAGGAGCCCCGCGAGGAACTCGAACGCATCCTCGCGGAACTCGAAGCGGCAGACGGCCCGGGCCGCGAGCAGACGGAGGCGGTGTGATGGCCGGCGGTCTCCGCGTCGCGATCACCGGGGCGAGCGGCCGGATGGGCGGCGAACTCCTCGCCGCCGCGGCCGACAGCGACACCGTCGACCACGTTCTCGCGGCGAGCCGAAATCCCGGAGCCGTTCCGAGCGGCGACGCTCCCGCCGCACCGGATGCCGTCGTCGCCGCCGACGAACTCGGTTCGGCGCTCGCCGAATACGACGTCGACGTCCTCGTCGACTTCACCGTCCCGGACGCGAGCGTCGGCTACCTCCGGACCGCCGCCGACAACGACATCGCCGTCGTCGTCGGCACGACCGGGTACGACGACGGGCAGGTAGCGACGCTCGATTCCGTCGCGGCAGCGGTCCCGTTCCTGCGGGCCTCGAACTTCTCACGCGGGATCGGGGCACTCCGGCGGGCGGTCCGCGAGGCCGTCGCCGCGCTACCCGGGTACGATATCGAAATGACGGAGACGCATCACAACGGCAAGCTGGACGCGCCCTCGGGGACCGCGCTGACGATCCTCGACGACATCGACGACGCACGGGCGTCGAGTGCGGACGACGAAAGCGCCGAAAGCGCCGATCGCGTCCACGGGCGCGTCGGCGACCAACCGCGCGAGGGCGACGAGATCGGCGTCCACGCGCGGCGAGCCGGTGACATCACCGGCGAGCACGAGATCCTGCTCGCCGGCAACGACGAGGTCGTAGAGCTGACACACCGCGCCGGCTCGCGGCGCATCTTCGCCAACGGGGCGCTCGACGCCGCGGCCTGGCTCGCCGGGCGCGAGGCGGGCCGATACGATTTCGACGAAGTCTTGGATGGCGGCGACGCGGGAGGGAACACACGATGACACTGGAATCCGAAATCAGCGACCTGTGGCAGCGCTACCAGAACGACGACGTCGACGCCGCGACCGCCGGCTCGGCGGCGCAGTCGACCCTCGAAGCCTTCATCGACGCGCTCGAAGCGGGCGAGATCCGCGCGGCCGAACAGACGGGCGGCAGCGGCCCGGACGGCTGGGTCGTCAACGAGTGGGTCAAGCGCGGCATCCTGCTGAACTTCGGCCTCCGCGAGACGGAGCCCCGCGAGTACGGCGGCGTCACGTACTACGACGTGCTGCCGCTGCGCTCGACGACCGACCTCGGCCGCCGGGGGACCCGAAACACGCCGGACGGGACTGCCATCCGCCGCGGCGCGTACCTCGGCTCGGACTGCATTATGATGTCGCCCTCCTTTGTCAACGTCGGCGCCTACGTCGGTGACGGGACGCTCGTCGACTCCTGCGACACCGTCGGCTCCTGCGCTCAGCTGGGCGAGAACGTCAAGCTCGGCGCCAACACGCTGATCGGCGGCGTGCTCGAACCCGTCGAGGACGCCCCGGTGATCATCGAGGACGGCGTCTCACTGGGCGCGGGCTGTCGCGTCACTTCCGGGTTCCACGTCGGGGAGAACACCGTCGTCGGGGAGAACACGCTGCTCAGCCCGCGGATCCCGGTGTACGACCTCGTCGAGGAGGAAGTCATCTACGGCCACCTGCCGTCGGACCGCCGCGCGTTCACCCGGTACGTGGAGTCGTCGCTCGGCGACCACGACCTCTTCGAGTCCGGCGCGTACAAGCCCGCGGTGGTCGCGCTCGACATCGAGGACGATACCCTCGACAACACCAGACGCGAGGAGGCGCTGCGGGAATGACAGACGTCGACGGCGGAGGGCCGGCGGTCCGTCGCCTCGCCGAGTGGGACGAGGGCGACCTCGGGGCGCTCGCCGAGGAGTTCGAGACCCCGCTCTACGTCGTCGACCTCGATCGGGTCGATGAGAACTGCACACGGCTGCAGGCGGCGTTTCCCGACGCGGACGTCCGCTACGCCGCGAAGGCCCACATCGGCCGACCCGTCCTGCAGACCGTCCGCGAGGCCGGGCTCGACGTCGAGTGCGCCTCCGCGGGCGAGGTCGAGCGCGCGCTCGCGGCCGGCTTCACGGGCGACCGAATCCAGTATACAGCGGTCAATCCGCCGGGACGCGACCTCGACCACGTCGTCGACCGCTGGCGCGACCACCCCGGACTCACGGTCACGGTCGGAGCGGCCGACACGGCCGACCGACTGCGGGACCGCGGTTTCGACGGGCGGCTCTGCATCCGCGCGAACCCCGGCGTCGGTGCCGGCCACCACGAGAAGGTCCGGACCGGCGCGAACGCGAAGTTCGGCATTCCGATCGAGCGCGTCGCGGAACTCGCCGACCAGTGGGCCGCCGAGTTCGACCTCGTCGGCGTCCACGCCCACGCCGGCAGCGGCATCTCCGGCGAGGACCTCTCGGCGCACCGCGAACTCGTCCGGCGGATGGGCGACCTGACGCGGGAGATCGAATCGCGGACCGGCTCCCTGGAGTTCGTCGACGTCGGCGGCGGCTTCGGCGTCCCGTACCGCGAGGACGAACCGCCGCTGGACCTCGACGCGGTGGCGGAAGCGACGCGTGAGGCCCTCGGGACCGTCGACGCCGCGCTCGCAGTCGAACCCGGCCGCTACGTCGTGGCCGACGCGGGCGTCCTCCTCACCCGGGTCAACACAGTGAAGCGGGCGCGCGACGCGACCGTCGTCGGCGTCGACGCCGGGATGACGACGCTCCTCCGTCCGGCGATGTACGACGCGTATCACGCGATTTCGAACGTCACAGCGTCAGAGGACGCCGAAACGGTCGATACGACCGTAGCGGGACCTATTTGTGAGTCCGCGGACGTACTGTGTGAACACAGACCGCTCTCGCGGCCTCGACGGGGGGATATCCTCGCGGTGGGGAACGCGGGCGCGTACGGATACGAGATGTCCAGCACCTACAATTCGCGACCCCGGCCGGCGGAAGTCGTCCGCTCCGGCACGACCGTCCGACTCGCGCGGCGGCGGGAGTCCCTGACTGACCTCACAGCACTCGAACAATGAGCCTACAGCACGACCACGTCGCCGTGGAGAAGTACCACGGCACCGGCAACGACTTCATCGTCGTCGACGCCGCCGAGTCGATTCCCGACCGGCCGGCCTTTGCGGCGGCCCACTGCGACCGGGAGACCGGCGTAAGCCACGAGTCCTCGGAACGAACCGGCGCCGACGGCGTGCTCTTTCTCGCCTTGGAAGAACGCTACTCGCCACCCCGCGTCGTGATGACCCTCGTGCAACCCGACGGGTCCGTTGCGGCGATGTGCGGCAACGGCGCCCGCGTCGCTGCAGCGTGGGCGGCCGAGCGGACCGGCGCCACGGAACTGATGATCGATACGCCCGCGGGCACGCGCCACGCGGTCGTCGACGGCGACGACGTCACGATCGAGATGGGGCGGCCCTCCTTCGCGCCGAAGGAGGTGCCGCTCGCACGCGACGCCGAACTGATCGAGTCCGAGGTTGAGGGACTCGCCGTCACCGCGGTGAACACCGGCGTTCCCCACGCCGTCGCCCTCGTCGACGACGTCGACGACGTCGATCTCGACGCGATCGCGCCCGCCGTCCGCTACGCCGACATCTTCCCAGAGGGTGCGAACGTCACGGTCGCGTCTCGGGTCGATTCGGCGGACGAAAGCGGCGGCGCGGCGGGTGCCGATGAGAACATCGGAGACTTGCCCCGTTTCCGCCAGCGGACGTACGAGCGCGGCGTCGAGGGCGAGACGCGCTCCTGTGGCACGGGTGCGGTCGCCGTCGCAGCTGTCGCGAAGCGACTCGGACAGATCGACGGCGACGATCCAGTGATCGTCAGTCCGCCGGGCGGCGACCTGCGGATCACCGTGCCGGACGACGGCCCGGCGACGCTCGCCGGCCCCGCCGAACGGGAGTTCGCCGACGACCTGGCACTGGTCGTCCGGTCGAGGTAGATGAACGAGGGAGTGGGCGCCCCCGGCGCAGCACGCACTGACGGCGGCGACGCTGTGGCCGAGACTGTCGGCGACGACTTCGATCCGATCGCCTTTCTCGAACGCGCCGTCCCCGTCGCCTCGAACGAGGGCGTCGGTGAGATGCGGGACCTGCTGGTCGAGACTTTGGAGACACAGGGGGTCGACGTTCACGTAGACGACGCCGGCAACACGCTTGCCTCGAAGGGCGCTGACGCCGCGACTGCGGGGGCGCATCTCGTCTTCAACACGCACATCGACACCGTCTCGCCGCACGTCCCGTTCGAGCGCGAGTTTGCCGGCGAGACTGAGCAGGCAGACGCGGACGACGACGACCTGCTCCGGATCCACGGGCGTGGCTCTTGCGACGCGAAGGGCCCGCTCGCGGCCATCCTCACGGCCTTCTTCGCGGTCGATCCGGCCGCCGACGCCCGCGTCACGCTCGCGGTGACGCCCGACGAGGAGGCGCTATCGACCGGCGCGGCCGCGCTCGACCTCGACGGCAATATGTATATCGTCGGCGAACCGACCGGGCTGGACGTCTGCTCGGCCGCGAAGGGTCGCTTCCAGGGCACGCTCACGCTCTCGGGATCGGCCGCCCACGCAGCCGAACCAGACTCCGGAGTCAACGCCGTTGCCGGCCTCGAAGGGGCGCTTGCGGCGATCCGGTCGTTCGATGCAGACCGCGAGCCTCACCCCCAACTGGGGCCGGCGACGCTGACGCCGACGACGGTGACCGGCGGCGCGGCGACGAACCAGGTCCCGGCGCGCTGTGAACTCGTTCTCGACCGCCGGAGTGTCCCGCCGGAGACCGCCGAAGAGTTCCGGCGGGAACTGGAAACCGCCGTCCGCGAGTCGGTCGCCGATCCGGTCGGCGTCGACTTCGCGCTGACGGACCGGCCGACGCCGTTTCTGGCGGCCTTTGCGACCGACGGGGACCACGAACTCGTCCGGACGCTCGCGGCCGCCGCCGAGCGGGCAGGTGGCTCCGGGACCGTCCGCCCCTTCACCGCCGCGACCGAGGCGTCGTACTTCTCGCCCGCGCCGGTCGTCGTGTTCGGCCCGGGCGTCCTCGCAGACGAGGAGGGCGCGGTCGCCCACGCCGAACGCGAGTACGTCGACGTCGCCGACGTCGAGCGCGCGGCCGCGGCGCTGACGGATGCGACTCGGCGGTTGGTGGAATAACCGCCCTCAGAACGGTTAAAGCGGCGATTTAAGTATTCCCTGGGTACTTGTCGTGCACGCTCGTTCTCCCGAAGGCAGATGACTGTGAGCCCTCCACCCGACTGTCTCGATAAACTGAACAAACTGCGACCCGCCCGCTCGACCATCGCGCTCGGTATCGCCGCGTTGCTCGTGCTCTCGGCGGTGGCTGTCGGTCCTGCCGTCGGACAGTCGGATGGATCGATCTTCGAGGTAGAGACGGAATCCGTCCATTCGACGGCTAACGCGACGATCGAGGGAACGACGAGCCTCGACTCCGGGACGGAAATCCGCGTGCGAGTCAGTTCCGCCGGCGAGACGAGCCCGCAGTTCCTGCAGACCACGTCGACCACCGTCGGTCCGGACGGTGCCTGGAACGCGACGTTCGATCTCTCCGCGGTGGAGACACACGACTCGGTTACCGTCTCGGTAAGCGTGGCCGACGGCGACCAGTCCGCGGATTTCGACGTTCCGATCCGTGACGACGCGGCCACAGCAACAGATTCCGGCTCCGCGACCTCGACGCCTGGATTCGGGATCCTCGCAGCCCTCTCGGCGTTCGTGGCTGGCGTGGCGGCCCTGCAGTCACGGCAGTAACACGCCGGCGAGGCACCCTCGCCGTTCCTGCCCGAACGCCCGCTGATCCGTAACCCCCATACGCCCCCGCCGCGTTCTCGCGGCTATGTACGAGGCGGTCCACGCCCACCCCGACGGACGCAGCACGGCCGCCCGGTTCGCGACGACGGTCGACCGCTACGGGTACGAGGGTGTGGTCGTCCGCGCGAACGAGGCCGCCCCCGACTACGAGCGCCTGCGCGAGGCGTATCCGGTCGACGTCGTCGACGCCGCCGAGATCGTCGCCCCCGACCCCCAACACGCCAGCGGCGCAGTCGGAAACGCCCGCACGGATCACACGCTCGTTCTGGTCGCCGGCGGGACGGACGCGCTGAACCGCTTCGCCGTCGAACAGGCGCGCGTCGACGTGCTCACGCGTCCGTTCGAGGGGACAGCACGGGACGACGGGGCGGTCGGCGGCGACGGCGACGTCAACCACGTGCTCGCGAAGGCCGCCCGCGACAACGACGTCCGGATCGAGGTGAACCTGGGCCCGGCGCTGCGGGCCCGCGGGGGCGGTCGCGTCCGCCACCTCGAGAAACTCCGGCGGCTGAAGCGCCTGCTCGATCATTACGACGCGCCGTACGTCGTCAGCGCGAATCCCGGTTCGCACCTGGAGGTACGGGCCCACCGGGAACTGGCCGCAGTCGGCGCAGAGATCGGCCTCGGCGCGGGGTGGATCCGCGACGGCCTCGAAGCGTGGGGGCGACTCGTCGATCGCAACCGTCGGCGACTGTCCGAGTCGTTCATTGCCCCGGGCGTCGAATGTGGCCGGTATGAAGAAGACGATTGACGAACACGCGGCGCGCTTTTCCGCGGCGGCTTCGTCGTACGACGACGAGCAGGACTCCACTGAGTATCTCGCGTGTGCGGATCTCGTCGTCGAGAACGCGGCGCCCGCCGGCGACGACGTCGTCCTGGATCTCGGGACGGGAACGGGCGCAATCGCGCTCGCGCTGGCACCGGACGCAAAGCGCGTCGTCGGCCGCGACATCAGCGAGGGAATGCTGGCCGAGGCCCGCTCGAAGGCCGAAGACGCCGGTATCGACAACGTCGAGTTCGGCGAGGGAAGCTTCCGGGAGCCGAACTACGAGGGCGAGGTCGACATCGTCACCTCGAACTTCGCGATGCATCACCTCTCGGACGACGAAAAGCGCGAGGCGATCGCGATCATCGCCGACCTCGACCCCGACCGGTTCGTCCTCGGCGACGTGATGTTCTTCGGCGAACCGGATCCCGACGAGCCCTTCTACAGCCCCGAGGTCGACGATCCCGCGACGGTCGGGCTGCTCGTGGACGCGCTGACCGACGAGGGCTTCGTCCTCACCGGCGTCGAGCGGGTCCACGAGCAGGTCGGCGTCCTGGTCGCCGAGCGGTACGGGACGGCGAGCGAGCGGGTCTCCATCCCGACCGAGGACGAATGAAGCACCTCCCGAAACACCTCCAGCCGCGGTGGCGCTATCTGGCCGTCGAGCTGGAGGCGTGGCCCGACGCGACGGTCGACCGCGGGACGTTCCAGCGGGACCTCTGGTACGCCGCACAGAATCTCTACGGCGACGTCGGCAGCGCCGAGACGGATCTGACCGTGATCTCCTTTGCGTTCGCCGACGGCGACGGCGAGGCGATCGTCCGGGCGTACCGGGGCAAAGAAGACCGGGCCCGGGCGGCGATCGCCTCCTTGGACAGTATCGACGGCCAGCCAGTGGGCATCCGCGTCCGCGGAATCTCGGGGACCGTTCGTGCCTGTGAGGAAAGGTATTTGAACGGTCGGGCCGGAGGTGAAGAACAGAGAGACGTCGTGTTCGAGGACGAACCTCACTCCGCCGTCGTTCGCGACAGGCGCGTCGACGTCGCGGGAGCAGACGGGTTCGCGGGCGCGACGCGGCTCGATTTCGAGTGATACTATGCAGGGACAAGCCCAACAGCAGGCATACGACCGTGGAATCACGATCTTCTCGCCGGACGGTCGTCTCTACCAGGTAGAGTACGCCCGGGAGGCGGTGAAGCGAGGGACAGCGAGCGTCGGCGTCAGGACGCCTGACGGCGTCGTGCTCGCGGCCGACAAGCGATCGCGCTCCCCGCTGATGGAGCCGACGAGCGTCGAGAAGATCCACAAGGCCGACGACCACGCCGGGATCGCCTCGGCCGGCCACGTCGCCGACGCCCGACAGCTCATCGACTTCGCGCGGCGGCAGGCGCAGGTCAACCGGCTGCGGTACGGCGAGGCGGTCGGGATCGAGACGCTGACGAAGAACGTCACCGACCACATCCAGCAGTACACGCAGGTCGGCGGCGCACGGCCGTTCGGTGTCGCCCTCCTCATCGGCGGGATCGAGAACGGCACGCCGCGGCTCTACGAGACGGACCCCTCGGGGACGCCCTACGAGTGGAAGGCCGTCTCGATCGGCGCCGACCGCAACGACCTTCAGGACTATCTGGAGGAGAACTACGAGGACGACCTGACGCTCGATGAGGGCGTCGGCCTGGCGCTGCGCGCCATCGCGACGGCGAACGACGACGAACTCGCCGCAAACGGCGTCGACGTGGCCACGGTCTCGACGGAGTCGGAGGCGTTCGTCGAACTCGACAACGACGAGATCGCCGAGTACATCGCCGAGAACGACCTCGAACCGTCCGAAGACGAAGCCGACGAAGGCGAGGAAGACGAGGAGTAACGCCCCGTCGGTGCGGGCGAGACGATCCCTCGCCAGCGCACATCGCGTGCGGGAACTACCCTGCGTCGATTTTTCAGGGCCGTGGGTTCGATCCGTCGACTCCACGGTGCTGTCCGTCGTTAGCACGTCCGATCGGAGTACGGAGCGAACTACACCTAGGAGACACGCGACTGCAGAACCCCGCCACTCCGGGGTGACGACGATCGAGAAACTGCCGCGTCTGAAAAACTCAGTACTCCTCGTAGGCGAGGTTCATCAGCCACTGCGAGAAGGCGTCGCTGTTGTGGTTGACCTCCTCTTCGCCGATGAACGGCGAGAGCATATCGCCCGCCATCAGAAGCGAGAAGTCGAGGTCGCGGGCGGCGGGTTCGAGGTGGTACGTGTTGTGACCGTTGTAGACTGTCTCCTCGCGCTCTATGAGACCGAGGGAGGCGAGCTGGTCGGCGATCCGGCTGCCCTTCCGCGAGGAAATGTCGAGTTCCTTCCAGAAGTCGCTCTGGTGGATCCCCCCCGTCTCCCGGATGAGTTCCAGCCCTTCGAGTTCGTCCTCCGAGAGTTCCGCTTCGGCGGCTCCTGCGCTCATACCCCGAGGGACGCCCGCGAGTCGTTTAAAGTTGACTTTCGACCCGACGGAACGGGGTCTCACACGGCGGCCCATCGGCGAAGGCGAAGTCGGTGCTGCCGTCGACATAAAGGGTGATGAGAGAGGACGATCGGGTGCCGAACCCTCGCTCGGGTTCGTGGATGCAGACGCCGTAGTCGTGGTCGCCGAGAACCTCGGCTGCGGCATCCCGCCACGCCGCGGCCGACTCGAAGGCCTCCGGATCGAGCGCCTCGCGGACTCGTTCGGCGTTCTGAGCCTGCTCGCGACCGCGGCTGGGCTCTCTCTCGGGTTCGACGTACTCGCCGTCGACGCCGACGTTGACGACAACGTGGACGCCGGGCTCCAGCCGACGGATCTCGAGGTCGCCGTCCCACTCGAAGAGATACGCCGCCGGCGCCTCGTCCGTCGAACCGTCGCCCCGTTCGGCGACGACGAGATTGAATCCGTCGTAGGTATCCGTCTCGACCGCCGCTTCGACCGTTGCTCGCGCTGCCGCGGCGCTCTCCGCGCGAAGCACATCCCGGACGAGCAGTCCACGGGACCGCTCGCCGCCCTCGGCAACCTCGACCCAGCGGTTCGTGATCCCGGCGAACACGCCGGACTCGTTGTAGCCGATCCAGGTGCCGCCCGCCTCGGCGTCACGGGGCGCGACGAAGGAAGGATCGCCCGCCTCGACGGTCGGGAGGTCGGCATCCCGCTCTAGCAACTCGTCGCGGTTTGCGGCCACGACGACCGGCGCTTCGTCGAACGCGCGCCAGGCGAGTGTCAGTGTGCACACGCCGTGGCGTACGGCGGTCGGGAGGATATACCTCCCGCCTCGGGGTCAACGTCGATAGGGCGACCGGCGCTCGATCAATTCGGGAACATCACCTGGCGGAGTCCATACGCGAGGAGGGGAACGATGATCCCGAAACCGCCGATGAGCAGCACCGCCCCGGCGTCCCCGAGATCGGCGCTGGCTGAGACGAGCGAGAGAGCGATGAGTCCGATCCACAGCCCGATGAGGAAAAGCGCCGCCCGGTACAACCACGTGAAAACCTCGCTGACGTCTACGTCCACCATTCTACTCTTCCTCATTGAGGCGTCTTTAGCATTTATATACTGTGGGCGATCCCGAGCGGCGGACGTCCGTGGCTGCACTCTGCCTGTCGCTTTCGCGATCCGACAACCGGGGGATCGTTCATACTGACTACTCTCGCTGTTTAGCGGCGATCGCCATCCGGTTCGCGGCGATGGCCGGGAAGACGAGAGCAGTCATTATCAAGAGGGTGCCGGGCGAACGCCGAGACGAGATGTATCAGGACATCCTCGTTCCCACCGACGGAAGCGACGGGACGATGCAGGCGCTCGATCACGCGCTCGACATCGCGGCCGAGCGCGGGGCAACCATTCACGGCCTCTCGGTCGTCGACAAGCGGCTGTATCTGGCCGCCGGCGAGGAGCAGAAGCCGGAACTGAAGGAGACGATGACAGAGAACGCAGAGGCTGCGGTCGAGCGCGTGGCCGAGGCGGCCGAAGACGCCGGCGTCGAGTGTACCACGACGGTACAGGACGGCATCCCCTACCGAGCGATCCTCGATTACGCGGCCGAGACCCCTGTCGACCTCATCGTGATGGGAACGCACGGCCGCTCGGGCCGGGACAAACTCGCGAATCTCGGCAGCGTCACCGAACGCGTCGTCGAGAACACCGAGACGCCGATTCTCGTGGTTCGGATGGGATCGGAGTAACGCGTCATCGCCGTGTCGGCTCGGTTTCAGCGATCCGATCGACCGTCCGACTCCTCACTTCCGTATTTCGCGGTCAGTGTCGGAACTGCCCGCCCGCTCGCGGTATCGATCGAACAGTTTCGATGCCCACGTGTGAAACCGTGACTCGTCGGATTCGACGATCGCCCGGAGTCGTCTCTGGTCGTCGTAGGCGCCCATCAGGACCTGTTCGTCGCCGAGCGTGAGCCCGATTTCGAACGAATCGGGGTACCGATAAAGCGAGAGAACGTCGGTGGCAGTGACGATATCGAACTCGATAGGATTGCGTTCCCGGGCCCGTTCAACCATTCGAGTCGGCATCACTAATTCGGTGTGAACACCGCGGAGTCCCAGCGAGGCGTGGACGTCGTGAAAAAGGCGACTCAGTATCGGCGAGAGCATCCGGACCCGGTCGTCATCGAACGTCTCAACCGATCGGACGTAGTGGTGAACGGGTGCGTGTGGATCTTCCTCGGTCGAGACGGTCAATTCGGCGTCGTCGAGCCACGCCGGATCGGGCGCGTGGTCCCGGTCGGGGAGGTGCCGGAAGAACGGAGCGAAGTCGTCGATTCGGGAGAGCGAGCCCACGTACTCGGCGTGTTCTTCGGCGACGAGTTCCCCGGTCACGGTGAGTCGGTAGGTTCCGCCGCTGCTCTCGACCCATCCCCGCTCGGCGAGTTCTGCGAGATTCCGTTGGACGCTCCGCCGTGAAGCGTCGTGCTCGGCGGCGAGTTCGCTCGGTGACGCTGGCCCTGCAGCGAGTTCCGAAAGCAGCGCCAACCGGTCGTCGGAATTCGCGAGAAACCGAGCGTCGTCAGCGGGCATAGGAAACAGTAGCCGGACCGACGGGAAAAGTATCATGGTCGGCACGGACCGCGTACGTTGGTCCGCCTTCCGCCAGATCGTGCACGACTGAGGCGTGAAGGCCACTGCCTGTCACACGTGTCGACGGGTATCGTAAAGCCCCCGCCGAGCGGAGCTGATTGTATGGATACCGCTGGTCCGTTCCTCCGCCGCGTGCGGTACGGGGCCACAGCGCTCGCCGTACTCGTCGGCACGTACAACGTTCTCGAGTTGATGGGGGCGTTCGGCCCCGTTTCCTGTTGGGTGAGCTACTCCAGCAGCGGATCCGCCTCGCAGAACGGAACCGCGACAACGACCACGCCGACTGTCACTCGCGGCTGCGAGTCCGGGATCGATGTTCTGCTCGGGGCGGGTGGACCGGCAGGCGGTGGTAACGCGCAGACGCTGTTCTTCTGGGCGGTCGTGTTGCTTGCTCTCGTCAGTATCGGCGGGTACGCTGGGGTGACTGCGCGGCCGTGGGTGGCGTGGGCGACCGTCGCCGTCGGTGCTGTCGTGACCGTCGTCGGTGTGTTCAGTATCGGCTGGTACTTCTTCCTCCCGACGGTGTTTTTCGCCGTCACCGCGACGGCGCTCTCGTTCGAGGCGCGTCGATCTGAGTGATTCTCAGAGGTCTGTTTCTCCGGCGTGCCGCAAGCTTCAGACGGATTTCGCTCACCTTTTCAGTCGTGCCGGAAGCACCGCCGCCCGGTGAACGCCATCGGGATATCCCGTTCGTCGCAGGCGGCGATGACGTCCTCGTCGTTGACGGAGCCGCCGGGCTGGATGACCGCCTCGATGCCGGATTCCGCCGCTTCCTCGACGCCGTCCGGGAACGGGAAGAAGGCGTCCGACGCCATCACGGTCCCTTCCGGACCCTTGCCTTCGGCGTGTTCGTCGGCCTTCATCGCGGCCAGGCGGACGGCGTCGACCCGGGAGACCTGTCCCATCCCGACGCCGACGGTCTCGGTGCCGTCTGCGAGGACGATGCCGTTTGACTTCACGTGTTTCAGCACCTTCCAGGCGAACAGCATCGTCTCCAGTTGCGCGTCGGTCGGTTCGGTCTCGGTGACGATGTCGAGATCCGTGCGGTCGGGCGCCCAGAGGTCCCGCTCCTGGACGAGGCGGCCGCCGACGAGCGGCTTTTCGGTCAGCCGGTCCGTCCGCTCGTCGAGAGGACCGACGTCGAGGACGCGCAGGTTCTCGGTCCCGGTGAGCACGTCGAGCGCGGCGTCCGTGTACCCGGGCGCAACCACGACTTCCTTGAACGAGTCGACGATCGCTTCCGCGGTCGCGGCGTCGCACTCGCGGTTGAGCGCCACGATGCCGCCGAAGGCGCTCATCGGATCCGTCGCGAGCGCGTCGGCGTACGCGTCGGCGAGGGTGTCGGCCGTCGCACAGCCGGCGGGGTTCGTGTGTTTGATCACCGCCGCCGCGGGCGCCTCGAACTCCTTGATCAGGTTCAGGGCGGCGTCGGCGTCGTTGTAGTTGTTGTACGACAGGGCTTTCGCGCCCTCGTTCAACTGTGGGGCCTCGACGACACTGGCTTCCGAGACGGCGGCGTCCGCATATACGGCCGCATCTTGGTGGGGGTTCTCGCCGTAGCGCAGGGTCGCCGAGCGGTCGTCGGCGACGACGCGGCGTTCCGGGAAGTCACCGCCGTCGTCGCCGTCGACGGTCACGGTGAGGTCGCCATCCGCGTCCGTCCGGTCGCCCTCGACGTGGAGTCGATCCTCGGCGAACCACCGCACTGCGCGCGGGTACGCACTGAACTCCGCGTCGGAGAGAACACGCGATTTCAGCGCGTCCGCGTCGTCGTCGGCGTAGACGGGGACGGACTCCTGGGTGACGATCGGGCCCGCGTCGACCTCCTCGGTGACGACGTGAACGGTACAGCCAGTCACGCTCACGCCGGCGTCGAGCACCTGCTCGTGGGCGTCCATCCCCGGGAACGACGGCAGCAAGGAGGGATGAACGTTGAGCGCCGTCGGGGTCGCACCGAGGAACGTGTCCGTGAGAACCCGCATATACCCGTCGAGACAGACGAGATCGAAATCGTAACTCGATAGGGCGTCCAGCACGCGCTGCTCGTGGGCCTCGCGGGACTCGTCGTCGCCGCGCTCGACGACCTCCGTGGGAATGCCGCGCTCGCTGGCGGCGTCGAGCACCGGCGCGTCCTCGTGGTTCGAGAGTACCACGCCGAGTTCCGCGCCCCCGGGCCGTCGATCGTCGATGTGCAGCAGGTTCCGTCCGCGGTTGCTCGCCAGGCCGGCGATGGTGGTCATACTCGTGGCCCCTCGCGCGGGCAGTAAGTCAGTTGCGGTCTCGCCGGTGATCTATCCACGATCGCGGATAGCGATTCGGCCACTGAGGCCTCTCTCCTTCCGATCTATGCACGGAGGTGGACTTCCCATCGACACGCTTTTTTAGCGAACGGCGGAGCATCCGCGTATGGACGACCTCTCCCGTTCCGATCCGCTCGCGGCGGTTTCCCCGCTCGACGGGCGCTATGCGGGCCGGACCGAACCGCTGGTCCCCTACGCCAGCGAGGCGGCGCTGATGCGGGCACGGCTCCGCGTCGAAGTCGAATATCTCCTCGCTTTGGCCGACCTGGACGCCACGCCGCTGTCGCTGACCGACGCCGAGCGCGAGTCGCTGCGGGCCGTCGTCGCCGAGTTCGACGCCGACGACGCCCGGCTGATCAAGCGACTGGAGACCGAGGGCGCGGCGGGCTACAGCGCCACCAACCACGACGTCAAAGCGGTCGAGTACTTCCTCCGGACCGAGACCGACGAGCGCGTCCACCCCTGGATCCACTTCGGGCTCACGTCCGAGGACGTGAACAACCTCGCCCACCGGCTGCTCGTCCAGCCGGCGGTCGAGGACGTGTTGCTGCCGGCGTTGACCGACGTCCGCGAGGAACTGGTCGAACTCGCACACGAGTACCGGGCCACGCCGATGCTCGCGCGGACGCACGGCCAGCCCGCGACGCCGACGACGTTCGGCAAGGAGATGGCTGTCTACGCCGCGCGGCTGGGGACGGCGATGGGTCGGGTCGCCGACGCCGCGGCCGGCCTCTCCGGGAAACTCGCCGGCGCCTCGGGGACCTACGCCGCCCACGTCGCGGCCTATCCGGACGTCGACTGGCGGGCGTTCTCGGAATCGTTCGTCACCGACCTCGGCTTCGAACACACGGCGCTTTCGACGCAGGTGAACCCCTGCGACGACCTCGCGGCGCTCTTCGATGCGCTCCGCGGGGTCAACAACGTCCTGCTCGATCTCGACCGCGACGTCTGGCTGTACGTCTCCGACCGCTATCTGGGCCAGGAGGCCTCAGAGGGCGAGACCGGCTCCTCGACGATGCCGCACAAGGTCAACCCGATCGACTTCGAGAACTCCGAGGGGAACCTCTCGAAGGCGAATTCGGACCTGCAGTTCCTGGCTGACTACGTCACCACATCGCGGCTCCAGCGGGACCTCTCGGATTCGACGGTCAAACGGAACATCGGCGCCGCGTTCGCCCACTGTCTGATCGGCTACGGGAAGACCGAGACCGGACTCGGCAAGGTCGTCCCCAACGAGCAGGTGATGCGCGAGGACCTCGACGCTCACCCCGAACTGATCGGCGAGGCGGTCCAGACCATCCTCCGGCGGGAGGGCGACACGGAGGCGTACGAACGCGTCAAGGAACTCACGCGCGGCCGGGACGTCACGCTCGCGGACTTCCGGGACCTCTTCGGGGAACTGGACGTCGACGAGGACGTCCGTGCCGAGTTGCGAGCGCTCTCGCCGGCCGAGTACGTCGGGGTCGGCGACGAACTCGTCGACGAACTCGATCCCGACGATCGGGGCTAATTATTAACTCGAAGCGAAGTAAATCTTTTAGCGCCTCGCGCGCTACGGTTCGGTATGAAGGCCATCGCAGTCGAGCGTGAGGGAGACCGGCCGGTCGTCGTCGAGCGGGAACGGCCGACCCCTGCTGCCGGCGAGGCGCTCGTCCGGACACTCCGAGTGGGCGTCGACGGGACGGACCACGAGGTCATCGCCGGCGCTCACGGGAGCTCTCCGGAGGGAGCGGACCACTTCGTGCTCGGTCACGAAGCGGTGGGCGTGGTCGAGGACGCCGGCGAGACCCGCTTCTCTCCGGGCGACGTCGTCGTACCGACGGTCCGCCGGCCGCCCGGGGAGTCAAACGAGTACTTCGAGCGCGGCGAGCCCGATATGGCGCCGTCCGGGGCGTACCACGAACGCGGGATCCTCGGCGAGCACGGATTTATGGCCGAGTACTTCACCAGTCCCGAGGATTTTCTCGTCGCCGTCCCCGAATCGATCGCCGAGGTGGGCTTTCTGGTCGAACCGCTCTCGGTCGCGGAGAAGGCGATCGATCTCGCGTACGCATCCCGGTCGTCGTTCGACTGGGCCCCCGAATCGGCGCTCGTGCTCGGCAACGGCGGACTGGGGCTGCTCACGCTCGCGCTTTTGGACGACGCCTACGACTACGACCGCCTCTACTGTCTGGGTCGTCGCGACCGGCCGGATCCGACGATCGATATCATCGAGGACCTCGATGCGACGTACGTCGACTCGCGGGAGACGCCGGTCGACGCCGTGGCGGCCGAACACGAGCCGATGGATCTCGTCTTCGAGGCGACCGGCTACGCCAAACACGCGTTCGGAACGATCGAGGCGCTGGCGCCGAACGGCGTGGGCGCGCTCCTCGGCGTCCCCGAAAACTGGGAGTTCGAGGTCGACGGCGGCCGCCTGCATCGCGAGCTTGTTTTGGAGAACAAGGCGCTCGTCGGTAGTGTCAACTCGAACGTCCGACACTTCGAGGCCGCTGCCGAGGCGCTCCCGTCGTTCCCCGAACGGTTTCTCGACGCGCTCGTTACCGGGGTGTACGATCTCGACAACTTCGAGGCGGCGTTCGACGACGACGACACCACTATAAAAACGGCCGTGCAATTCAGTTCGTATGAAGAACGTCGATGATCTGATCTCGAGCGCGGCCGAGTTGGCTTCGCGCGGCCTCTCGAAAGGCGAGATCGCGGACGAACTCAACGTCTCCCGAGAGACGGCGAGTTGGCTGGTCGAGCGTGGCGATTCCGCCGGGAGTGTAGAGAAACCAGACTCGCTCGACGGAACCGACGACGTCGGCGGCCCCCACGACATCCACGTGGACTGGAGCGCGATCGGTCGCGACTCGGCCCGACTCACCCAGGTGGGGCGGGCGATGGCCGATCTGCTGGTGAAAGAAGGCGAGGCAGTCGATCTGACGATCGGCATCGAAAAGGCCGGCGCGCCGCTGGCGACGGTCGTCTCCCAGGAGCTCGACACGGATCTGGGGTCGTACGCGCCAGCGAAACACCAGTGGGACGAAGGCGATATCGACGAACTCGGCGGCTCCTTTTCGCGGAACTTCGCGGGGATCCGCGGCCGGGAATGCTACGTCGTCGACGATACGATCACCTCGGGGACGACGATGCGCGAGACGGTGGCCTCGATCCGCGAGGAGGGCGGCGACCCCGTCGCCTGTGTCGTCATCGTCGACAAGCAGGGCGTCGAATCAATCGAGGGGGTCCCGGTGTACTCGCTCATCGACGTCGTTCGCGTCGGCAACGACGAGCGATAATCCGTTCGACGCAACCCATATGCCTCCCGACCGCATATGGGATTCTATGACGTTTCAGCCCGAATCCGAACTGAGCGAGGAGGAGGTAACGCAGCGCGTCGACGAGGCGATCGAGTCCAACGACGTCGTCCTGTTTATGAAGGGCAACCGGCTGATGCCGCAGTGTGGCTACTCCCAGCGCGCGGTGAACCTCATCTCCCAGTACGTCGAGGGGTTCGAGACGATCGACGTGCTGCCGGCACTCGACGGCTACCGGAGCGCCCTGGAGGAACATAGCGGGTGGGAGACCATCCCACAGACCTTCGTCGACGGCGAGTTCGTCGGCGGCAGCGACATTCTGGCGGAACTCGACGAACGCGGCGAGCTCGAGGAGACGCTGCAGGCGTAGGCTCGCTGGTCGGCAGCGTCGTACCCGTTCGGTTCCGGACCCCGCCAACGCACCCGCGCGGAGGAAGCAACAGCCACGGCGGCCTTCCGCCTGATCTGTCCTGTAGCTGCCTCGTGTTCTTTATAAGGTCCCGGTGCGTACATCCAAGCAGGTACCGTCGTCGCGTCCGTCTCGTACGAGTACCTCCCAAATTAACTATGTCAGGCCGCGTATACCGACTACACTCGACACTGGAACTGCCCCTCGAAGATGTCGAAGCGTATCTGAACGGTGACCCGGACCTGCCGCCCGAGGTCGAGAACGTGGAGGTGAACCGTCGGAACAACACGCTCATTCTCAAAGCCGTCGCTGCGGAGGACGACCTCAGCAAGTACACGCCGACCGCACAGCTGAAAGCGAGCATCACGGAAAACCGCGTCTACGAGGAGGAACCGCCGCGCGCGGGCGCACCGCGCTGGGAGGAAGAAGAGGAGGAGATTCCCTCGGAACTCGTCGAGTTCGCCTGTTTCAAAGGCGACCGCGAGACCGTCCTGCAGAACACCGCGCTGCAGTATCCGATGTTTTTGGTCCTCCGAGAGATCGCACTCCGCGCCGAGAAGGGCACGCTCACTGCGATCGTCGAGGTCGACGGCGAACTCACTGCCCACCGGATCGTCGAGGGCGAAGAGCGCCCGGCGAGCATCGAGGTCGTCGAGAACCCCTCGAAGGGCGAAGGTGGCTCCAACGGCGTGAACTGGCGCGACAACAAGTTCATCAGTGACTGACAGTCTGCTGTAACGGGTTACCGACACGACGCACACCGACGTGTGGTCGATCCGGAGTGGACGACCGGCAGTCACTGAGATAATGATTACTCTCGTCTCTTACCGTCGAGAACCGCCAACGGGGGTGGATCTCGGCGGTAAACAGGGAGAGTACTCATTATGAGTGATCGAACCGCGGACGACGACAGCGGACGGCCCAGAGACGAGCGCGACGGCCGGGAACGAACTCTTTTCGGCGGTCGGCGATCGATAGCGACGTGACCGGAGCCGGGCCTCCCCGTAGCAGCCTTTATGCGCGAGTTGGTTGAGGAGGTCAAGTACCGCGAGCGCGGTGGGGCCCGCTCCGGTGCCGGAGTACTGACTTGATGGCCCCGACAGTATACTTATTTTCGTGCCCGAACAGGGGCCAGTATGAACGGGACCCGCGTGTGGTGGTCGATCGATGAGTGACGTACAGACGGACGTTCGTGCATACACGCTACGACTCGAACTGGTTGACGAGCCGGGGGAGTTGCTCCGGGCCCTCCGCCCGATCGCGGAGAACGGCGGTAATCTCCTCTCGATCTTTCACGAGCGAGGGAACGTGACGCCGCGCGGGCATATCCCGGTCGAGGTCGATATGGAGGCTCCGCCGGATCGGTTCGAGAAGATTATCGAGGGGTTGCGCGACGCCGGCATCAACGTGATTCAGGCAGGCACCGAGCGGTACAGCGAGGGACTGACCGTCATCCTCTCGGGGCACGTCATCGACACCGACGTCTCCGATACGCTCTCACGAATCCAGGAGTCGTCGAACGCCTCCGTGACGGACCTGTCGCTTGCGGCGCCTGAAGGCACCTCTAACGTCTCCAGCGCTCGGATCGGGATCGCCGCCGAAGCGGGCGCTGCGGACGTGGTCATCGAGCGGCTTCGGGACGTCGCCGCCGAAAAGGATCTGACGCTCATCGAACCCCTGGCGGGCGGGACACCGGCCTGAATTTCGCTCGGAGACGGCTACACACGCCGGTCGGAACCGACGCGCGGCAGAATCAGTTCGGGAGGGTCAGTTCGGAGGGGGCGGTCGCCTCGTCTTCGACCGCCTCGATCCGCTCGATGTTCGTCCCGTCGATCCGCGTCGATTCGACGAGCGCGGCGAGTTTCTCCAGCGGAATCTGTCCGGGCGCGTACTCGCTGTCGTCGTCCAGAAGTGGCGCGTATCCGAGTTTCGAGCCGTAGATGTGCCCGATCACCCGCGTGTGACTTCCCGTCTCGCCCATCGCGATCCCGGCGGCGTCGATGCCGGCCTGCGTGGCCTCGTGGAGCGTCTGCAGGAGCGTGAGCGTCTCCGAGAGGTCCTGGGGGTAGGTCGCGACCTTCGCGATGTCACCGTAACTCGCACACTGGTCGATGATCGCCGTCAGCACGTCCTTCTCGGGCGTCGATTCGAAGTCGTGATGAGAGATGATGAGCCGAACGTCGTTCGCGCGGAACTCCTCTAGGAGCCACTCTTTGGCCCGTGCCGTTTCGAGTTCGATATCGACGTACGCTACCGAGTCGAACCGCGACGCCGCAAAGAGCGTATCCAGTCGTCCCGTGTCCTTCGCCTTACCGCCGAACCACTGATTTCGGTTCGTCGCGATAATCGGCAACTCGCCGTCGTACGCCTCCAGTTGCTCGATCGGGTCCTCGGCTTTGTCCATCCGAAACTCGACGAGGTCCGCCGCTGCGCGGGCTCGCCCCTCCCGTGTCAGGTCGTTTGTCGTGGCGGCGAGGGCGAAGTCGTCGATATTCATGTGACTCGATAGCACTCTCCCGGTTATAAATTTGCTCATCGGTGCGACGCTCCCGTGACGGGGAGGTGGCCCTTGGATACGGCCGGTGTATCAAAATACGATATTATATTGAGATTATAGTTACTCGAAAAAGTATATTATTTGTCAGTAAAAAGAAACTGATTTCTGTAAGTTTTAGCAGATTAAATTTGGCGATATAGCAGAGTAAGTTTCAGTATTTACCTGAAAAAATAGAAATCAATTAATAAATAGAGATACCTACGGTAGAAAATAAAATAACAAATTTATGTGATACAAATATATCTTATAATATAGTGCTGGGTCCCCCCGTCATAGGAACTCACTACTCGTGCAGCAGCGACCACTCACGATTCAGCAGCCAGTCGTGGCGTTTACAGAATCGCAAGGCGAATGCGGCGGGACTTGACCCCGAGGTACTTCACCGAGCGGGTCCTCCGTGACGTGGCTCCCGTGGCTGGCCAGGATCGTCGAGATGTCGTACTCGAACAACTTCCCGAGGGTGCGCTCGGCCTCCGCGTGACTGTGGTCGTTGCACTGCTCCGCAGGTGGGACCAGATAGCCGGCCGGCAGTCCGCGCCGCGGAACCTCCGAGGACGTCTCCGGCGATGAGCACGCCGTCGGCTTCCCGGAGGAACGCACCATTGGAGACCGTGTGGCCCGGGATTTGGATGACCTTCAGATCGCCTTGCAGGAGACCGCCACCGGCCAGATAGCCGTCGGCTTCGACGTCGAGCGCGTGGTAGCACCCGCGGGCGCCACTCGGCACGGGGAGTTCCGGATCGAATGCTTCGAGGAGGTCCGGGACGCCACCGAAGTGCCCTTCGTCGCCGTGGGAGACGATGAGGCGGTTGCGGCCGCCGAACTCTGTTTTCGCGGATCTCGACCAGTTCCGCGCCGTCGCCGGGGAACGGGGTCTCTTTCTCAGCTTCGACCTCGTCTCTCCTATAGTAGCGTTCGCAACTGATTGCTCATCTGATCGCACGACTGCGTGCGATCGTATGAGCGAAGACTTGCGAACGCCACTATATCACCGCACCGTCCTCTCGTTGTGGACAGGTTCCCGATATCGTCGTTACTCGCTGTGCAGAACGAGGGACCACTCGATCCCGGTGTCCCCGCTGCTCCGGGAGCTTTTAGATACAGCACAACGAGTTGAGGATATGATCGATCGGAGCGGTTTCGGAGACGACCCCGATGTCGGCCTCGCGCTCGACGCCGTCGAGGCCGGGATCGAGGCCGCCCGTCCGGAGACGGTGTTGGAAACCGCCGTCGAACTGGACAACCACGACCTGCGCATCGACGGCGAGCGATACGATCTCTCCGCATACGACGAGGTTCTCGTCCTGGGCGGCGGCAACGCCGCCGGCGAGATTGCGACTCACCTCTCGGACCTGCTGGGGGCGTCGCTGTCGGGCGGTGTCGTCGTAACCGACGACCCGGCGCCCGCCGGCCCGATCGAGGTCGTCGACGGGACACACCCCGTCCCAAGCGACGCCAACGTCGAGGGCACGCGCCGCCTGCTGGCACGGGCGCGGGAGAGCGATGCGGACACGCTCGTGCTCGTCGCGGTGACCGGCGGCGGCAGCGCGTTACTCTCGGCGCCCGTCGAGGAGGTCCCACTCCCCGATCTACAGGCACTCACCGGGGAACTGCTCCGGAGCGGCGCCCCGATCGATCGGATCAATGCCGTCCGGAAGCACGTCTCCGCGCTGAAGGGCGGCCACCTGGCGCGCGAACTCGCCCCGGCGACGACGGTCGGCCTCGTCTTCAGCGACGTCACGTCCGGGGACCCGTCGGTCGTCGCCAGCGGCCCGCTGTCGCCGGATCCGACGACCTACGAGGACGCCCGTGCCGTCGTCTCGGAGTACGAGATCGATGCGCCCGCATCGGTGGTGCGACACCTCCGGCGGGGTGTCGCGGGCGAAATTTCCGAGACACCTGGCCCCGACGATCCGGCCTTCGAGACCGTCTCGGTCCACGTCGTCGCGGACAACTTCACGGCGCTGGCTGCCGCGCGTGAGGTCTGTGCCGCGGCCGGCTACGATCCCGTGATTCTCTCGTCGTCCGTCCGCGGGGAGGCCCGAGAGGCCGCGAAGACCCAGGTCGCGATCGCCGAGGAGATCGAGCGCAGCGGCAACCCGGTCGAACCGCCCGCCGCGGTTCTCTCCGGGGGCGAGACGACCGTCACGATCCGACGTGGTGACCCGGGGACAGGCGGCCCGAACCAGGAGTTCGCGATGAGTGCGGCGCTCGAACTCGGCGAGGGGCCGGTGCTCTGCGCCGTCGACACCGACGGGATCGACGGGCCGACCGACGCGGCCGGGGCAGTCGTGGACGGCGACACGGTCGAGAATATCCAGCACGCGCGGTCGCTGCTCGCAGAGCACGACGTCTACGACTACCTCGCCGACCGGGGCGCGCTCGTGCAGACCGGGCAGACGGGCACGAACGTCAACGACCTCCGCGTGTTGCTCGTTCCGGAGTGAGCGGCGGTTTGGGCCGAGGCGAGTCCCTGCTTTCACTCCAGGCCGGCATCCGCGAGCGCCGAGTGGGGGAGGGGTTCCCGCTCGATGCCGGCGATGACGTTCTCGGCGGCCATCTCGGCCATCCGGTTCCGCGTGCCGATGCTCGCGCTGCCGATGTGCGGGGTTACCACGAGCCGCTCCGGAGCGTGCCGCAGAATCGGGTGGTCGGCCGGCAACGGCTCGGGATCCGTGACGTCGAGTCCCGCGCGGGTGATCCACCCGTCTTCGAGCGCGGCGTCGAGCGCGTCGGTATCGATTACCCCGCCGCGGCTCGTGTTGAGCAGGATGGCCTCCTCGGACATCTGCTGGAGTTCGTCCGTGCTGATGAGCCCCTCCGTCGCGTCCGTGAGCGGAACGTGCAGGGACACGAAGTCGCTCTCGGCCAGGAGTTCGTCTCGGGTTACGTAGGTCGCGTCGACGCCGACCTCGGTCAGTTCCTGCTCCCGATCGGGCTTCCGACTCCGCCCGGTGTACAGCACGTCCATCTCGAACCCGGCGGCCCGCCGCGCGACGGCCGTCCCGATGTTCCCGAGGCCGACGATGCCGAGCGTCGCGCCGTGGATATCCGGCCCGGTGAGCAGGCGCGGTCCCCACGTCTCCCACTCGTCGGCGTCGACGTACGCCTGCCCCTCGACGACCCGCCGGGCGCAGGCGGTCAGAAGCGACCAGGTCAGATCGGCGGTGGTCTCGGTCAGGACGCCGGGCGTGTGGCCGACCGCGATGTCGCGTTCCGCGGCCGCGGCGAGGTCGATGTGGTCGTACCCGACGGAGAAGGTGCTCACTACGGACAGGTCGCCGGAGGCGTCGAGGACGTCGCCGTCGATCTCGTCGGAGAGCAGACAGACGAGACCGTCGGCAGAGAGATCAGCCAGTCGCTGCTCGATGTGTGCTTTCGCCGGCGGGAGCTTCCCGTCCCAGACGGCGACGTCGTACTCGGCTCGCAGCCGTTCGAGCCCCACCTCGGGGATCTCCCGCGTGACGTAGACGGACGGTGTGTCGGTCATCGCCGTACCATCGTCCGCGTGTCGTGAAATTTCTTTGGAGTCGGTCGGGATGTCCTCGCTCCGCCGAACGCGGATCGAATCGCCTTCTCCGCCTCGCCGTACGGACCCGTCACAGACTCTTTTCAGTTGCTATCGATAGACGCAAATCGATGATATAGTAGCGTTTGCAAGTCTTCACTCACACGATCGCACGCGGTCGTGCGATCGGATGTGCAATCAGTTGCAAACGCTACTATAGCGGTATAATCTCTTTTGCAAATTCCGCCGGGCTGACTCGATAACGTCGCCGTGGAGAGCTTCAACAGTATGCAAGTCATCTGGCAACTGGTTCCGAGGCGGCTCAGGACGTATAACAGAAGTACACTCGTTACTATCTGGCCGGCGTCCTCGAACTGAATCTGACGGGATTCTCTTTAGTAATGGATTGGGTCCTGCCGGTAATCGTAGCGTGATCAATCAAAGCAACGGATCTGGGGGATTCGGACAAGCAAGGGACTGACCAGCGAATCACTCGCTACTGACCGTGCGCAAATTTGTTCGAATTAATAGAACGAGTTGGACGGCGGAGGTCGCTATTGTGACAGTAACCAGTCTCCCAGCGTTGTCCCGAAACCTGTCAGTATTCCTGACCGTGTTGGTAGTTGAGTTCGATGACGTTTCGAGCCCTGGACAGGAGATCAGGCAGGTCGTCGGTGAACGTACTCCCGTTGAGGCGTTTTGCGGGTCCAGCGACGCTCACCGCGCCGAGGACGTCCCCCTCTGCGCTGGTGATCGGCACCCCGACCCCGTGGATGCCGGTGATCGACTCCTCTCGATTGAACGCGACCCCCTCCGACTGAACTGCCTGTAGTTCCTGCTCCAGTTCCTCCCGTGTCGTAATTGTCTGGTCGGCCGTCTTGGAGAGACCGTGACGGCTGATGATCTCGTCGACTCGCTCCTCGGTAAACTCCGAGAGCATCGCCTTCCCGAGGGCACGATTGTGCAGAGTCGCGGAACCGCCGATCGGTGCATCGATATCGAGGGCGTCGGAGCCCCCACTTTTGTAGAGATATACGCCCAGACCTCGCTGTTCGACCGAGAGAATCGCCAGCTCGCCCGTTTCCGCGGCGAGCTTGTCGATCTCGTCTTTGGCCGCCTCGAAGAGCGGTTCCCGACGGCGCGTTTGCAGGCCCATCTTGAGAAAGGAAAGGCCCAGTTCGTACTGGGTCCCATCCTTGATCACGAACCCGTTCCGCCGGAGCGTGCTGAGATGATAGTGCGCGGTACTCTTTGCGATCCCGAGCTCGTTCGCCAACTCCGTCACCCCCATCGCTCCCTCCCGATCCAATACGGAGACAATGTCCAGAAGGGTGGACGGCTGTTCCTGTTCGGACGAACCTGATGCCATATTCGGTATAGGATTCCTTTGGAGAATAAATGTTCGGGTGATTCGAACAGATCCGTTTGCGTAGCAGCCGGGGCAGCGGCGCTTACGGAACCAAGGGCGATTAGAAAGGGCGTGCTGATCCGGAGCAGTTGCGTGCAAAGAGCAATCTTGTTCGAACTACTCGAACAAACCCTGAGCCTGCTGGCCCCCAGTTGGCGTTCTCCCGAGTGCAATCACCTCCGAGTGCTATAGTAGCGTTCGCAAATCTTCGCTCATACGATCGCACGCAGTCGTGCGATCAGATGAGCAATCAGTTGCGAACGCTACTATAGCGGATTCAGGGAAAATTTTAAATCCGATAAGGTGCCGACTGTTCCTATGTCGGTAGACCAACTCGATCGGTTAGACAAAGACATCCTTGTCGACGGTGAATGGAGCGGCGCCGAGGATCGAACGGACGTTCGTCACCCGTATCGGAACACTGTCGTCGGGTCCGTCCCAGTCGTCGAGAAAGCCCGTGTCGTCGGCGCCATCGACGCGGCTGCTGCCGCTGTCGAGACTTCTACGCTCTCGGCGTACGAGCGCTACGAACTACTCTCGACGGCCGCGGATCGCGTGGAAACCCGCCTCGAAGAACTCGCCCAGATCGTCACGAGCGAAGAGGGGAAACCGATCACGGAGGCCAGAAACGAGGTCGACAGAACTGCACAGACGCTGCGGCTGTCGGCCGAGGAAGCAAAGCGGCAGTTCGGAGAGTACGTTCCGATGGATCCGCAGAAAGGGACTCCCCGAGATCACTGTTTCACCCAGCGCGAACCGCTGGGTGTCGTCGCCGCGATTACCCCGTTCAATTTCCCGATTATGTTGATGGCTCACAAGGTCGGTCCCGCGCTAGCAGCGGGGAATGCCGTCGTCGGGAAGCCGGCGACCGACACGCCGCTTTCCTCGATAGCACTCTTCGAGTGTCTCGACGAAGCCGCAGAGGAGGTTGGGGCTCCCGACGGGCTGATCAACGTCGTAACCGGCAGCGGATCGACTGTCGGCGACGCGTTCCTCGAACACGACGCGGTCGAAGCGATATCGTTTACCGGCTCCACTGCCGTCGGGAAACACCTCGCCAACAACAGCGGGATGAAAGAGCTCACCCTGGAACTCGGCGGCAACGATCCGACGATCGTCTGGCACGACACCGACCTCGAGTGGGCCGCAGAACAGGTCGTCGGTGGCGCCTGTTCCAACGCCGGTCAGGTCTGCAACAGCGTCGAGCGCGTCCTCGTCGCGGAGGAAATCGAAGCGGAGTTCGTGGCGGCGCTGGTCGACTCCGTCGCGGACGTTTCAGTCGGTGATCCACACGACGCTGCGACCGATATCGGCGCGATGGTGAACGACGACGAATTCGAGAGTACCGTCGACCTGTTCGAGGAGACCGTCGAACAGGGGGCGACGGTCGAATACGGTGGCCGGTACGGCGGGGACCTCGGCGACCGCGTTTTCGAACCCACGGTCCTCTCCGATGTCACACCGGAGATGCCAGCAGCGACACAGGAGGTGTTCGGTCCGGTGATTCCGGTGATCCCGGTCCCCGACTTCGAGGCGGCGATCGAAGAGGCAAACAACACCGAGTACGGGCTGGAAGCGGGCCTGTTCACGCAGGATATCGACCGGGCCAAGCGGGCGGCGGACCGAATCGACGCCGGTGGAGTCAACATCAACACCGTCAGCGGGTACCGGACCGATCATATGCCCTACGGCGGATTCAAAGACAGCGGGATGGGAAAGGAGGGGATCAAATACGCCACCGAACACTTCAGCCGGGAGAAGCTGGTTGGCTTCCACGAGGGAACGAACGCGTAGCCGACAGCGTCCTGCGGTGAGAGGACTGCTGTGTCGGTGTCCGGGTCACACGATCCGGTGCTGTAAGCAGCGGTACGAGACTGCAGCAGTCCGTCCAAGCGGGTCCGCGGACGGGACTTCTGTCTGAAAGCGGGACTCCTTTGCGCCGCGTTAGATTCCGTGCGGATGTATCGTGGCGCGGTACGCTTCGCCCGACTCCTGTGCCTTGTACGCCTCCTCCGCGTCGTCCAGCGTCGTTTTGAAATTGAAGAGCTTCCTGAACGGCACCTCGTCTTTCAGTTGGTCCATCAGTTCGATCGCCGACTCGAACTGCGTCGGCGGATACGCCAGGCTCCCGTAGATGTTCAGCTCCTTTTGAACGATCCGTGTCGGATTGATCTCGCTCTCGCCGTTGTAGGCGAAGTGACCGGCTTCGACGTACGTACCGCCGTCGTGGGGGAGTTCCAGCCCCTGCTCGACCGCCTGTGGCACACCCGCCGCTTCGATCACGACATCCGGGCCGACGTTTCCGTTCGTGAGTTCTTTGACGGCTGTGACGAGTTCGTCCCCGTCGTACTCTGTCAGGTCGATCAGGTCCGTCGCGCCGAACTGTTCGGCCAGGTCCAAACGCTCCTCCAGCGCGTCGATCGCGATGATCTGCCCCGCACCGGCGGCCTTTGCCGAACAGATCGCGAACAGTCCGATGGGTCCTGCACCCTGTACTGCGACGCTCCGGCCGACACCGAACCCTTCACGCATATGCGGCAGCCCGGGTTGCATCGACCGTTCGAACGCGTGCATTCCGACCGACAGCGGTTCGACCAGCGCACCGAGTTCGCCGTCCATATCGTCCGGCAGTTTGTAGTACGCCGCTTTGGACGGCAGTACGTTGTATTTGCTCATTCCGCCGGTGTACTGCTTGCCGACGTTGTCGAAGCCGAACCGATCAGGATTCTTGCTCAATCGCGGTCGCCCCGGCATATTCCGGGCATACCAGTCGTCGCTGCCGCCCGGCATCGCGGGCACCACGGCCAGGTTGTCGCCCACCTCGATTTCGGCCCCCTTCGAATCTTCTTCGACGTTCTCGCCGACGTGTTCTATCTCACCGGCGAACTCGTGTCCCGGAATAACAGGGAACTCGAGGTCCATTCCGCCGTTGTACATGTGCACGTCCGTCCCGCAGATGCCGGAGAGTTCCACACGGAGGAGAACATCGTCCGGTCCCGGGTCCGGGAGCTCGATCTCGCGTTCGGAAACTGATCCTGGCTCGTCCATCACGATGGCGGTCGTCTTCATCACTCCCCTGTTCCAGAATGATACTATTAATACCTTTGCTCATATGAATCAGCTGCTAGTAAATCGCCGGTCAAAAAATCAGTCAGTGATAATTCATCAGTGATCTGTCAAAGTTGGGAATGCATCGATCGGGAACTCGCCAAAGTTTGACCTGATGTACGACTTCCTCGGCGTCGGGGCCTTCTTGATGCGCCTGCCGACGTTGCGGTCCCTCAACATCGGCCTCGTTCGGTCCATCAATATCAGCCCAGTTCGGTCCGAAAACAAGGACTTCGACCACAGATTACCCGAACATATCGAGGGGTGCCGGGGGCCCGTCATCTGGGGAATGATCTTCATAATGGGCGACACCGTCGGCTTCATCACCCCGCCGTACGGGCTGAACCTCTACATCATCAGCGGGATCGCCGAGTTGGACTACATCAGGGTTGCGCGGGCCATTGTCCCGTATCTACTCGGGTTGGTCGCCGTCTGGGTCGGCTATGCGGTGATCCATCTGTATATTTGAGGCTCAGCGGCAGCTTTTTTCAGCGGACCCTTATCGGCTGTATACGGTCTTTCCAGTCTCGTTTTCTCGTACGTACTCCCAGTCGTACTCGACACCGAGTCCCGGCCCCTCCGGGACGCCGACGGTACCGTCCTCGTCGATCGAATCGATCCGGTCCGTGTACCCGCCCTGATAGATGGGCGCTTCCGTGTGGGGGAGCGGAGAGTCCGGATGTACCAGTCCGAGTTCGTAGTAGTTCGAATTTCGTGTCGCAGCCATACAGTGCCGCTGGGCCGGTCCGGCGAGGTGATACTCGATATCGAGTCCGTGCCCCTCTGCGGCGCGAGCGAGTTTCATTGCTCCGGTGATACCGCCGTCCCAGTCGGGGTCCGCTCGGGCGAAATCGGTCCCCCCGCTCGCGAGGAAGTCAACTGTCGGTTCCAGTCCCCGGACGAGTTCGGTCTGCAGGAGCGGCGTATCGATCCGCTGCGCCAGTCGTTTGTGGGCGTGTTGGGAGCGTCCACCGTCCTTGAACGGATCCTCGTACCAGAAATAATCGTATTTGTCGCACTCCCGTCCGACCCTGACGGCATCGGCGAACGTCTCGTACGAGCAGACCGGGTCGTGCATCAACTGCATCCGGTCGCCGACGCGCTCGCCGACTGCGCGGATCAGTTCTATCTCCTGTTGGATATCAGAAGGGGCTTCGTCACTCCAGGTGTGCGTCTTGAACGCCGGATAGCCGTGATCGAGGCACGTTTCGGCGAAGTCCGCGAACGCTTCCGGCGAGTCGAAGCCGCGGCCGCGTTCGGCGAAATACGTCGACGCGTACGCAGGCAGGCGCTCCCGGTACGTCCCGAGCAGTTCGTGGATCGGCGCGTCGTAGTACTTGCCGGCGAGGTCCCACAGCGCGATATCGATCGGTCCCAGGCCCATCTGGTCGTACTTCCGGAGGATCTGCTGCATCGCGTCCCAGTGTTTCTCGCGTTTCAGCGGGTTCCTGCCGAGGAGGTACTCCGCACAGAGATCGATCTGCGTCAACCCGACGCCCGTAGCGCCGATATACTCCCCTCGGAGCCCGTTCTCCGTGGTAATTCGGACGCCGTGGGCCGTCCGCTCGTAGGTCTCGCCCGGCGAGTACATCAGTTTCCCCGCGCTTGGGTCCATCCTGGCGTCGTCGACAGGATATGTGAACGATACTGTCTCGATTTCGTCGATAGTGAGGCTCATGTGTGTCGGTGCTGGGTTCGTCGGGAGTACTCAGTCAGTCTCTGCTGGTGTGGATTTCCACCACAGGCGACACATCTCGTAGACACGCACAAAACGACACCATCGTATATATTAGTACTTGATGATGGGAGCCAACGGGAAGCCAGCGGAGTGAGTGATCCTCTGGTGTGCGAATTCGCCACCCGCTGACTTCGCTATCCCCTGTGGCCCGCTCCGAGAAAACGCGGTAGGATATCTATGCACCCATAATCTCAAAATAGATATGTAAATAAAATATTAATACTTGGTGAATAGAATATAAAACGCATTTAATAGAATTCCGGGTAATATAGTCCTAAATACCTTTGATCACGACCTAAATCCTCTTTACTGTACGTATTGTATGTTTTACTATCTCACAATATAGTGATAGCTGTTATATTCGTCTTGGGGCCGCGCTATTGCAAAAGACATTTACTCTCCGGTAATTAGATATAATTACACAATGCCAGACGACTTCCCCGACTACCTCGACGTCGATTACACCGACGGTGAAGGCGAGAACCCCGAAGATTACCCCTCGATCCAGGACAAGATCGAGAAGGCGATCGCGGTCACGAAACGCGGTCTCGAACAGTACAAGAACCCGGCCGTGATGTGGACCGGCGGCAAGGACTCGACGCTCACGCTGTACTTCATCAAGGAGGTCGCAGAGAAGTACGACCTGGAGACGCCGCCGGCGGTCTTCATCGACCACTTCCAGCACTTCGATGAGATCCACGACTTTGTCGATCACTGGGCCGAGGAGTGGGACCTCGACGTCGTCTACGCCCGCAACGAGGACGTGGGCAGCTACGTCGACGAACACGACCTCGAACCCGGCGACGATATCCCCGTCTCGGAGCTCTCTGAGCACAATCAGCACCACATCCGCAACCTGCTGGAATACGAGGAGGACACCTTCCCGTTCCTGCTCGACACCTACGTCGGCAACCACCTGCTGAAGACGGTCGCACTCAACGACGCCTTAGAGGAATACGACATCGACGGCGTCATCTCCGGCGTCCGCTGGGACGAACAGGAGGCCCGCGCCGACGAGACGTTCTTCTCGCCGCGGCACGACCCCGACATCTACCCGCCGCACGACCGCATCCAGCCCATCCTCCAGTTCGACGAGGCGGCGGTCTGGGAGGCCTTCTGGAACTTCGTGGTGCCGGAGACCGTCGAGGGGTACCCCGAGGAGGGCTACGTCCCGGAGAGCGCCGACGATCTGCCGAACGGCCTGACGATGGCCGACATCCCGATCTCGCCCAAGTACTTCGCCGGCTTCCGCTCGCTCGGCAGCGAGGTCTCTACCGACAAGACCACCGAGGAACCGGCGTGGCTGCAGGACATCGAGAACACGACCGAGCGCGCGGGCCGCGCCCAGGACAAAGAGGACCTGATGGAACGGCTCCGCGACCTCGGCTATATGTAGAATCGGCCGACGTTCCGTCCCGCTTTCTGTCGATACCCTCTTTTCGCGATGTCGATCCGACCTGAGCTACTGCGCCGGCGCGTCAGCGTCGGAGTCGACGTCGACGCGGTCGTGAATCGCGCCCTCTCGCGATTTGAGATGCTGGGGCGTCCGGTCGTTCGAGACAGCCAGCGCCTCCGCGACGATGCTGTGGGCGATCTGGAACGGTGAGCCGCCGCCGAGATCGAGGCCAACCGGCGTGTACAACGACGACAGCGCGTCCTCACTGAAGGAGGTGCCCTCCGCCTCGAAGTCGTCGAGCATCTCCTCGAACCGGTCGCGGGGACCCATCAGTCCCACATACGGGACGTCCGCCGCCAGTAGCGCCTCGACCGTCAGCCGATCGTCGACGAAGTTGTGGGTCATCACCACCGCATACGTGCTGTCGTCGAGGTCGAGATCGTCCCCGACGGTCCCGGGTGCGGTCGTCACGACCCGATCTGCGGCCGGGAACCGCTCTTCGAGGTCGACCGCGCCGCGGAAGCCGACCACGGTCACTCGGAAGTCGTTCTTCGCCGCGAACTCGGTGACGGGCCCGACGTCGTGCCCGGTTCCGAAGACCACCAACTCCGGCGGTGCCGCCAGTCCGTCGATGAACACCGTCAACTCGCCGTCATCGGTGTCGACGGTGACGGTGTCGGCGCTGCCGCGCTCCGCCAGTTCCCCGGCAGGGCCGCTGAGTGACGCCGACGGCCACCCGGTGGCCGCGTCTCCCTCCGGCGTCCGCAACGCTCCGTCAGCCGGGTGGTAGTAGGCGCGGTCGCCCTGCTCGAATGCGGTCCCCTCACCGTCGAGGACCGTGACGATGCCGACGTCGCGCCCGTCGAAGAACGCCTCGACGGCCGGCCGATATGTCCGGTTCAGCGGTTCGAGCAGTACCTTGATGATGCCGTTGCAGCCGACGCCCAGCCCCCACGTGTCCTCCTCGTCGTCTTCCATCAGATCGTAGGTGACGAGTTTGGGGCGGCCGGTCTCGCGGACTTCCTCACCCACGGCGACGAGTTCGTCCTCGAGACAGCCGGCGGTGATGCTGCCGACGCCCGTCCCGCCCTCGTCGAGGAGCATCTTCGCCCCCGGCCTGCGGTAGGCGTTCCCCTCGACGTCGACGATTGTCGCAAGCACGTCGGTTTCGTCGGCATCGAGTCGGTCACGGATTCGCTGTACGACCGCCGTTTCGGGAACACTCCAGTCGCTTTGAGTCATAGGTTTGTGGGTTCGTCTTCGATCGTGGTTTCGAGTCGGACGCCGGCCGTGCGTTCGGCGGCGACGTACACTTTCGCGACCCCCGCGTCGTGCAGATCCGTCCCGCACGCTCCCGCCTCGACCGCTTCGCGCACGCTGGCGACGTCGGTCACCGACGCCCCCGCGACGACGTCGACGCCCGCGGCGAAAAGCGGCGCCGGCAGGAACGACGCTGTCGCGCCGATGACGATCACCGTCGCGTCGGCCGGCGCGGCAGCCAGATACCGTCCGACGCCGCCGTAGATGAACGCAGATCCCGTTACGAAGACGACTTCCGCGTCTGCCATCGCCGCGTCGGTCTCCGCAGGGGTGAACGTCCGGACGCGTACTCCCTCCGGCGTCTGCACCGAGACGTCGTCGAGCGGTTCGCGCTCGATCACGCGGACCTCGACGTCGTCGAACTTCCGGAAGGCGGGGCCGAACAGTCCGACGGTGACGATCCGGTCGACGTCGTCGTCGAGCAGGGCCATCGGGTCGCCGGTCTGCCAGTCGATCGCCGGCGCCGACAGCGCGTTCATCGCCGCGATCCCGAGTGCGCGTTCGAGACGGTCGACCGCGCTCTCGGGGTCCCTGGTCGCCGCCTCCAACAGCCGTTCCACGTCGAGTTGCTCGGTGGACGGTGGCTCTCCTTCGGGCCGGTGGGCGAGGCCAGCGGTCTTCCCCGCCGACCCCGCCACCTCGACGAGCACCACCCGATCGCCGACGGTGATCCGCTCTACGGTCGTCGCGGGCGAGAGCGCCGAACGAAGGCGATTCCTGGCCTCCGGGAGCGGCTCAGTCATCGCTCTCGGTCCTCCGTTCTGCGGCGCGTCGCCGGGGATCGTGTTCGTAGCCGACGCTCGCTCCGAGCCCCCGCTGTTCGATCTGTTTTGCCGCCGCCGCGAGATCAGACGGCCCCGCGAAGCCGAACAGGGCGTCGATGTACGGTTCGACCGTCGACATCCCGCGGGATCGCGGCTCGAACTCCGGCGAGACCGCGAGGGGGTTCAGCCAGATGAGGGCGTCGCTCCGCCCGGACAGCCACGTGATCCCGTCGGCGAGGAGGTCTTGGTCGCCGACGTCGAGGCCGTCGCTGACGACGATCACGACCGTGCGCCGATCGACGGCGTACGGGTATCGCCGCCGGAGCGTCTCGAAGGCGCCGCCGATCTGCGTGCCGCCGCCCCACTCCACTTCGGCCTCACGGAGTGCCGCTGCCGGATCACCGCCGGCGCGGGCGAACTGCTCGGTGACGTCGACCAGTTCGGTGTCGAACAGGAACACCCGGGCCTGACGGGCGCTGTCGTGCAACTCCTCGGCAAAGGAGAGCAGGACGCTGCGATCGATAGTATCGAGGACGGAGCCGCTGACGTCGACGAGCAGGCAGCACCTGAGCTCGTTCGGGACGGGTTCGGACTGCGGGAGATCCATCGGCGCACCCCCGGTTTCCAGGCTCGCCCGGAGCGCTCGCCTGGCTTCCACGCGGTCGCCGGCCGAGGAGCGTTGCCGCCGTCGCCCCGGAAGCGTCGACAGCGCGTCCACGAACCGGTCGATCGCCGCGCGTTCGCCGCTCGTCAGCGGCATCGTGTCGACCTCGACCCGTTCGCGGCCGCCCACGCTGCTGTACCGTCGTGCGTCGTCGTCGCCGGTATCTGTGGGACGGTCGCCGGTCGCCTGCTGCCGCTCCGTCGGAATCCGGACCTCCACGTCCCCGTCGCCGTCAGGATCGACATCCGGCGTGTCCGCGTCCTCGAGGTTCTCGGGGACCTCGTCTGCGGCGTCCTCCGGACCGCCGAATTCCCGCTCGTCGTCGTCCTCCTCGCCGGCGGTCGGTCCGTCGTGATCCGTGCCGATAGCGTCGAGCCCGGAGCGGAGCCGGTGCCAGAACGTCGGAAACGCCGACTCGAACGCGTCGCGGTCGGTCGCCTCCGAGAGCAACGTCGCCCGCAGCGCGTCTGCGACCCTGTCGCGGTCACCGAGTCCGACGACCGCGAGCGACCGGGCCGATTCGAGACACGCGTTCGCGGGGATCGAAACGCCTTCGCTCCGGAGCTCGGCCGCGAGTCGGAGGAGTTCGATCAGCGTATGCCGGCGGGCTGCCGGGAAGTCCGGCACGCCGTCGCTGCCTGCATCGCTGTCGAGCCCGTCTCTCGGCTCGTCCGCGCGTGGTGTGTCCTGGGTCCCGTCGCCGGTCATTGGTCAGTGGTGTTCGCGGCATTCATCGGTTCGTGCACTCCGGACCGTAGCGTTCACTCGTCCCCTACGCGCCGGAGCCGATATGGGCTTCACGCTTCGAGTCGGTCCTCTGCGGCCGCCGCGGCGAGCCGCAGCTGTTCGAGCAGGTCGGTGTCGATCCGGTCGAGGTCCTCCGCTTCCTTGATCAGACAGCCCAGTGTGCGTTCGATCTCCTCGGTCGAGAGCGATCGGTCCTCGTCGTCGTGGCGGAGTTGTGCGACCGCCCGCGCCCAATCGAGCGTCTCAGAGACGCCGGGCTGTTTGAGGAACGACTCCTCGCGCAGCCGATCGACGACGGCGCAGACCTCCGCGGCCACAGCGACGTCGAGTTCGGGCACCTTCCGCCGGACGATCTCGTATTCGGTCTCGAACGAGGGGGGTTCCACGTGGAGGTACAGACAGCGCCGTTTCAGCGCGTCCGAGAGACCACGCGTCCGGTTCGACGTGAGGACGACGATCGGGGGCTGCTCGGCCCTGACCGTGCCGAACTCGGGGATCGACACCTGGAAGTCCGACAGCATCTCCAGCAGGAACGCCTCGAACTCCTCGTCTGCCCGGTCGATCTCGTCGACGAGGAGAACCGGCGGCGTCCCGTTACCGGCCGTCAGCGCCCGGAGCAGCGGCCGTTCGAGCAGGAAGTCCTCGTCGAACACCGACCCCTGCCGATCGCCGCTCCCGGCCGTCGACTCCCCGGCGACCGTTCCCTCGTTGGCCTGGACGGCGAGCAGTTGCTTCGTGTAATTCCACTCGTAGAGCGCGTTCTCGGCCGTCAGCCCCTCGTAGCACTGCAACCGGATGAGTTCGGTGTCGAAGGACTTCGCGAGCACCTTCCCGAGTTCGGTCTTCCCGCTGCCCGGCGGTCCCTCGACGAGCAGCGGCCGGCCCATCGTGAGCGCCAACTGGACTGTCGTCACCGTTCGGTCGTCGGCGACGTAGTCGGCGGATTCGAACCGCGACCGCAGGTCCGACGCCGACAGTCCCTCGAAGGCGTTCCGGGTCACGGCGACACCACTCCCTGTCCCTCGTCGAGATACGCTTCCGGATCGTCCCGGAACGAGCCGGCACAGCCCTCACAGCAGAAGTAGTAGGTCGTCCCGCCGTGGTCGACCGCCGGGGCGGTCTCCGGGTCGGCGGTCATCCCGCAGACGGGATCGGTCGCGAGCCCCGCGCGTTCGCCGTCGTCTTCGCCGTGATCGTCAGTCACTGCCTCCTCCACCGCGTCGTCGTCAGCCGCGGTTGTGGTGTCGTCGCCGGCAGCCGACGAATCCGCGCCGGTTACTTCCGCTCGCGGAGCGGCCTCCACGGAACCGGCCCGCGCGTCGACGACTTCCGCGAGAATGCTCGTCGCGATTTCGCCCGGCGTATGCGCCGTAATATCGATCCCCGCTGGATTGGTCACCGCTGCCGCTACCGACTCCCTGTCCGTCTCCAGGCGGTCGGCGACCCGGTCGATCACCTCCTCGTTGCGGGCGCTGCTGGCGACCAGCCCGATGTAGGGCGCATCCGCGCGGATGCCGGCGGCGACGCCGCGGGCGTCGTACTGCCCGACCGAGGCGACCACGACCAGCGGCCCGGTGCCGACTGCCTCGACGATCGTCTCGGGATCGGTCGTCGTGAGCGTCCGCTCGACCGGGAGGTCGTCGGCGCCGTCCGGATCGACGACCGTCACGTCGATATCGAGTTCGGCCGAGAGGCGCGAAAGCGAACGGGCGATCGGCGATCCGCCGACGATGAGGAGCGCAGGCGCCGTGTTCACCGGTTCGATGAACAGTTCGAGGACGCCCTCGCTGTGGCAGTGCATCGGGAAGGCCTCCAGTCCGGGACGGGCGACGTCGTCGGGGTCGGGGGCGATTCCCACGAGCCGCGGTTCGCCGTCCGCGAGCGCCTCCGTCGCCTGGCTGATCGCTGTCGTCTGCGCGCAGGCGACGCCGCCGATCCAGCCGTGGAGGGTTCCGTCGGCAGTCACGACTGCGCGATCGCCGACGTTGGCCGACACCGGGGCCTCCCGGCGAACGACCGTGATTCGGGCGTACGTCTCGCCCCGCTCGGCCAGTTCGCGTTCGAGTCCCGCGATGTCGCCGTCGGGTGGTCGAGGAGAGTCGTCTGTCGCTCCGTCGTCGTCAGTCTCGTTCTGTGTCATCTCTAGATGAGCATAGGTGGCGGCGCCCCAAATGGGGATCGCGTCTGCGGCGGCCGTTCACAGTGACTGTTGTAGCTGTTTATCGGTGCTCGCTACCCCTGGTACCGGCGAGCACCGCGCAGAGACTACAACTGTCATTATCAGTCGTCAGCCGGTTCTTCGCTGCCGCCCTCGAAGTCGAAACTGACGTTCTGGGCCGGCTTGATCGCGAGGTCGGCCTCGTCGAGTTTCTCCCAGACGGTGTCGGGCGTCATCGGCATCTCGACGTGCGAGACGCCTCCGTGGGACATGGCGTCGACCACGGCGTTGACGATGGCCGGCGGCGACCCGACCGTGGGCGATTCGCCGACGCCCTTCGCGCCGATCGGGTGGTGCGGCGACGGCGTGACGGTGTGGCCCGTCTCGAAGTTGGGGATCTCCTTGGCCGTCGGCAGCAGGTAGTTCATGAAGTCCCCGCCCGTGACGTTGCCGTTGTCGTCGTAGGTGACGTGCTCCATCATCGCGGTGCCGATCCCCTGTGCGAGACCGCCGTGGATCTGGCCCTCGATGACCATCGGGTTGATGCGGTTGCCACAGTCGTCGACCGCGACGAACTTCTCGAAGTCGACTTCGCCGGTCTCCCGGTCGACTTCGACGATGACGATGTAGGACCCGAACGGGTACGTCATCTCCGGCGGGTCGTAGTAGTTCACCGCCTCCAGTCCCGGCTCCTCGGTTCCGGGGTGGTTCATATAGGCGCCGGCCGCGATCTCCGTGATCGTGATCGAGCGCTCGGGCGCGCCAGCGACGTGGAATTCGCCGGACTCGCGATCCCACTCGATGTCTTCCTCTGCGGCCTCAAGTTCGTTGGCCGCGATCGACTTGGCCTTGTCACGAACCTTCCGGGCGGCGACTGCGGTTGCCGCGCCCGCGACGGGCGTCGAGCGCGAACCGTACGTACCCAGCCCGTAAGGCTCCGTGTCGGTGTCGCCGTGCTCGACGGTAATGTTGTCTACGTCCATCCCGAGTTCCTCGGCGACGATCTGGGCGAAGGTGGTCTCGTGACCCTGACCCTGCGTCTGGACGCCGACCCGGAGGACCGCGCTGCCGGTCGGGTTCACCCGCAACTCCGCGGAGTCGAACATCTCGATCCCGGCGATGTCACACTGCTTGCCGGGGCCCGCACCGACGATTTCGGTGAACGAGGAGATGCCGATCCCGAGGAGTTTGTCTGCGTCCTCCTCGATGCGGCGACGTTGCTCCTCGCGGTACTCCTCGTAGTCGGCCATCTCTAAGGCCTTGTCCAGCGCCTTCTCGTAGTCGCCGGAGTCGTAGTTCCACCCGGTCGCGCTCTCGTAGGGGAACGCGTCCGAGGGGATGAAGTTCCGCCGCCGGATCTCCGCGGGATCGACGTCGAGTTCGTCCGCGAGTACCTTCACCATCCGCTCGATGAGGTAGACCGCTTCCGTGACGCGGAACGAACACCGGTAGGCGACGCCGCCGGGCGCGGTGTTGGTGAACACTCCTGTCAGCGACCCGTAGGCCGCCTCGATGTCGTAGGAGCCGGTGAAGATGTTGAAGAAGCCGGCCGGGAACTTCGAGGGCTGGGCCGCCGCGTTGTACGCGCCGTGGTTGGCGAGCACGTCGACCTTCACGCCCTGGATCACGCCGTCCTCGGTGGCGGCGATCTCGCCCGTCATATCGTAGTCGCGGGCGAAGCCGGTGGTCTGGATGTTCTCGGAGCGTTCTTCGATCCACTTGACCGGCTGTTCGAGGACGTACGACGCCGCGGCGGCGACGACGTACCCCGGATAGATCGGGACCTTGTTCCCGAAGCCGCCGCCGACGTCCGGGCTCACGATCCGGACCTTGTGCTCGGGGATGCCCGACACCTGCGAGAACAGGGTCCGGTGGGCGTGCGGCGCCTGGGAGGTCATGTGGACCGTCATCTTGTCCTTCCCGGGATCCCAGTCTGCGACCGCGCCGCAGGTCTCGATCGGGGCCGGGTGGAGGCGCTGGTACTCCATCTGCTCTTCGACGGTGACGTCCGCCTCCGCAAACGCCGCTTCGGTGGCCTCCTTGTCGCCGGTCTCCCAATCGAAGATGTGGTTGTCCTCCTGGTCGTCCAGTTCGTCGCGGATGAGGGGGGCGTCCTTCTCGAGGGCCTCCTCGGCGTCGACGACCGGTTCGAGGACGTCGTACTCGACTTCGACCTTCTCGGCGCCGTCCTTCGCGGTGTAGCGGTCCTCGGCGATGACGGCGGCGACCTCCTGGGACTGGAATTTCACCTTGTCGTTGACCAGGACGTCCTGGGTGTCGTCCATCAGCGTCGGCATCGTCGCCAGGTCGTGCTCCAGTAAGTCGTCGGCGGTCAGGACTGCGACGACGCCGTCGAGTTCCATCGCGCGCGACCCGTCGATGTCTTCGACCCGGGCGTGTGCGTGGGGGCTGCGAACGATCTCACAGTGGAGCATCCCCGGCTTCTTGATGTCGTCGACGTAGTTGCCGCGGCCGGTGATGAAGCGTTTGTCCTCCTTGCGGGTGACTTCCTCGCCCATTCCGCCGCGGCCGTGGCCGCAGTGTTTCTCCGGCTGCGGCCCGCCATCGTCGTCGTGCTGGTACTCCGCCGGTTCGGTGACGTTGTCGGATTCGCTGCTCATTGTGTGTCTCCCTCCGTGTCGACGTTCTCGAACTGTGGGTCCGCTCCCTCGAGGTGGTCGTACTCCGTCGACGGGCCGCCACAGCAGTCCTCGACGCCGCAGTCGAACTGCTGTTCTGCGGTGACGGTTCCGCCGTCGGCGGCCGCCGGCTCGCCCTCGAGTTTCTCGGCAGCATACTCGATCGAACTGACGATGTTCTGGTAGCCGGTGCACCGACAGAGGTTGCCGCTGATCGCCTCGCGGATCTCCGCTTCGTCGGGGTCGGGGTTCTCATCGAGGAGTGCCTTGCCGGACATCAACATCCCGGGCGTACAGTAGCCGCACTGCAGGCCGTGCTCCTCGCGGAAGCCCTCCTGCAGCGGGTGGAGTTCGCCCTCCGCCTCCGGGAGCTCTTCCATCCCCTCGACGGTCATCAGTTCGCTGCCGTCCGCCTGGGCGGCGAACATCAGGCACGACTTGATCGGTTCGCCGTCCTTCAGCACCGTACAGGCCCCGCAGTTGCCGGTGTCGCAACCGATGTGCGTCCCGGTCATGTCCAGATCCTCGCGGATGACGTGGACGAGCAGTCGTCGCGGTTCGACCTCGACGGAATGTTCGGTGCCGTTTATCGTCAGCGTGATTTCACGTTCGTCTGTCACTGTGTAACCCTCCGTTTGACCGCGCCCGCGCGTTCGGCGGCGTCGCCGAGCGCCCGCTGGGCCAGTACGTCTACCATTCGTTCCTTGTACGAGGCGTCGCCGTGTTCGTCTGATTCGGGGTTCGACTCCTCGGCGGCGAGTTCCCCGGCTTTCTCGAAGAGGTCGGCGCTCGGCCGTTCACCTTCGAGATGTGCTTCTGCCTCCGCGGCGCGCGCGTTGGTGATGTCGACCGCAGTCATCCCGATGCCGGCGTCCTCGATCCGCCCCTCGTCGTCGAGGATCAGCCGGGCCGCGACGCCGACCATCGCGTAGTCGCCGGTCTTGCGCTTCAGCTTGTGGTACGCGCTGCCCTCGTGGGCTGCGGGAGTCGGGACCCGCGCCTCGGTGATGAGTTCGTTCTCCCCGAGGGAGGTGTCGTACGGCAGCAGGAACAGTTCGTCCGCCGGGATGACGCGTTCGCCGTCCGGGCCGCGGGCGACGACCTCGCCGTCGTGGGCGATGAGGACGCTGCCCCAGTCGCCCTTCGGGTCGGCCTGCGCCATCGAGCCGACGATGGTGCCGCGGTTGCGGATCTGCGGGTCCGCGATCAGCGGCGCCGCGTCGGCGAAGCTCCCGTAGTCGTCTTCGTCGATCACGTCGGCGTCCTCGACGTCGGCGTGCCGGGCGAGCGCGCCCATCTTGAGGTAGCCGTCTTCCTCCTCGAGGTAGTCGAGTGCGTCGATGCCGTTGATGTCGACGACCGTGTCCGGGCGGGCGAGTCGGAACCGCAGCATCGGCACGAGGCTCTGGCCCCCGGCGATGATCGTCGGCTCGTGGAGGCTTTCCAGCAGGCTCACCGCCTTTTCCACCGTCTCGGGTTCGTGGTGTTCGAACGGTGCGGCTTTCATAGCATTCCTCGAATCCGGTCTGTGACGCCGGAGCTGGTCTCGTCGACGTCTGTCATCTGCTTTTCGATACTGCTGAAGAAGTTGTTCACAATCTTGTTGGCGACCGGCTTGATCACCCGCGACCCGAGCTGTGCGATCCGTCCGGAGATGTCCGCTTCGGTCCACCACTCGATTCTGGAACTCTCACCGTCCTCCGTCGGGTAGATGGTCATTCCGGAGTTCATACTGAAACTGCTCCCTGAGGCGTCGCCGCCCCCGGAGGCGACCATCTTGAAGTTCTCGTCGTCGCGCTCGTCGATCGTGACCGTCGTCTCGAACCGCGGCTTCACGCTACCGACTCCGACCTGCATCAGGGCCGCGTACTTCTGGCCCTCGACGAACGCGCGGTCGGCGACCGTCTCCGGATCCGCGTCCGGCAGCATCTCGACGTCCTCTTCGGGCTCGTACTCGTCGAAGTTGAAGTCGTCGTCCATCGGGGTGATGTATCGACACCCCTTCAGGGAGTCCCGGACCGCCATCGGGTCCGAGAGGACGATCCAGGCTTTCTCGGGCGGTACGCCGTCTAACTCGAATTCTCCGTCAAATTCCATCGTTGTGTTGTGTGTCGCTGTGTCCGGTCAGTCGATCGTCGGTCGCTATCTTTTAAGTGACTGCACTATGTGCACACTATTAACGCGTACGATGGTTACAGATAGATCCCCAATAAATGTTTGTGTTATTGGCTCGGTGCGACCGACTGACACGACGGGTGCGCGGCGATGACCGGCGCGGGCGGCCACGACCACGACGATCTGATCGGCTGGGACGACGGCGCCCAGCGGGTGCAGGAACTCCGTGACCGGTGGTTACCACGCTTAGGGACCGAGACTGTCGGCCTCGGCGAGATCGCCGGGCGTGCCCTCGCGGAACCGATCGACGCGCCGACCGACGTCCCGGCGTGGAGCCACTCGACGATGGACGGGTTCGCGTTCGACGCGACCGAGGAGTACCCGCTTTCGGTTGTCGAGGCCGACGTGTTCCCGGAGGACGATCCGCCGAGGATCGAGTCCGGGGAGGCGGTCCGGATCGCGACCGGCGCGCCGCTCCCGCCGTCGGCGAACGCGGTGCTCAAACGCGAGGAAGCCTCGGTCGAGGACGGGCAACTCACCGGGACCGACCTCGACCCCGGGACGTACGTCTACGAGCGCGGGAGCAACGTCGCCGAGGGCGAACGGCTGTTTGCGGCCGGCGAGCGGCTCGGCCCGAAGGACGCGATCCTCCTGGGTGATCTCGGTATCGAGCGCGTCACGGTCCGCGAGCGGTTCGACGTCGGCCTGCTTGCGACCGGCACGGAGATCCACGAGGGGCGACACACGGACCTCGACTCGCCGATGCTCGCGGGACTTGTCCGGTCGTGGGGCCACGACGCCACCTACGAGGGGACCGTTCCGGACGAGTACGACCGCGTCGAGTCAAGGATCGAGGAACTGGCCCGCGAGTACGACGTGGTCGTGACGACCGGCGGGACGAGCGTCGGCGACAAGGACTACGTGATCCGGGCGCTGGAGTCGCTCGGCGAGGTGCTCTTCCACCGCGTGCGGCTCCGCCCCGGCAAACCGATCGCGGTCGCGGAACTCGAAGCCCACGACGCGGTCGCCTTCGCGATCCCCGGCAAGCCCGTCGGCGCCCACGCGGTCACGTCGCTCGTCGCCCGTCCCTTCTTCACGGGCACCGCGTCGCTGTCGACGATCGACGCGGAGATGGCTCGGGACGTGGACATCACGACCCCCGGGTTCGCGTACGCCATCCCGGTCACGCTCGACGACGGGACGGCGATGCCCCTCGGGCACGCGGACTCGCAGCTTTCGGTCTACGAGACGGCCTTCGATCCGAGCGTCCTCTCGTCGAGCACCCGCGCGACTCGGGCGGACGGCTTCGTGCTCACCGAATCCGGCGTCGATCGCGACGAGACGGTCGAGGTGGTCCCCTATCCCGTCGTGGAACGATGATCCGGACAGTGGCGACCCGGTCGCCAACTCGGCGATGAGCGAGGGGCCCGATCACGCGACGACCGACGAGGGCCCCGATCACGCGACGACCGACGAGGGCCCCGATCACGCGACGACCGACGAGGGCCCCGATCACGCGACGACCGACGAGGGCCCCGATCACGCGACGACCGACGAGGGGCTGCCGATCGTCGCGCCGCCGTTCGAAGAACGGAAGGGAGGTGACCACGCCCGCGTCGGGGGTGTTCTCCTCGCCGCGGGCACGAGCGATCGCTTCGGCGACCGGAACAAACTGCTCGCGACCGTCGACGGCGACGCGCTGGTCCGGCACGCGGCGCGGACACTCGTCGACGCAGGCGTCGATCCGATCGTCGCGGTCGTCGGCCACGACGCCGAGGACGTGACTGCCGCGCTGGGCGGACTCGACGTCGAGACGGTCCCCAATCCCGCGTACGCGCAGGGACAGTCCTCGTCGGTGCGCGTCGGGATCACTGCCCTCGAAGACCGATCGACGAGTGTCGACGCTGCAGTACTCGCTCTCGGAGATATGCCGTTCGTCGACCCCGCGACTGTCGAGGCGCTCGTCGCCGCCTACGAGGCCGGCGTCGGCGACGCCCTCGCGGCCGCCTACGACGGCGTTCGCGGTAACCCGGTCCTGTTCGATCGTCGCTTCTTCGCCGACCTCACCGACGTCGAGGGCGACGTCGGCGGGCGCAAAATCCTGCTTGAGAGCGACGACAGCGCGTGCGTGGCAGTGTCGGACGAGGGAGTTCGCCACGATATCGACGAGCCGACGGATCTGCCGTAGTCGATGAGCGGCGCAATTTTGCGTCGGGACCCGACGGCGAGCGAACGCGGTCGTGTCTGGTTCGGCGACTCGCTCACTCGCTTTCGGGCTCGAGTTTTTCGACGATGATCCGGCCGTCCTCGACGTGCCACTCGATGCGATCGCCGGCGCCGACGTCGAGGAAGTTCCGGACGGGCTTGGGGACCGTCGTCAGGTTCTTCTCGGAGACTTTCGTATCGGTTAGATTGCCCATAGTCTCCCATATCCCGTAGTTCATACATAGTTTACGCTATGTCCCACGCGCGGATCGGTGGCAAGTACCCACGACCGGCCGGACTATACCGAGGACTTCCAGCGGTGGGCGCCCCCGTCGGAGGCCTTCTCGAAGTCCAGGTTGTACCGATTGGAGTTCAACAGAGTCTCACCCGGCCGGTACGTGCCGTCGCCGGCCGCCCGTAACACCCCACGTTCCGCGAGCGTGGACAGCACGTCGCGGACGGTCCGTTCCCGCCCCTCGACCAGGTTCGCTTCCTCGATGACGGCATCGACGTCGACGCGCCCCGTGAGCATCGCAAGCCGGATCGCCGCCACCCATGCAGGCTCCCGATTCATTTCCCGACACATACTCGCTACTGGGAGGAACTATTTCGACTGAGTTAGGTTTTTGGGAACGGGGCGAAAACGCCGTATTGCGATTTGCGTTCCAGACCCGTTACGACGATCCGGACGTGGAAACGTATCCACTTACTCGATATCTCCCGCTGAAGTGGGGATGGGCGGGGTGGAGCGCTGCCGGACCGCGGTTCCTCGGCTCAGTCTGCCCCGTCGTATACGCTCGTCTCCGTGTCGGTCAAGGCGTAGACGGCCCCCTCCGTCCCGACGTAGACGCCGGTGGCTGCCCCTGCGAGGGCCGTGATCTGCGAGTCGAACCGCCGGTCGACGACCCGATTCCGAGCCGTATCGTAGCCCAGGAGTCTGTTCTCGGTCCCGAGATAGACCACGTCGCCGACGGCGACGGGACCGGTCACATCGCGGGACCGACCCGGAATCTCGGTCTCCCAACGGAGCGCCCCCTCGAGCGTCGTGGCGGTCAGCTTCGCGCCGTGCTCTGCGGTGCAGTAGATGCCGTCGTCCGTGACGACCGGCGGCGCGTCCGGCAAGTAGTCGCTGATGCCGGCACTCTCGAACGCGCCGTCGGGGCCCAGTTCGATCCGCTGGTAACTCTGTTCTTCGTACAGTACCGTCGAGTCCGCCACGCAGTCCCAGATGTAGATGCCCGCGGACGTCGGGACGATCGGCGGCGACAGATCGAAGTGGATCGGGATCTCGTACGCGGGGTCGAGCGCCCCCACGCCCTCCGTGATGGTGACGGTGTCCGCCATGTGTTCGGGAAACTGCTCGCTCGTGGCGATGTAGACGTTCGACGACGGAATCTTCGACGAGACGAGCGACCGGTAGTCCGCGCTGAGCGGCGGGACGACGGAGCCGTCGAGATCGGGTGCCCATATCACCGGGTCGTCGGGGTGGACCTCGTACTGGACGGCTCTGAGGTCGCGCTCGCCCTCCACCCCGGTCGTCACGTAGTAACACCCGGCCTCCGGTGGGTTGCAGAGCGCGCCCCCGGCCCCGATGTCGGCGTCGATCTCGCAGTCGACCGTAGAATCGACTGTGTACGGGCGAGTCCCCCTGGGTGTCGCCTTCAGTTGGACAACGCCGTCCGGGGTCGCGAGGACGACGTACCTGTCGTCGTCCTCGTATTCGACCGAGTCCACGAAGAACCCACACGCTGGCGCGGCCTCCGTGTACCGCCACACCTGCTGGCCAGTCGCGGCGTCGAGCACCGAGAGGCCGTCGGTCCGGCCGACGTACACCTGTCCGTCTGCGACCCGAATCCCGTTCGAGAGCACGTCGCCGCCGGCCAGTCCGACGGCCCACCGCTCTCCGGAGTGGGCGTCTCGAACGGGCCGGCCATCGGCGACTGCGGCAGTCCGTGTCGGGCCGCCCCTGTACCCGGTCCACTCACCCATCTGCGTTTCCTCCCGTCCGAGTTCCCCGCCTGGCCCGCTTCGAGTCGATGTACGGGGAGCATATCGTCTGCGACCTGCCTGTTCGGTGGCGCATACGTCCCATATTCCGGAACCCGACAAATAATTGGGGTGGTCGTCGACGTTCGCGCGGGACCCGTTGTGGGGTCCGTACGCTGGTTGTCGCCGGGGCGGTGAATGTCCCACCTCGACCGGAGCAACGCTTACAATCGCCGCGCCGCAATCGCGGCCATCGATCCGCGTGTTATGAAGAACAAAACGATTGTCGCCGCTGTCGGGGTGATCATCTTTGCCGTCAGTCTGTGGCTCCTGTCCGACCTCGCCGCACTGGTCTCGGTAGAAACACTGGCCCGCGCCGAAGTACTGGTGATGCTCGTTCCGACCGCCCTCGCGATCGGGTTCGCACTTCTCGTGTGGCTTCACTGGTGAGGGCTGCCTCCGACACCACTTTGTGACCCGGCCGTCTGGACACGATCAATGGCCGAACTCACGATCGAGACCACCCACGTCGGGAGCCTTCCGCGCTCCGAGCGGCTTCGCGCTCTTTTGACCGACTCGGACGACCGGGACGGCGCCGCGTTCGAGGCGGCCGTCGCCGAGTCGATCCGGGACGTGGTCCGCCGGCAGGCCGAGGTCGGTATCGACATCGCCAACGACGGCGAGCAGAGCCGGATCGCCTACTCGGTCGACGTCACCAACCGTCTCCGCGGGTTCGGCGAGGGGACCGTCGAGCGCGAGTGGCCCTCGGACCTCGATGACTTCCCGGACTACGCCGAGGAGCTCCTGGGCGATACGGAGAACATCGGCGGTCCCGTCGCACAGGAACCAATCGAGTACGTCGGCGAGGACGCGCTCCGCCGGGAACTGTCCCGGTTCGACGAGGCAGTCGCGGCCGAGGACGTCGAATTCCCGAGGCGCTTCCATACGGCCCCGTCGCCGGGGGCCGTCCTTCGGTTCACGGAGACGGCCTACCACGACTCCGACGAGGCGTACCTCTTCGATCTCGCGGACGCACTCCAGACCGAGTACGAAGTGATCGCCGAGACGGGGGCGATCCTCCAGATCGACGCGCCCGACCTGCTGGCGGGCTTTACGCTCACGTACAAGGACGACTCGGTCGACGAGTTCCGCGAGCGCGTGCGGACGCACATCGAGGCGCTGAACCGGGCTATCTCCGATATCCCGGACGAACAGATCCGCCTCCACGGCTGCTGGGGGAACTATCCGGGACCACACCATCGGGACGTCGAACTCGACGAGGTGATCGGCGCGTTCTACGAGGCCGAGGTCGGCGGCCTGGTGGTCGAGGGAGCGAACCCCCGGCACCAACACGAGTACCGCACCTTCGCGGAACATCCGCTCCCGGACGACTGGCGCCTGATCCCGGGCGTGATCGACGTGAAGACGAACATCGTCGAACACCCGGAGGTCGTCGCCGACCGCCTCGAACGGTTCGCCGACGCGGTCGGTGACCCCGAGCGGATCGTCGCCGGCGCGGACTGCGGCTTCGAGACGGTCGTCGAGGGCGCGAACGCGGTCCATCCGGCGATCGCCTGGAAGAAACTCGAAGCGCTCGTCGAGGGTGCGGACCTGGCAGCCGAACGGTTAGCCTGAACGACGGTCGGCGGTCGCACGACGGCCCAGTCAGTTGCCGGACGTCGTGTCGGATCGGACGAATGGACGAATCTGTGACCCTGTCGAATCCCTTCGCGACTGAGACAAACCGCGTGTTGAATACGGAGCGTGTAGGCAGTACGGCTAGAAGCCAGCATCCCAGTACAGTTAGAAGCCAGCATCCGCCTCTCTGGAGCCGGCTCCCCCTGCGGTAAGCGCCGTGACGACCTCCTCGACAAGCGCTGGATCATTCATCCAGAATCCAGTGTAGCCGTTCGAGTGCTCTCGGGCGACCAGCCCGCAGGCTTGGCTGTCAGTCGGCCCGCCGTCGTACGCGAGAGCCCAGTAGGGTTCGAACCGTTCGGCCTCCTCAGTGTGATAGCTGACCCCAGTGGTCGTTGGTGGGGTCCAATCGTCGCGGCCGTAGATGTGGATATCCAGCGTTGTTTCCGCTGCGAGTGTCCGATAGAGGTCTATCTGGGACCTGAACGTCGAGAGGGTCTGGAGACTCACCCGCAGCGTTCCCTCCCCCACGCGATAGGCGCGGTCTTCGATCTCCCGGCTGACCGCGAGGAGTTCGCGGCGGTGCATCCCGGAAACCACCGTCTGCTCGAGGACGTCAAAGAGCACCCGGTAGCCCTCGGAGATCCCGTCTCTGTCGCCAGGGCGGCGGATCGGCGGTTCAACCAGCCCCTCGATCGCGTCGATCCCGATGATCCCCACGACCTCGCCGGCGGTTTCGATTTCGAGGTACGGCTCCGGACCCCCAGGTGGCAGTGAGCGAGACTCAACGGCGACGCCGTGGTCTGCGAGCCACGCTTCGATTTCGGGTTGGGTACCACTCCGGTAGATGGTGAACTGATGCTCGCGATCTCGAAGTTCGGCAATCAAAGAGTCGAGCATCCTTACGGTTCTGGACGCTGCTCTGCCTCGATACTCCAGCGAATGATATCGGCGACGCGCGGGTGCAGCGGTGCAATCTGGACGGATCCGTCCTGCGGATTGTAGTCGATCAGTCCCGCCTCGGCGAGGAGCGGCAAGTGATTGTGGACCAGGGTGAGGCGAAGTTCCGACCGATCCGCTGACGTGTGCATCGTCCCTGTTGTCGTCGTGTTCCATCCGCCGAGAACAGTAGCGAGTTCGACGACGCTGCTTTCTTCCTCCGCAAGCAAATAATAGAGGAGACGTCGACGCTGGGATGCCGCCAGCGCCCGGTAGAACTGATCTTCAGCCAATCGTGGCGGGAGATTTTCGTCTCCCACTCGATCGTCTCGTTGACGGCCGTCCAGTGTGTCTCCCATACGCTGCAACGACTCTTCCTAAATAAAAAATTATGCACTTTTTTCACCAAACAGGACTGTGCACGATAATCTATCCACTACGTCCCCCGGTGGTTACTTATCCGCACATTCCGCAGTAGCCGTATGCGTAGCGAGTGGTTCTCGCGGTCCGCGTTGCAGGCACGGAAGCGGGCGGTCGTCAAGACGCTCTGCTACCGGCTGGTGATGGTCTTCATCACCGTCATCGTCGCGTGGGTCGTCGTCGGCGACCTCGGCGACGCGGTGAACATCGGCCTCGTCGCCAACGTGGTCAAGACCGGCACCTACTACGTCTACGAGCGGGCCTGGGATCACATCTCGTGGGGCGTTACGACGCCGACGTAGCCAGGGCGCGATTCTTCCTTCCGCACTCAGTCGAGTTGCGCACGGAGCGCCTCGTTCATCGCGTCGACCGGCGCATCGCGACCGGTCCACCGCTCGAACGCCTCGACGCCCTGGAACAGCAGCATCCAGGCCCCGTCGACAGTGGTCGCGCCGGCTGATTCGGCCTCCCTGAGGAGCCGCGTTTCGATCGGGGTGTAGACGGCGTCCAGCACGGCCAGCCCCGCGTGGAGGTGCTCGGCCGGCACCGGCGTCTCGTCGTCGTTCGGTTCCATCCCGACGCTCGTCGCGTTGACGAGGAGGTCAGTCTCGGCGACTCGGCCGAGCGTATCGAGTCCTCCGGCTGTCGCGCCGGGCACGTCGGCGGCGAGCGACTCCGCGCGCTCGACCGTCCGGTTCGCGATGTGGACGGACGCCCCGGCGTCGGCGAGGGCGAACGCCGCCCCGCGGCCTGCGCCGCCCGCGCCGACAACGACGGCGTCGTGGCCGTCGATCACGACGTCGTGATGAGTCAGCGCCCGCTCGACGCCCGCGACGTCGGTGTTGTACCCTTTGGGCGTCGCCCCCGAGAAATCGATCGTGTTCACGGCGCCGACGCGACGGGCGACGTCGTCCGGGTCGACCGCGTCGAGAACGTCCTGCTTGAACGGGATCGTGACGTTCAGCCCCGCGATCCCGAGCGTGGCCGCGCTTTCCACCGCCTCGGCGGCGGCGTCGGGTGCGGGCTCGAAGGTGACGTAGCGTGCGTCGAGCCCGAGCGCCTCGTAGGCCGCCTCGTGCATCGGCGGCGACAGGGAGTGTTCGACGGGATTTCCGAGTAGTCCGAATACCTGCATACGAACGCGTCAACCCGCGACCGAATTAAAGGGTGGTTCGGCGGCCAGTCTCTCGGGGCCTCGGGTGGTGCCCGTGGCAGGGCTATGGTCGCCGTCGAACCGCAAGAGATAGGCCACACAAGGGCCGACCATCGGTGATGACCTCGCGTCTGCGCCACCCGCTCGCAGCCGTCGTCGCCAGTGTCGCGTTGACGCTTCCCTGGGTCTCCTCGTGGGCGAGCGGGGTTTCGCTCGGCTTCGGCCCGACGACAGTCGTCGGCGTCAGCGGTCTGGCGGTCCTGGGGGCGTCCTTTCTTCTCGCGTGGGGCGCCGAAACCGCCGAAAAGGACGTCCCGCGGGCGTTCGCGATCGCGGTCCTGGCGGTGCTCGCTGTCGCCCCGGAGTACGCTGTCGACGCCCTCTACGCGTGGCAGGCGGCGACCGATCCCTCGAAAGCGAATCTCGCAGTCGCCAATATGACCGGCGCGAACCGCATTCTGATCGGCCTCGGGTGGTCGGGCATCGCGCTCTTTTCCATCTACAAGGCGACCACCGGCTCCCGGGCCGATACGAGCGTCGTCGACAACGACGGGAGACTCCGTGACGCGGTGAAACTCGACCCGGATATCTCCACGGAGATCCTCTTTCTGTTCCTCGCGACCGTCTTCGCCTTCTTCGTCCCGCTGAACGGCGGGATCGACGCCATCGACACGATCGTGCTCGTTGGGCTGTACGTCACCTACATCGCGATCATCATCCGGGGCGACGTCGAGGAGATCGAGGATCAGATCGGCGTCCCGGCGTACTTCCAGGCGACCGCACGGCGGGTCCGCGTGCCGATCGTCCTCGCGCTGTTCGTCTACTCGGGATTTCTCATCTTCACCGCCGTCGAACCGTTCGCACACGGGCTGGAGGATCTGGGACTGCAGTTCGGGATCCCGGAGTTCTTTATGATCCAGTGGATCGCACCGCTGGCCTCCGAGAGTCCGGAACTCGTCATCACCGCCTACCTCGTGAACAAGGCGCGGTCGACGGCGGCGTTCAACGCGTTGATTTCCTCGAAACTGAACCAGTGGACGCTCCTGATCGGGACGCTTTCTGTGGTGTATAGCCTCTCTTTGGGCGCGTACGGCGTTCTGCCGTTCGACTTCAAACAGGCCGCCGAGATCTGGCTCACCGCCGCACAGAGCTTCTTCGCGATCGCGATCCTCGTGAACTTCCGGATCAGCGTCCGCGAAGCGGTCACCCTGCTCGTGCTCTTCCTCTCGCAGGTGATCTTCGAGTTCACGCTGATCCGGATTTATCCGGCAGCGATCGCCGAGCAGTACTCGATCTATCTGCTGCTGGCGTACACGGCCGTCTACCTGGTGCTCGGCGCCGGACTGCTCTTCGCCCGTCGCCGCTCGCTCCGCCGACTCGGGAAACTCACTGTGGCCAACATCCGGGGGACGCCGCTGCCGGAGCCCGATCGGGCGGATTAGCGTCGACCGGTGGGTCGGGACACCGCTGTCCGATCCGCGATCGAAAATCGCCGGGATTACCGCCAGTCGTACATCGCGACCGCCCGATCCGCGCGCTTCGAGCACCCGTGCGGGTTCCGCGCGGTCGTCCGGTCCCGCGCTCGGGCGACGAGGCCGTCGGACCAGCCGGTGGCGATCCCGACGACGACGTCCCGTCCCGTCCCGACCCAGCCCGACGGCGTCGCATCGCCCGCGAGCACCTCCCGGGCGGCGGCGAGGGCGTCCGCACCGGCGTGTGTGACGATGCGCCGGACGATCGTCGGACGGAGGCCGTAGTTCTTCACGAGCCGGTAGGCCAGCGCACGATATTTCCAGCCGTGGTCGCGCTCGCTGACGCCGCCGTCGGCCTCGTATTCGGTCTGGACGCACATCTCCGCTTGCCAGGAAACGTCGTACCCGGCCCCCGCGAGCCGGTGAGCGGCGTCGCGGGCACCGCCCGTTTCGAGATACTCGTCGAACCCGTCGAGTTCATCCAAAACGTCCGCCCGGAACGCCACGTTGCCGCCGTTGAAGTACGTGATCGATCGCCCGCGAATCTCACGGCTCTCCGGTTCGGTTGTCGTCATCCCGGCCGGCAGGGTCTCGTGGACCGGTCCTGTCGCGACCGCGGCGTCCGAAAGCCCCGTCTCGATGGCCTCCGGCCACGTCCCTTCGATCGCGAGGTCGTGCCGGAGGAACGCGATGACGTCGCCCGAAGCGGCGCGAATCCCCGCGTTTCGGGAGACGTTGAGTGTCCGATCCGAGACCTCGACGAGCACGTCGATATCGTCCCGGTCGCGGACCATCCCGGTGGTCCCGTCGGCCGACGGGCCGTTGACCACCACGATCTCCGCGTCGGGGGCACGGTCGGCGAGGACGTCGAGCGTGCCCGCGAGGTGATCCCGCCCGTTCAGTGTCGGGATCACTACCGAGAGCTCCATATTTTTCGGTCGGTGCACGAGAACTTAAATGTCGCACCTCGCCAGTTCCACGCCGAACCCGCCGCGAAAAGGTTCACGACTCCTGGAAGCAACGTCTCAGTCCGCTTTGTCACTCCCGGAAGCAACGTCTCAGTCCGCTTTGTCACTCCCGGAAGCAACGTCTCAGTCCGCTTTGTCACTCCCGGAAGCAACGTCTCAGTCCGCTTCGTCAGCGTCGACAGACGCCGTCCAGTAGGAGACCGACGCCAGCGCGTCGCCGACCGCGGTCGACCCGATGGTTGTGTCGAGGTCGCGGAACTCCTGGGCGACGTTGTTGGGAATCTTCCGATAGAACCCATACGGGAGGAGGAAGTCGTGTTCGGCGTTTACGAGCCGTAGCCCGGCATCGTCGAGCAGCCGATCGATCTGCTCTCTGGAGTACAGGTGCGATCCCATCGGGAGCAGCCAGTTGTAGACGACGCGGGCGCTCCGTCCGTTGAACGTATCGAAGAAGACGATGTCTTTCGAGACGCGAGCCATCTCCGCGAGGAACTTCGTCGGTGTCTCCGCGAGGTGGAAAAACCGCATCGCAAACACCGCATCGAAGTGGTCGTCGGGAAACGGGAGTCGGGCGGCGTCGCCGCGGAGGAATTCGATGTGATCCGCGACACCCGCGTCACGGGCCTTCTCCCGCCCCTGGGACAGCATCGCCGCGGAGATGTCGAGCCCGACGATGTTCGCCCCGCGGTCGGCCAGCAGCGCTGTGAACCGGCCGGTCCCACACGCGATTTCGAGCACGTCCAGGTCGTCGACCGGACCCAGCGCCTCGATAACGGCTCGCTTCTCGCGGCTGTCGATAAGTCTGCCGCCGCGGGAGAACCGCTTCGAGTCGTACTGCTGGGCGACGTCGTCGGCCTGATACCACTCCTTTCCTTTCACTACCTGTCCGTCCTCGCCCGCGGATTAAAACCGTACTGGATACGCGTCGGTCACACCCGGCCGCTCGCGGTTCCCGGCGACTTTCCTATTCGCCCCTGGTCACGACCTTATATGAGTATAAGGTCTACGGATTGTATTGTCACACTTGTAGGCAACCTTTACCAATTGGGGATGGATCTGTGGTCCTATGAGCACCAGTACCGCAGACCTCGACGGGGATGACCTCCTCTCGGAATCGGAGTACCGCGACCGCCTCCGCGAACTGCCGCCGAGCGCGAAGCTCGTCGCGAAAGTACTCGAAAGCGACGCGCCGCTCTCGCAGGGCCAGCTCGCCGAGGAGTCGCTCCTCCCGGATCGGACCGTCCGCTACGCACTCAACCGTCTGGAGGATGCGGAACTCGTGGGTTCGCGCTACAGCTTCCAGGACGCCCGCAAGCAGGTCTACTTCCTCAACACCTGACCACGCTGGTCGTGGTCGAATAGCACTGGAGCGGGTGCTGCCCCCATCAATCCGTCGAGGTCGCTACCGATGGACGACTGCGCGACGACAGCGTTTTTTCCCGACACACGCAACGATGAGCCGTGACTGGCTCTCCTCGCGCCGCGATTCCGATCCGCCGGGTTTCTGTTCCGGTTTCCGCATCAGTCCCGTCCGGTTCGACGAACGCGTATCTCGCGGGCAAGGACCCGGCACTCCTGATCGACCCAGCAGGCCGAACTGACGACCTCGACGAGGCTGTCACGGCCGCGAACGTCGAACACATTGCGGCTACACACGCCCACCCCGACCACGTCGGCGGCGTCGCGACGTACGCCGCAGAGACTGGTGCAACCGTCTGGTGTCGCCGCGGCCGCGAGGACCGATTTGCGGAGACGGCGGCGGTCGCGCCCGACCGGACGTTTCTCGAGGGGAGCGAACTGCCGATCGCCGGCGGGGTGGGCGTGATCGACGTCCCTGGCCACGCACCTGACCACGTCGCGTTCGAGACCGACGCCGGGACGTTCTGCGGGGACGTCGCAATCGCCGAGGGCAGCGTCGCCGTCGGCGCCCCCGAGGGTGACGTCCGGGCGTACCTCGTTGCGCTCCGGCGGCTCTACGCCCGGGATCCGCCGCGACTCTACCCCGGTCACGGACCGGTTATCGACGACCCGCGGGCGACCTGCGAGCGGCTCCTTCGCCGACGCCTCGACCGCGAACGGGAGATCCTGGCTGCGGTCCGTGACGGCGTTGACGAGGTCGATGCCATCCTCGATGCGGTCTACGATCGCGACCTCACGGGCGTTCGAAGGTTCGCCCGCGCGGCGGTCGTCGCCCACCTGGAGAAACTTGACGCGGAGAGGCACGTGGCATTCGATCGCGAGGGGGAAACCGTCAGGCTGCGGTGAGCACGCCGGCCGTCCCTGCCGGGGACGGGCCGCCCCGACCGGGAGGGTTTTGTCCGCGCCGCTGCGAGAGACGGCTATGAGCGACGCCCCGACGCTCGAGACGGAACTCGCCCGCGCCCGCGACCTGTCGGTGGCGACGCTGGCGGACGCGATCGAGTCGATCGGGTTCGAGTGCACGCGCTGTGGTGCGTGCTGTCGGGGCCATCCGAGCGAGGACGGCGACGACCACGAACCCCACACGGCGACAGTGTTCCCGGACGAAGTGCGGCGGTTGCAGGACGCCGCGAGTGAGACGACGGACGGCAGCGAGACTGGAACGAGCGAGGCGGCGGAGACTTACGACTGGCGGGACGTCGCCCGGCCGATGCCGTACGGCCTCGTCGGGGGCGACGAGGGCCCCGAGGGCGAGACGTTCGAGTGGGCGCTGCAGACCGACGCCTGCGGCGACTGCGTCTTCTACGAGGAGGTCGGTGAGCGCGCCGACGGCAGCCCGAAAGGCGCCTGCGGCGTCCACGAGGACCGGCCGCTCATCTGTGAGACGTACCCGTTCAGCGTCTCGCTCGGCGGGACGAGCCAGCCGATGGGCGAGGCCGTCGACGAGGCGGGGATCGTCCGCGCCCACGAGTGTGAGGGACTGGGCCGCGAGATCGACCGCGAGGACGCCGAGGAGTTGGCCGCCGCGCTGAAAGAGCGGGCAGTCCGGGAACTGACCGAAGCGATCGCCGTCCGCGACAACTACGAGCCGCAGGACGTCGACGGCGTGGTCGTCCACGACTCCGAGGGGGCAAAGCGACCCGACGGATCGCCCGTCGACGTTGACCGTCGCGGAGAATGACTGCTGCTTCTCCGAGTCCGCTCTGTGCTCCAGCGGTGCGTGGACTTCTTGTCGGCGAGGACTCAACGGCCGGTAAGATGACTGCCGGGCTCTTCGAGCAAATCGCGGCGGTGAACGAAGGTGACGAGGTTCAGATCACGCCGGCGACGGACGATCCCGATGTTTGGGGTTTCGACTTTGATCAGCCGATCGTCACCCGGGTCACAGCCGTTGACGAGGAGACGGTAGACGCGAGACAGAAAGACGTCGACGTCGAGGGGATCGTCGACCGCCGGGTCCTCCAGTTGGCGCCGCTGCCGGCGGACGACCGCCACGAGGGGTACGTGGTCGAAACGCGGAGTCCGGTCGTGGGAGACGAAACGGTCACACCCCTTCGGGCGCGTCAGCGACAGGGATCCGGCCCGAGCGACGGTCAGGACAGGTCCACGGAGGTCGGCCGGATCGAGGCAGTCGAGGTTCTGTCGTAACGCTTTCCTCGCGGGCGACTCGCACCCCCTCGTCAAAACCCGAAACCACTACTACCTCGCCCGACGACGCGCCGCTATGCGAGTCAGCGTCATCGGTGGCAGTACGATCGACGAGGCGGAGGCCGAAACCGCGGCCGCGCTCGGCCGGCACCTCGCCCGGCGCGGTCACACGGTCGTCTGCGGCGGCCTCGGCGGCGTGATGGAGGCGGTCTGTCGGGGCGCTGCCGAGGCCGATGGCCACACCATTGGGATTCTACCCGGCGACCGCCGGAACGACGCCAACGCCTTCGTCGACGAGGCCATCGCGACGGGACTCGGTCACGCGCGCAACGCGCTCGTGGTTATGAACGGCGACGCGGTCGTCGCTATCGACGGCGGCGGCGGCACGCTCTCGGAACTCGGCTACGCCGCCGTCTACGATCGGCCAGTCGCGGGAATCGGGACCCACGACGCGGCACATATCGAACCGGTCGAGACGGCGGAAGCGGCTGTCGAGTACGTCGAGGACGCGGTCGAAAATGGCGGGTAGGCCGGTTTCGACGGTCGAAATGACGCGTCGCGAGGAAGCAGTTCGAGCATACCGCGACGGACTGGGGCGCCTGCAGTTACTCCGAGGAGATTCAGAAGGCCTCCCACATCGAATAGGAACCGCTCAGTTCAGTGCGTTTACCGTACGATAGCATCCGGATTCGAAGGGGGTGAGCGATCGGTTCTTCGACGGCGACCGGCGGTCACTGTCGGGCTTTTTGGTGCAGATTTTTTGCGCGAGTGGTCGGCGAAGCCGACCCGAGCGGAAAAAAGGTGCGCAATTAGTTCTCTAGACTGATTCGGTGGGGAGACCGTGAAATATGAGGTTGGAATCAGACAATACAGAGAATTTACCTTGACTCCCGGCATTGCGCCTCTGTACGTAATTTTTTGTGTGCTACCTATCGACAGTAGGAAGAACAAATGAGTCCGTCCCAATCGCTCGATAAGGATGATTTTCGTTCGCTGATCGATTATCTCGATGGAATTGCTATCTGGGTTGTGTCTGATCCTGGTGAATTCGAGTATGTTAGTTCTGGCGCCGAGGATATTTGGGGAATCCCCGCTGAAGGATTACAGGAAGACCCAACTCGATTGATTGAAGCAACCCATCCCGATGATCGAGACCGGATTCGCTCCGAGATGGCGACACCTCCCGAACGAATAGAAGAGCAAGTGTATGAAGGCCGGGCTGTCCACCCAGATGGAACAGTCCGATGGGTGTTGAACCGACAGATTCCTGTTCGAGATGATGATGGTGAACTACGCCATATCATAGGGATCTGTACGGATATTACAGAACAAAAGGAACGCGAACAGGAACTTGACGCGCTGAACCGGATTCTTCGGCACGACATTCGCAATGATATGAACATAATCATCGGTTGGGGAGAGTTACTGGAAGAGTATCTCGACGAGGGTGAGCAAGGGCCGTTAGAGAAAATCCTCTCAGCCGCGAATAATGTGATTGACCTCACAAAAGTGGCTCGTGAGTATGCTGAGGCAGTAGTACATCGGTCTGATATGGATGTGAAGCCCGTGTCTCTTTCCTCCGTCTTGCAGGATGAGGTTGACCTTCGAAAAGAAATGTTTCCACACGCAGAGTTCCACCTTCCAGATGAGATCCCGCAGGTCGAAGTGAAGGCAAATGAAATGCTCTCCTCGGTTTTTCGAAATCTACTGAATAATGCTGTGCAGCATAACGATAAGGACGAACCTGTTGTTGAGATTGAGATCGAATCGCTAAGTGATGAGGTAATTGTACGGATCGCAGATAACGGGCCAGGAATTTCGTCCGATGTAGAGGGGTCTCTGTTCGACGAGGGAGAAAAAGGGATGAGCAGTTCAGGAACAGGAATGGGATTGACGATTGTTCAGACGTTAGTAGAGCAATACGAAGGTGAAATACAGGTTACAGATAATACTCCTGCCGGGACTATTTTCCATATTCATCTCCCGAAAATCGGATAATCAGCACGTCGACTCTACGGACTGGTCCGCTTGCTTGCTACCTGAAACGAACACCGAGCCACGGTCTATGACGTCCTCGTTACGTCACCAGGTGCCGTGGAAGGTGTCGAACTCCAAGGAATCGAGCGGCTTGTCGCCGACGGCGATCCGGTACTCGCCGGGCGTGAGCATCGGCTTGTGGAACTGCGGGCCGTCGTCGGTCGTGATTCGGGGACAGCCGGTGTTGACGAACGCGTCCATATCGAAGTTCCGCAGGCGGTCCGGCGTCACCTCGTCCATCGTGATGAGGTAGGCGTCGTCGTTGTCCGCGATGATCTCCTCGGCGATCTCCATCCGGCCCTGCCCGATCTTCGTACAGAAGATGACGCCCCACTTCTGGGCGTCCATCGCCCGGTGAACCGCGCCGTAACGCTGCTTCATAAACTTCTCCGTGTCGGCGACGGTCACGACGTTGTTGACCGGGTCGGCGATCAGGACCTTCTTCTCGGGATGCTCCATCGCCAGCCCGAGCGGGTGGAACTTCCCGCCGCCGACGTACAGCACCTGGTCGGCGTCGATGTCCGCGGAGGCGTAGTTACACCCGAGCACCTGCCCCTCGTAGGTCAACCGTTCGTCCCCGCGGCGCGTGTGGACGTTGTAGTCGCGGTCTTCCAGCCACTCGACCATCTCGCCGAAGCGGTTCATGTGCTGGGCGGTCGTCACGAGGCCGACGTCCTCCTCGGGGAGGTCCTCGACGGCCTCCTCTAGGATCGGGAACGGGTCGACGTTCGAGAACAGCGGCACGTAGATGATCTTGTCGGACTCCTTCATCGGCGAGTGGCCGAAGTGGACGAAGACGTCCGTCCGGCGCATCAGATACGTATCGAGGTCACAGGCGCCGTAGCAGGGCTGTCCGGAGAGCAGGAAGGTCACGTTGTCGTCACACAGTTCCCGGAGGTCGTCGGCGACCGCCGGGCCGCGACGCTTCAGTCCCTCGGGGAACTGCAGTCCGACTCGTTTTGCGTCCCGTTCCTCGACCGCTTCGACGATGCGGTCGAGTTCGTAGTCCCACTCCCGGTCGTGCTTCAGCGACATCCCGGTGTTTCGGAGGTCTCCCTCCGTGGCGTCCTGGCTCATTACACCGTCATTGCCGACCGAGACGCATAACGCCGGCGGTTCCGAGACTCCGGAAAACGGCCCCGAGACGGAGTCTCGAAGACGAGTCGGCGGCGTCGCGGCGTCCGGCAGTTTGAAACGCGAGGCGGCCGTAGTCCCGCTGATGAGCGTTCAGACAGATCGACTCGAAGAACTCGGGCAGGAACTCGGCGAGGCGATCGCCGAGACCGACGAATACGAGGCGTTCGAGGAGGCGAAAGCGGCGGTCGAGGCCGACGACGAGATCCAAGAGAAGATCTCGGCGTTCCACGACCTCCGCGATCAGTTCATGCACGCCAGACAGACCGGCAACGCGACCGAGGAGGACCTCCGGGAGGTCCAGTCGGCACAGGAGGAACTGCACGCGAAGCCGAAGATGGCCGAATTCCTCGACGCCCAAGAGGAGTTACAGGACCGCCTCGAAGCCGTCAACGAGGCGATCTCCGACCCGCTTGCGGTCGATTTCGGCGGTGAAGCCGGCGGCTGCTGTCACGACTGACCCGCGCCAGTGATTCCGCGGCGGCAATCGCTGCGCTCCGATGTCGGGCGCGTCGTCGCCACCTGCTTTTTTTCATCCACCGAGCGAGCGCCGAGCCTTCATATACGAAGCCGCGGCCACGCCCGGTATGCTCGCGATCGCCGGCGGCAAGGGCGGCAGCGGCAAGACGACAACGACACTCGGCCTGGCGCGATCGATCGACGCTCCGACCCTCGCCGTCGACGCCGACTCGGATCTCCCGAACCTCCATCGCCTTGCGGGCGTGCCGCGCGATCCGCCGACCGGCACCTACGGTCATCCGGATCCGGATGCGAGGGGAACAGAGACGCGAATTCTGCCGGCACGGTTTGACGAACCGGACGGCGTCGGCGAACGGCTCCGTCGGCTGCACGATGCCGAAGATGCCGACGATACTCCGAGCGTTCTCGTCGACTGCCCCGCTGGCGCAGGGCCGGACGCGACAGTGCCGCTCCGGATCGCAGACGGCGTGCTCGTCGTCTCGACACCCTGTATCGCCGCGCTCCGGGACGCAGCGAAGACGGCGGCGATGGCCCGCGCGGTCGGCACGCCGCTGATCGGCGTCGTGCTGACGAGAGCGCGACTCGCTCCAACCGGCGTCGACGACCTGCTCGGCTGTCCCGTGCTCGAAACGATCCCGAGGGCTGCCGACGGGAATGCCGCCACTCCGCTTTCGGACCCGTCCGTCAGACGCGCGTACGACAATCTCGCCGACGCGCTCCGCGAGCGACCGAAAAGCTAAGCCGATCGGCCTCTAATTCCCGCTGTGGCAGACAGGCTCTCGACCGGCGTGAACGTCCTCGACCGCCAACTCGACGGGGGGATCCCGCCGGGGAGCATCGTGCTCCTCACGGCCGATCCCGCCAGCCAGTCGGAGCTGTTTCTCTACGAACTCACTGCGGTCCGCGCGACGCTGTATCTCACGACGATCCGGTCGGATCAGGCCATTCTCGACGCGGTCGATAGGACGCCCGGCCGCGTCGGCGACCCGACGGTCCGGGACGTCGGCGGCAACGCGCCGCTGGATACGGCGAACCGCTTCGTGCGGGATCTGCCGGAGGGCGCGAACCTGATTATCGACGTCGTCGACGTCTTAGAGGAGACCGAGCCGGCACGCTACCGCCAGTTCCTGAACGAACTCCAGACGCATATGGTCAACACCGGCGGGCTCGCCGTCCTCCACGGGATGAAAAACAGCGAGGACCCGCGCAACCGGGGCTTCACAAAGCACATGACCGACGTCGTCTTCGACCTCCGAACGGAAGTCAAAGGGTCGGACATCGAGAATCGCCTCGCGGTTCCGAAGTTCCGCGGCGGCCAGCCCCCGGAGGAGACCATCAAACTCCGCCTCAGCGACCGCGTCACCGTCGACACGAGCCGGGACATCGCATAGAGGGAAACGGACCTTCGGCGGCGTCCATTCAACCGGGATCGGAACCGCTCAGGCGACGAACCCGAAGTAACCGAACGCCGCGAGCGTGACCGCGACGGTCAGAAGCGACCAGTTACGGGGCGTATCTAGTCCGCCGAGGTCGAGTCGGCTCGTGAAAAGCGACAGAAAGTACGGCCCGAGCGGCAGCAACCGGGGAAGCGCGGCGATCTCGCGGCCGAGCCCATACTGGAGTCCGAGCGTCAGCGCCACGGTACAGACCGCAGCGACGGCTGCGACCCGCAGGTCGTCGGTCGCGGCGAGCGTCTCGTCCGCGAGCGTGGAGTCGGTGGATTCTTCGGACATTACAGGATGGCTGGCGAGTGTGCACCCGCCTGAGACCCCCAGAAGCGGTCTGCAGGTCGGGAAACGGGACCGCTCCTCTCATACTGATTACTCCCGTCTCTTCTCGCCGAGCGCCGTCGACGGGGGTGGCGCTCGGCGGAAACAGTGACGTAAGCAGTGTCAGTCCGCCGTTACTCGTCGAGATCCGCGTCGAGTTCGTCGGCGAGTTCGTCGGCGTCGACGTCGACGTCCTCGATCGCTTCTTCGAGGTCTTCGGGCGCGGCGCCGCCGGCGCCGCCCATCATTCCGCCGAGGCCGCCCATCATCCCGCCCATCCCTTCGATGGTCTCCTGGACGATGACGCGATCGAGATCCAGGCGGTCCATCACGTCCTGGGCGATCTGCTGCTTCGAGAACATCCACTGCTGGTTCATCGTCATCTGCGGCGTCGCCTCGATGTACAGCGTCTCCTTTTCGACCTCGACCGTTTCGGTCTCAGGTTCGGCCTCTTCGTCTTCCTCTTCGTCCTCGTCGGGCTCGACGACCTGCTCTTCTTCGACTGTGTCGGTCTCGATCCAAACTTCGGGGGCCTCCTGGAGGTACATCTCCAGCATACTGGCGGCCTGCTCCTCGCGGTCCTCGACCACTTCGAGAATCTCGTATTCGTATTCGAGGTCCTCTCCCGCGAGCGGGTGATTGAAGTCGACGCGGGCGCGGCCGCCGACCATCGTCACGATCCGGCCCTGATCGCCGTCGATCTGGATCTGGGCGCCCGGATAGCGCTCGTCCTCGTCGATCTTGTTTGCGCTGACCGTCCGGACCTCGTCGTCGTCGTACTCGCCGAACGCCTCGGCTGCTGGGACCTCGACCGTGCCGGAATCGCCGACTTCCGCGCCGAGGAGCGCCTCGTCGACGCTTTCGAACACGTGACCGGCGCCGACGACGACGACCCGCGGCTCGAACTCGTACTCCTCGGTGTCGATTTCCGCTTCCTCGGCCGTCTCCTCGTCAGTCGTATCGACAACCGTGTCGTCGTCCGCGGTTCGAAGCGTGTAGGCGAGGCGGACGAAGTCACCGTCGCTGATTCCGTCTTCGACGTCTTCCGCTTCGGCGACGTCTTCTTCGGCGTCGTCGTACACTTCTGTCTCCTCCGCTGGAGCGTCGGCGTCAGCCTGCGATTCGTCGGTGTCTTCCCGCGGTTCGTCACTCATACCCGAATCATCACCCGTGCGACTCTTAAGAATCACGTTTCGCCCTGCAGCGGACCTCTTTTGTCGTGGCCCCCCGAGCAGGCGGGTATGTACGAGGTCGAGATCAAGGTCCCCGCATCCCACGATGCCGTCCGTTCGGCCCTCTCCGACGCGGACGCCGAACTGATCGAGCGGGTCAGACAGGTAGACACCTACTACGACGCTCCCCACCGCGATTTCGCCGAGACCGACGAGGCGCTCCGGCTACGTCGGGAGACACGTGAACCGGGTCCAGACTCCGGTGACTCGTCCGAAGGCGACGCCGAAACTACGATACTCACCTACAAGGGCCCGCTGGTCGACGCGGACTCGAAGACGCGGGAGGAACACGAGACGGTCGTCGCCGACGGCGACGGCGCCGCGGCGGTGTTCGACGGTCTGGGCTTCGAGCCGGCGGCCGTCGTCGAGAAGGAGCGGGAGTTCTTCGCCCTCGACGGCTACACGGTCACGCTCGACAGCGTCGCCGATCTCGGCGAGTTCGTCGAGATCGAAGGGCACGCCGAGGAAAGCGCGGACGTCGCCGCCGTCAGAGATGGCGCGGCGGGCGTCCTCAGACGGCTCGGGCTGGAACCGGCCGATCAGATCAGGACCTCGTACCTCGGTCTGCTGCTCGACGGCGAGAACTCGGAGTCACCGGGCGGCGAGTGAGTCGACCCCGCTGGCCGGGAGGCGACTCTCGGATACACTCGGGTTATAATATCTGGATCGAACTTTTCCGCAAGTTATAGAACACGCGGGACAGAAGGCCAGCACAATGACTGAGCGGAACATTACGATCGAGGCTGCAGACCGGGACGCCGTCGAGGATCAGGCGGTGGAGATCGTCGAGCGGAAGGGGATCGGCCACCCGGATTCGATCTGCGACGGGATCGCAGAGCACGTCTCGCGGGCGCTCTCACAGCTCTATCTCGACCGGATCGGCCGCGTCCTCCACTACAACACCGACGAAACCCAGCTCGTCGCCGGGGAGTCGGCGCCCCGCTTCGGCGGCGGCGAGGTCGTCGAGCCGATCTACATCCTGATCGTCGGCCGCGCGACGAAGAGTTACGATGAGCAGCGGCTTCCGGTCGACGCGACTGCCCTCTCGGCCGCCCGCGAATATCTCAACGAGCATGTCCCCGAACTGGATGTTGGAACCGACATCGTCGTCGACACCCGCATCGGCGAGGGCTCCGGCGACCTCCAGGACGTCTTCAGCGAGGAAAGCGCGGAGGTCCCGATGTCGAACGACACATCCTACGGCGTGGGTCACGCGCCGCTCACCGAGACCGAGGAGATCGTCCGGACGGTCGAAACCGACCTCAACGGTCCCTACGCGGCCGACAACCCGGAACTCGGCCCCGACGTGAAGGTGATGGGCAAGCGCGAAGGCGACCAGATCGACATCACGGTCGCGGCAGCGATGATCGACACGCACATCGCGGATCTTGATGAATACGACGACGCCGTCGAGCGGGTCCGCTCGCACGTCGGCGACGTCGCCCGGGGGCTGACCGACCGCGAGGTCCACGTCGACGTCAACACCGCCGACGACTACGACGAGGGATCGATCTACCTCACGGTGACGGGGACCAGCGCGGAGATGGGCGACGACGGCTCCGTCGGCCGCGGCAACCGCGCCAACGGGCTCATCACGCCCAACCGGCCGATGAGTATGGAGGCGACCTCGGGGAAAAACCCCGTCAACCACATCGGGAAGATCTACAACCTGCTTTCGACCGACATCGCCGAGGCCGTCGTCGCGGAGGTCGACGGCATCCGCGACCTGCAGGTCCGGCTCCTCTCACAGATCGGTCGTCCCATCGACGAACCGCACGTCGCCGACGCGAAGATCGTCACCGAACCGGGCGTCGACCTGGCAGCGATCGAACCGGAGATCCACGCGATCATCGACGACCGGCTGGCCAACGTCACCGACGTGACGCGCCGCGTGATCGACGGCGACCTTTCGACGTTCTGATACTGACTGCTGTCGTCTCTCCGCGGTGCTCGCCGCTACCGGGGGTGGCGAGCACCGGGAAAAAGGGACAACAGTCAGTATGATGCGACTCGGGCTCCAACGTCGAGTGTGACGAACTCTTCGGACGCCACTCCGGACGCGAACGGCCCGAACGCGGTCCTCGTCGGGTACGGCGACTTCGGAGCGAAGAGCAGCGGGGTCCGCGCGAGGATGGCCGAACGCGTCGCGGGCGACGTCGAGGCTGCGCTCGCCGCCGCCGGGATCGACGCGACGGTCGAGCGGCCGTGGTCACGGGTCGTGATACGGACCGATCGGCCCACCGAGGCCGCCCGAACGGCCGCCAGACTCCCCGGTGTCTCCTTTGCGCGCCCGGCGGTCGCCGTCGACCCGCGATTGCCGGCGATCAGCGCGGCGGCCCGGCGGCTGGCGGCGGACGCACACCCGCCCGAAGAGTCCTATGCGATCGACAGCGACCGGATCGGCCCAGCGGCGACACACGACTTTTCGAACCGCGACCTGAAGGTCGAGGTGGGACGGATCGTCGGCGAGGCCACCGGTGCATCGGTCGATCTCGACGACCCGGACCGGACGTATCGGATCGAGGCACGGGAGACGGAGGCGTTCGTCTCCGTCCGTCGATTCGACGGCCCGGGTGGGCTGCCGGTCGGGACGCAGGGGCGCGTCGCAGTCCTCGTCAGCGGCGGGATCGACTCCCCGGTGGCGATGTGGCGGCTGCTCCGCCGCGGCTGTGTCGCGATCCCCGTCTACGTCGATCTCGGCGAGTACGGCGGGGCCGATCACCGGGCGCGAGCGGTGGAGGTGATCGACACGCTCGCCGAGCGGGCCCCACGAGCGGACCTCCGGCCCCGGGTCGTCGACGGCGCCGATCTGGTCGAGCGGGTCGTCGAATCTACGACGGACACGCGGATGCTCTCGCTCCGGCGAGCGATGCTCGCGGCCGCCGAGAGTGTCGCCGAAGCAGAGGATGTTCACAGCCTCGCGACGGGCGAAGCGCTCGGCCAGAAGTCCAGTCAGACCGGCCCGAACCTCGCGGTCACCGAGGCCGCCGTCTCGCTTCCCGTTCACCGGCCGCTTTTGACCGCCGACAAGCCGGAAATCGTCGCGGAGGCGCGTGATCTCGGGACTTACGCGGATGCGACCCTGCCGGTGGGTTGCGATCGAATCGCGCCGGCGCACCCAGAGACCAACGCGACCCTCGCTGCCGTCCGTGAGGCCGAACCCGACGATCTCCTCGAACTGGCGCGGACGGCCGGTCGCCAGGCTGCGATCGCGTCCGACTGACCCGTTTTCGGGTGCGACCGGACGAACCGTTCCTCATCAGCCGCGTTTGCCTGCCGTCGCCCCGGGTCGTGTGAACGTGTGCCGAGAGATATTGTGTGTCTGTTTACCTTACCTCGCGAAATCGTTAATGATCGATACTATCTGTGTGAAAGACCGGGTTGAAATGGATTTACGTACTTCCAGACCCTACGTTTGTTTGATGTCAAAGACGTGCCGTCCCTCCCCGTCGACCGTCGACGCGGAGTGGACTGTGAGGCAAGTGGTCCCGCGCTCCGACTGGGACGCCGCTGTCGAGCCGTGCCCCACCTGCGGCGACGACGTCGATCTCCGCGAGTCGCACTATCAGGTCGAACTCGACCGCGAGCGGACGCCCGGACAGGAAATGAAACTCACGCGAGAGCGGCGACTGCTCTCCTTCTGCGATGAGGCCTGTGCGACAGCGTGGCTCGACAGTGCCGCGAGCCCCTGATACTGATTACTCTCACTTGTTACCGCCGAGCACCGCCAACGGGGATGGCGCTCGGCGGGAAGAGACGAGAGTAATCAGTATGAGTCCCGCAGTTCTCCGCCGTCTCTGCTCCCGCACCGCAACCGATATATGATTTCCTCCCTCCAGCACAAGCGTGACGCGGGTCTGTTTCGTCGGGGCGCCGGACGTCAACGTCCAGTACGAACTGCTCTCCCGGGAGACGGCCCGCGAGGCGCTCTCCACGTACGAGCGGCACACACCCTTCGAGAACTCGCTTGCCGTCGATACGGTGAGTCTGGGTGCGGCCGTGTCGCTGTGTAACGACCTGAACTGGTATCTCGTTCGGTTCGTCGATCTCACGCTCGTCCGCGAGCCGAGCGTCGCGGCCGACGAGTGGCTGAGCCGCTCGCTCGCGACGGCGATCCGCGATGGCGACGTCCAACCCGAGGAGACCGGCGAGCTGCTCGCAGTCTACGGGCTGGAGAGCGGCCGCCCGGTCGAGCCGATGTACGTCACGCGGCGCCCCGACGGCACTGTCCCCGCCTACGATCTCCGCCCGGTCGAGGAGACGGTCGTCGTCCGCGTGACCGAAGCGGAGTTCGACGCCGTCTGACGTCGGGTTGCCGTCGTCGTTTTGACCAACGAAACCGGGCTATTTGTCCCGTCTGACGTCGGGTTGCCGTCGCCGTTTTGACCAACGACACCGGGCTATTTGTCCCGTCTGACGCCTGTCAGCCGTCACCGATCCCATCGCGGCAGCTCCGGGGTCGTTCACAGCGAACAATTAAGATGCACGCTCCCGACCATCGGCATATGGACGAAACCCCACAGAAGATGACCAACCTCGTCGGTCGCGAGGTGTACTCGAACGAAGGTGTCTTCGTCGGCGAGGTCGCCGACGTCCGACTCGATCTCGTCGATCGACAGGCAGTCACCGGACTCGCGCTCACGCAGGTCAACAGCGAACTGTTCGGCGATCTTGTAACCACCGAAAAGGGTGTCATTCTCCCGTATCGCTGGGTCCGCGCCGTCGGCGACGTCATCCTCGTCAACGACGTTACCCTCCACGACGTCATCGAGGAGATGTCCGGACCAGTCGGCGACCCCGACGAGGACTCCGCGGTCGCGTAACCGGCTCGTCCCCGTCCTGGCTTCCGGGACTGTCTCTTCTCGCGGCTGATCGATCCCCCTTCCACCGCCGACCAACAGCCATTTGCGGGGGGAGACTGAATCCAGGGGTATGTCGGACGACACAGACGACCCCGCCGAGGGGAACGATGCCGAGGAAACGCCGGACGCCGAGAAGCCGTCGGACGCCGAATCCGAAGCCGAGGAGAAATCCTTCCGCGAACGCGTCGAGGAGATCCGCGAACGGCGCGAGGAGGAACGCGAAGAAGGCGACCGCCCCGACCCCGAGGAGATGATGGGCGGCGGTGGCGGCGGCAACCCCTTCGCACAGATGATGAGCGGAATGATGGGCGGCGGTGGCGGCCCGCCGGGGATGGGCGGCGGTGGCGGTCCGCCGGGAATGGGGGGCGGCCCGCCGGGGCGAGGCGGCCAGGAGGAAAGCGGCGCTGACAACGAAGAACTCGTTCGCGAGGTCCGACAGCTCCGTGACGAGGTCCGCGACGCGACGCGGCAGCTCCAGCGGATCGCGCAGGCGGTCGAGGACCTCGACGACTAAGTTCCGCTCCCGTCTTCTGCCCGTCCGCTGACTACTCGGCGACCGGCCGAGTGCGGTTTTTGCCGACGACCCGCTCGTAGAGTGCCGACAATTCGTCGACCGCGTGTTCGACGCTCATTTCCTCGCGACGATCCAGACAGGCCGCCGAAAGCGCTGCCCGTTCGTCGAGCACGCGATCGATCGCCTCGCGACAGGCCGCGACGTCGCCGGGGTCGTAGTGGTAGCCCGTAACGCCGGATTCGACCGTGTTCGAGAGCGCCCCGGCGTCGACAGCGATGACGGGCGTCCCGCAGGCGTTCGCCTCCAGGGCGACGAGCCCCTGCGTCTCGACCGGACTCGGGAAGACGAACGCATCGAGCGCGGAGTAAAACGCGGGCAACTCCTCGCGCGGCAGGAAGCCGAGGAAGCGTGCGTCGAGGTCGAGGTCGGCCGCGAGCGCTTCGAGGTCGTCCCGCGCAGGGCCGTCACCGCCGACGACGACCGTGGCATCGATCCCGGCGGCGGCTCGCAGAAACTCCGAGAGGTTCTTCTCGTACCCGTGCCGGCCGGTATAGCCGATCAGCGGTCCCGCAGGGAGGTTGTGGCGATCCCGGAACGGCTCCGGATCCGTCGGGCCGAAGAAGTCGATATCGACGCCGTTCGGAACGACGACCGCTGGCGTGTCGGGGTCGAGTCCGTCGGCGACCCGGGCTCTCGTGTCCTCGCTGGGGCAGACGACCGCGTCGGCACGGGAGAGGAACCACTGCTCGTACCGCTCGGCAAGCCGTTCGATGCCACGCTCGACGCGCGGGCGGGAGGTGAGGTAATCCGCGTACTCGGCGGTCGGGGTGTGATAGGAGGTCACGAGCGGCAGGTCCTTCCGGCGGGCGAGCCGGACGCCGCCGAGGCCGACCGCGAAGGGCGTGTGCGCGTGGACGAGGTCGACGTCCGTCGCCGCAGACGGAATATGGGGTGTTCCGAGCCGGAAGCCCTCGTACATCGGAAACGGGAGGCTCCGGACCGGATACTCCCCCTCATCGGGATCGTAGTCGTCGCTCGCGGGGTAGACGACTCGCATCGTCCCGCCGCGGTCCTCCCAACGGTCGCGCCACGTCTGGACGGTGTAGGAGACGCCGTTGACCGTCGGGAGATAGGTGTCGGTGAACGCGGCGACCGAGACGGGTGCCATCGGCGGCGATTCACGGACGCGGGGTTAATCAGTTGCGGAACCGGCGTCGGAGTCGACGGTGCGGCCGTCCCGTATGGCGTCGGGATCGACCGGCCGGCCTGCATGGTGTCAGGTCTACCGGCCGTCCCAAACGGTGTCGAGGTCGACCGACCGGCCGGCCTGCACGGCGTCGTGCACCTCGCGGTACAGGGCGGCGAGCTGGTCGCCGACGCGGTCAAGACTGTGCTCCAGCGCTGTTTCCCGGGCATTCTCGCCGAGCCGTTCCCGGAGGTCGTCGTCCTCGGCCAGCCGTTCGACCGCATCGCGGAACTCCGCGGTCGTGTCGCATTTGAGACAGTCGTGGCCGTCGGTGTAGAACTCCTCGAACACCGGGATGTCGCGGAGGACGACCGCCTTCCCGCAGGCCATCGCTTCGAGAACGGCGATCCCCTGGTTTTCGTTCTTCGTCGGGAAGAGGTAGACGTCGCCGGCGCCGTAGGCGCCGCGGATGTCGTCGATCCAGCCGGTGAAGGTGACGTTCTCGGGCGGATCGCTGGTCCATCGGCGCACGGCCGTCGAGGCGTGCGGCCCGGTGTCGTAGGGCCCGAACCACGCGAAATCGTAGGGCGTCGCCTCCGCGACGCGGCAGAACGTCGTCAGTCCCTTCCGCTCGAAGACGTTGCCCACGAGAAACACGACCGTTCCAGAGAGGTCGTAGCGCTCCCGGTACTCCTCGCGGAGGTCCGCGAACCCCGCGAGGGCGTCGACGTCGACGCCGTTCGTGATCGGGCGGATCGGGGCATCGACGGGGTACGATTCCAGCACGCGTTTGGTGTACGCCGAGGGACACAGCACCAGATCCGCCTGCGAGTAGAACCACCGGAGATAGCGACCCAGCGCGGGAGCGACCGTGGTCGACCCGCGGAACGACTCCGCGAAGTCCTCGCGGGTGACGTGCGTGTGGAGCACGAGCGGGATCCCGTTCCGCTTTGCGTGTCTGGCGACCGCGAGCGACCCCGGCCCGACGAGGTTGCAGTGGGCGACGTCGTACTCCCGGAAGACGCCGCCGCCGGTCGCCAGAGCGCGGAACGCCGAGAGCGGCGCACCGCCCTGCCACGGCGAGGTGACGACCTCGACGTCGGTCCCGTCGAGTGCGGCCCGCTGTTGGTCCGCGGCGGTGCCGATGCCGCTCCGCTGGAGGTGGGATTCGAGTTCGAGGTAGTTGAGGACGCGGAGAGACACGTCGTAGGGCGTTCTGCGTGAACCTATATATACCGTTGCCTTCGCGGCGACGGGAGGTCTGCGGCCGACCCCCAACGTGCGGCCGTCGACGGATCCCCGACCGGATAGACCGCCGCGATCAGCGTCCCCGAGCGGCGCCCGGTGGGATCAGGAGAACGTTGTTGTTGCCGCGGGCGACCACTGACTCCGAGACGCTGCCGAGAAGCAGGCGACGGAGGGGGCTCTGCCCGCGCGTTCCAAGGAGCGTCGTCGTCGCGTCTACCCGGGTCTCCTCCGCGCGGATCTCCTCTGCGGGATCGCCCTCGCGGACGCTGATGCCCGCCTCGATGCCCATCTCCGATTTGACTTCGACGGCGAGGTCTTCGAGCTGTGCCGTGGCGTCCGACACCGACGTCTGACTCTTTCCGGACTTGACGTACAGGAGATCGACAGCCTGGGTGGCGCCTTCGAGCCGCGGCAGGTACTCGAACGCCCGTCGAGCGTTCTCGGAGAAGTCGGTCGCCACGAGGACGTGCTCGAAGAGGTGTTCTTTCACGACCGCCTTGTCCGACTCCGGCGGCGCGATGCGTTCGACGAGCAGCGGCCGCCTCGTGGTTCGGGCGACGTTCCGGGTCGTGCTGCCGACGAGCCGGTTCGAGAGCGCACTCTCGCCGCGGGAGCCGACGATCACCATATCGGCGTCCAGCCGGTCTGCGAATCCGGTGATTCGTCGGTGTGGCGTCCCGCGGGCGACGTGCGTCTCGACGGCGAACCCGGCGGATTCGAAGACCTCGCGCTGTGGTTTCAGCGCCTTTCGTGCGTCCGCCGCGGTGTCCATCCCCGGGAGGCCGCTGGAGACGTTGTCCGGAACGACTGTCACCAGGTGGACCTTGGTCACGCCGATGTTGTCGAGACAGTCGAGACAGGTCCGCGACCGGATCGCTGCCTCGTTCGCGTCCGAGAGGTCGGTGGCGAATACAACGCGCATACGTCCGCTTCGTGCTCGAAGGCTTAATATTGTGCGATAATCCCAATAATATGAGACAGCCGACGATCCGGAACGTCTTTACTCGCCCGTGTTGGTCTCCCGGTATGGACATCCCGGCCGAACGTATCGAGCGACTGCACGCGCTCGCTCGGGCCGCGACGGCCGATGGCGACGTCGACCGCGGTCGGGAGTACGTCCGCCTCGCGCGCCGGATCGCCGAGCGAAACCGATCCGGCCTCCCGCGTCGGTTCCGCCGGTTCGCCTGCGACGACTGCGACGCGTACCTCAGGCCGGGAGCGACCGCCCGGGTGCGTCTCCAGTCCGGGCACGTCGTCGTCAGGTGTCTGGAGTGTGGCGCGACGAAGCGGTACCCCTACGACGCTTGATTTGCTCTCCGCGCTGAAGCGCAGGGCTGTCTCCTCGGTTTTCCGTAGCGAAGACGACGAGCGACCGATTCCGACCCGTCGGCAGTCTTAAGTTTCAAACCGTATGCCCCCGTAGCGGGTTCGTATGGACGAAGAGGAGTTGCGGAAACAGGCCCACGATCTGGACGTGACCGTCTGGGTGGGCAAGGGGGGAATCGATCCGGTCGTCGAGGAGGCGTCCGATCAACTCGCCGACCGCGACCTGATCAAGGTGAAGTTCCTCCGGGCGGCCCGCGGGGGGACGACCGTCGAGGAACTGGCCGACGAACTGGCCGATCGCACCGACGCAAGCGTGATCGAGACACGGGGTAACACGGGGGTTCTCTACCGATGATCGCGGGCGCCGCTCTGCAGGTCGGCGTCGGCCTGAGCGGATCGATCGCCCGCATCCTCACCAGTATCGGGATCCCCGACGCGATCGCCGGGTTGCTCGGCCAGGTGCTGGCGTTCCTCGTCGTCTTCACCGTCGTGTACGTGGTCGGCCGGAGCGTACTGATCCCGGTCGTGAATCGGATGATGAACTCCCGGGGGCTGGAGGCGCACGCCCGGCGACCGCTCCGGCGGATCCTCTTGGTCGTCGTCGTCTTCATCGGGATCACCGCTGCCTTCGGTGCAGCGGGCTTCCCCGACTTCCTGCGCTCTCTGGCGACGATCGCCGCCGCAGCGACGCTGGCGATCGGCTTTGCGATGCAGGACGTCCTGCAGAACTTCGTCGCGGGGATCTTCATCTACACCGACAAGCCGTTCAAGATCGGCGACTGGATCCAGTGGGACGGCAACTCGGGCGTCGTCGAGGACATCAGCTTCCGCGTCACGCGCGTCCGGACCTTCGACAACGAACTGCTGACGGTCCCGAACTCGAATCTCACCGACGGCGTGATCAAGAACCCGGTCGCGAAGGACAAACTCCGCCTGCAGGTCCCCTTCGGAATCGGCTACGACGACGACACCGAGAAGGCCACCGAGATCATCGTCGAGGAGGCGGAGGCCCACGAGGAGATCCTCGAAGATCCTGCCCCGTCGGTGCGATTGACCGAACTGGGCGACTCGTCGGTGACGCTCACTTCGCGCGTCTGGATTGCGGACCCTAACCGGTCTGATTTCGTGAAGACGCGTGCGGAGTACGTCCAGAGCGTCAAACAGCGGTTCGACGAGGAGGGAATCGACATCCCGTACCCCAACCGGACGCTCGGTGGGGAACTCACCGTCGCGGGATTCGAAGAGATCACGCCCGCAGACGACTGATACTGGTTACTCTCACTTTTCACCGACGAGCGCCGCCCCCGCTGACGGCGCTCGGCGGGAAGAGACGAGAGTAATCAGTATGAAAGATCGCAGCCACCAGCCGACGACGCGTCACCCCCACGCGCCGAGACTCGCCTGGAGATCCCGCGTCGACGCCTCGGGCGTGGCCTCGTAGCCGACGAGCTCCCGGAGGTCGACAGCGTATGTACTGCCGCCGCGGTCGAGCACCAGCAGCCGCCCCTTCACGCCCCGAACAGTCCCCGTCGCGATCGTCTCGGCGACGGGTCGATCGCGGAGGTCGAGGCCGTACTCGTACGAAAAGCGATCTCCGGAATCGACGTCGAAGGTCCCGAGAAGCGCCTCCCACGCCGCCCCGTCGACGTCGCGGTGGAGGCCCGCGCGCTTCTGTGGCACCCGGACCCGGTCGGTGATCGACTCGGCGATCTCGGCCTCCCGCTCGCGGGCGATCCTGCCATCCGGGACGACTTGCAACAGCGCCCCGCGGTCGGCGCCCTGCTCGCGGAGGCGCGTCTGCAGCCGCCACTCCCGGGTGACGCCTACTTTGAAAGTATCGGGTGCGAAGGCCGCGAGGTAGATCGCGTGGGCCTCGTGACAGTCCATCTCGTCTTTCAGGCAAGTGCCGGTGCACTTCGCGCACACCCACGTCGAGCGGTGCTCCGGGCAGTAGGGGGCCGTCGGATTCGTACAGGGGATGTGGCCGTCGGCAGTGACCGCGCCTGCACAGTGACGGTCGGCGAGCGTATAGGCGAGTTCCGTGCCCGGTTCGAGCGAGACGAGGTCGACCTCCCGCGACGACTCCGCGGCGTCTTCGGGACCGTCAGCGGACGACTCGCGCTCTGTGACGTCGCGATCGCCGGCGGGACGACTCACCAGGAGTCCGGGCGCGCCCGTATCGTAGCCGACGAACTGCACGGCCGTCGGTAAGAGACGAGGGATCAAAGCCGTGCCGTTCCGGTAGCGGGGACGACCGGCTACGCGTCGGCGTCGTGTTCGTCCCGCAGTTCCTCGTACAGTTCCTCGGCCGCACGACGGACGGCGTCGTCGCTCGAAGAGTCGGCTTCCCAGCCGAGCCCCGACAGTTTCTCGACCGAGAGGCGCATCCGCGGGACGTCGCCCTCCCAGCCGCGGTCGCCGCCGGTGTACTCGTAGTCGGGATCGAGGTCCATCACGTCCGCGACGATGTCGGCGATCCGCGTGACCGAGGTCGTCGTCCGCGTCCCGAGGTTGTAGATATTCATCGCGTCGTCGGCGTGCTCGACGACGTGGCAGATGGCGTCGACACATTCGGTGACGTGCAGGTAGGACTTCTCCTGGCGGCCGTCGCCGAGGATCGTCAGCGTCTCCGGATCGTCCACCAGTTTCTCGATGAAGTCGGGGATGACGTTGCCGCGCTGGTTGGGACCGACGATGTTGGCGAATCGGAAGCACCAGACGGTGAAGTCCTTCGCGTGGGCGTACGTGGACAAGAGGCCCTCGTCGGCGAGTTTCGCGGCGCCGTAGACGCTGATCGGTTCGAGCGGGGCGAAGTCCTCGGGCGTCGGCCGCGGCGCCTCGCCGTACACGGTCGACGAGGAGGTGAAGGCGAGGTTCGAGACGCCCACCTCCTCCATCCGTTCGAGGACGTTGTAGGTCATCTCCGTGTTCTCCTCGAAGAGCTTCCGCGGCTCGGCGAAGTTCGTGTCGGTGTAGGCCGCGAGATGGAAGACGACGTCGACGTCGGCGGTGATCACGTCGGCGACGTCGTCGGGGTCAGTCATATCCGCCTCGGCGAACGCGACGCCCGCGGGGATGCGATCGCGCGTCCCCTTCGAGAGGTCGTCGGCGACGACGACGTCGTTGTCCCCGCGAAGCCGACGCGCGAGGTGCGAGCCGACGAGGCCCGCACCCCCGGTGACGACGATCCGCTGTCCTGTCAGATTCATACCGGGTGTGCGCCGGCAGGGAGTAAGTGCGTTCTCCTTCCGGCCGCGACGTGGGGGCCGGGCTCTCGGTCACCTCGGCCGAACGGGAAGCGAAGCCCCTTAGCGCCCACCCCGCCTCGGGACGGCTATGCAGGACGAACCAGAGGTGGCTGTCCTCCGGTACGGCCACCGCCCCGGGCGGGACGACCGGATGACGACCCACGTCGGCCTGACCGCGCGGGCGCTCGGCGCTGATCGGGTGCTCTTCCCGGACAACGCGAGCCAGTCGGAGGAGACGGTCGCCGATATCACCGACCGCTTCGGCGGGCCGTTCACCGTAGAGCGGACCGACGAACTGGACGCGACGATCCGCGAGTGGACCGGGCGCGTCGTCCACCTCACGATGTACGGCGAGCGCGTGCAGGACGTCGCGGGCGAGATCCGCGAGGCGCATCGCGAGGAACCGATTCTCGTTGTCGTCGGCGGCGAGAAGGTCCCGTTCGAGGTGTACGACGAGGCCGACTGGAACGTCGGCGTCACGAACCAGCCCCACTCGGAGGTCGCGGGGCTGGCCGTCTTCCTGGATCGGCTGTTCGAGGGCAGAGAACTCGAACAGGAGTGGCCGGACGCGGAGCGGCGGGTGATCCCGCAGGCGTGCGGCAAGCGGGTCGTCGACGGCGACACCGAGTGATCGGAACAGGGTACACGGCATCAGATTCAAACCGGATACCGCTGTTACTCCACATATGGGGACGAAATCAGTCCAGCTCGACGAGGACACCTACGCGTATATCGAAGCGCGGAGGCGCGAGGACGAGACATTCTCGGAGGCGGTCGACCGGCTGACTCGTCGGCCGTCGATCAGCGATCTCGCCGGGCTACTCGACTCGGAAGACGTCGAGACGATGCGGAATGCAATCGACGAGGCCGACGAGCGGGACGTTGACGAAGCCCGCGTGCTGAAGGAGCGGTTCCGTGATTCTTGATACGGCGTTCGTGCTTGATCTGCTCGCCGGCGACGAGGGGGCGACAGAGAAAGCCGAAGAGTTGGAGGTGTCGGGAGTAGCGATGAAAATGCCCGCGATGGCCGTGACTGAACTGTATATTGGTGTTGGGACGGGAGTAGCCAACGAACGCGAGGAACGACGAATTCGAGGAATTATCGAATCAGTGCCATTTGTTCCGATGGATCTCCAACTCTCCCGCCGTGCGGGTCGTATGGTCGGCGAGACAGGAACTGACGTCGGCAAGGGTGACGCAGCGATCGCTGCTGTCGCCGAGCGAGCGGATGAGCCCGTTTTGACGCGAAACGTCGACGACTTCGAGGAGCTCGGCGTCGATATCGAGACGTACTGATCGATGGTGAGTGCCGATCAGCACCGACCGACACCCCACTTCCGCAACTTTAAAACGACTGAGCGGCGCAACTGTGGGTAATGGCTTTTGAGGAGCTGCTGAACGACCCTGTCATCCAGAAATACCTCCACGAACTGGTCGGACCGACGGGGATGCCGGTGGCCGCGGCCCCGCCCGACGGCGAGGTGACCGACGAGGAACTCGCCGAGGAACTGGGCCTCGAGCTCAACGACGTCCGGCGTGCGCTCTTTATCCTCTATGAGAACGATCTGGCCGAGTATCGCCGGGTCCGCGACGAGGACTCCGGGTGGCTCACCTACCTCTGGACGTTCCACTACGAGAACATCCCGGAGAACCTCCGCGAGGAGATGTATCGCCTGCTGGAGGCGCTCGAAGAGCGCCTAGAGTACGAGCGGACCCACGAGTTCTACCTCTCGGAGCCGGCGGGCATCCGCTTCGAGTTCTCCGAGGCGATGGAGCAGGGTTTCCAGTGTCCCGAGACCGGCGCGCCGCTGGAACCGATGGAGAACGACGAGATGGTCGAGACGATGGAGCGCCGGATCGAAGAGCTCCGCGACGAACTCAACGTCGACGTGGGTCGGGACGACTGATGGTCGTTCTCGCCACGAAGTGCTACGTCGAGGGCGACGCCAGAGAGCGGGCGCTCGACAGCCTGGGCTCGCTGATCGACAACGACGTCGGGGAACTGGACGCGACGTGGTCCATCGACGTCCGCGACGACGCGTTCGTCGCCGTCGAGTTCGACGGCGAGGACGCGACAGTCGCGGATAACCTCCTCGCGGAGACGTGGGGCGAAATTACGCCCGAGTTCGTCGAGGGCGAGACCTACGTCGCGACGCTCGATTCGTGGGACGACGAGGGCTGGGTCCTCGATGCGGGCAACGGCGAGCGGGTCCGGATCCCCACGGACGAACTCGGCCTGGGGACCGGCACGCCGTCGCAGATCCGCGACCGCTTCGGCGTCGTCCAGCACACGCCGCTGCAGTTCGTCGCGGGCGAGACCCCCCGGCTCGCGGACGCGACGCGCGACCGCCTCTACGACTGGACCCGCGAGGAGGGCAGCGGTCGCGTCAACGTCAACAGCGCCACGCGCGGGGAGGTCCGGGCGACGGTCAACCGCGCCGGTCACGCCTCGGACATCGTGACCGTCGAACGACTGGGACTCCTCGAACAGAGTATCGTCTGCCCCGAGGGAACCGATCCGCCGGGGCTGCTCGCGAGCATCGGCTCGTACCTGCGCTCGGAACTGAAGTGCGTCCTGACGTGAGAACGCGACGGCAGAACATCTACCTATGAACCGCCGACTCCTGCTCGCCGCCGGCTGTCTCGCCTTGCTCGCCGTCACGAGCGGCTGCCTCGGCATCGGCACCGGGCCGGTCGACGGCGAGCGGCTCGACAGCGACCCCGCAGCGCCGTACGAGTGGGAGAGCGACCGCACGGTCCACATCACCGTCGAGGAGAACACGCAGTTCCGTACGGTGATGACCACGAACGAGTCCACGATCGAGCTGTTCAGACGCGACGGCTTCGGCGGGACGAACCCGCTGTCGGTCGAGTCGGTGCGCTACCGCTACCCCAACGGGACGGTCCTCAACGGGACCGATATCCGCGAGCGAGGCGGCGAGGTCCGGCGGACCCGCGACGAGACGATCGTCGAACTGCCACGCGAGGATCCGCCCGACGGCAGCGCGCTCGCGTTCACCAGCGAGGGCACGCCGAAGCGGTTCACGCTCCCGACGTACGTCGAGGGGACCTACGAGGTCGTCCTGCCACCCGACCGGGGCATCGACTTCCCGATCTTCGGGCAGGTCTCTCCGGGCGGCTACGAGACTGATATCGACGACAACGGGCAGGTCCACGTCATCTGGACGGAATCAGTCACGGCTGACACCATCTCCGTCCGCTACTATCTGGAGCGGGACCTCTACATCTTCGGCGGGATCGTCGCCCTCGTCGGCGTGATCGGCATCGGGGGGCTCTTCTACTACCGCCGGAAGATCGAGCAGTTGCGCAAGCAGCGCGAGGAGATGGGCATCGACGTCGAGACCGACGACGACGAGTTCGACGACGGCCCGCCGCCGGGGATGCGCTGACCTATTATCGACCTGGGCGAACGCTGGTCCTTTGCCGGCCAGGACGAGGATGCGCTGACCTGTTGTCGGTCGGGGCGAGGATGCGCTGACCTGTTGTCGGTCGGGGCGAGGATGCGCTGACCTGTTGTCGGTCGGGGCGAGGATGCGCTGACCTTTTGTTCGCCTCGGGACTACGGAACGTATGCGAGTCGCAGTCGTCACCGTCGGGGACGAACTCCTCTCCGGTGACACCGTGAACACGAACGCCGCGTGGCTCTGCGAACAGTTGACCGACCGCGGCGTCGACGTCGCTCGCGTCACCACTATCCCGGACGACGTCGGAGAGATCGCCCGCGTCGTCAACGAGTACCGCGCCGAGTACGACGCCGTCCTCGTCACTGGCGGGCTCGGACCCACGCACGACGACGTGACGATGGAAGGCGTCGCCGCCGCCGTCGGCCGCGACGTCGAACCCCACGACGCGGCCCACGAGTGGCTGACCGAGGAGGGTGGCTACGCCGCCGCCGACCTCGTCGACGGGACGACGCACCTTCCGGCGGGCGCGCGGATGCTGCCGAACGAGGCGGGCGTCGCCCCCGGGGCCGTCGTCGAGAGCATCTACGTCCTGCCGGGCGTCCCCGAAGAGATGAAGGCGATGTTCGAGCACGTCGCCGAGGAGTTCGCCGGGGAGGAGACGCACACGGCGGTCGTCGCCGTCGACGAACCCGAGAGCGAACTGGTCGATCGCCTCGCCGATCTGCAGGAGCGGTTCGACGTCGCCGTCGGGAGTTACCCCGGCGACGCCGTGCGGGTGAAGCTTATCGCGACCGACGAAGGAGAACTTGCGGCGGCCACGGAGTGGCTGGAAGCCCGAGTCGAACTCGTCGACGAGGATGTGGCAACAGAGAACGCATCCTCGGAGTAGCGGGCGCGAGGCTACCGGTAGAGGAGATAGAGCCAGACGACGACCATCGCGACGCTCGCGAGCAGGACCACCGCGCCGGTCTCAGCGATCGGGAGGGCTGCGCCCTCGGTTGCGAGTGTGAGCATACGCCCGGCTTTCGCCGGACGATTCTTAAACGTTCAGTTCTTGTTGTCACCGACACAGCGGCGCTGCCCTGCCCTGCACCGGCGGGCTTTTCCTCACACCGCCGCTGGGTTCGCGTATGCGAGTAGGCTTCGTCGTCAACCCCATCGCGGGGATGGGCGGCCGTGTCGGCCTGAAGGGGACCGACGACAAGGTCGAGGAAGCGCGTGAACTCGGCGCAGAGCCGCGTGCGCCGGATCGCGCTCGTCGGGCGCTCGACGCACTTGCCGAGCAGAACAGCGAGAACGGCATCGAGTTGCTCACTTGGGGCGGGGCAATGGGAGCGGACGCGGCGACGGCAGCGGGCTTCGAGCCGGAGGTACTCGGTTCGCCCGACGGCGACGAGACCACCGCAGCGGACACCGTCCGTGCGGTCGAGCGCTTCCTCGACGCCGACGTCGATCTCGTCGTCTTCGTCGGCGGCGACGGAACCGCCGCGGACGTCGCAGAGACAGTCGAGGGCACAGACACGCCGATTCTGGGTGTCCCCGCGGGCGTGAAGGTGTACTCGTCGGTATTCGCCGTCTCGCCCGAGGACGCCGCACACGTCCTCCGGACGTTCGAGCGCACCGAGCGCCGCGAGGTGATGGACATCGACGAGGACGAGTACCGGGAAGGCGAGGTCAACCCGGAACTCCGGGCAGTCGCGAAAGTCCCCGTCGCCGAGGAACTGCAGTCCTCGAAACAGCTCGGGGGTGGCAGCGTCGAGGCGCTCGCCGCTGGCGTCGCAGACGACATCCGGGACAGCGACAAGACGTTCCTGCTCGGTCCCGGGAGCACCGTCGGGGCCATCAAAGAGGAACTCGGGTTCGAGGGCTCGCCGCTCGGTGTCGACGTCTGGCACGACGGCGAAGTACTCGCCCGCGACGCCAGCGAGTCGGAACTCCTCGAGGCCCTCGATCCCGACGGGCGAAACGTCGTCGTCGTCTCCCCGATCGGGGGCCAGGGGTTCGTCTTCGGCCGCGGGAACCCCCAGTTATCGCCCGCAGTGATCCGGCAGTGCGACGTCGAGATCGTCGCCTCGCGGGCGAAACTCGACACGATCGGCGAACTCCGCGTCGACACCGACGACCCCGACCTCGACGAGGACCTCCGCGGGTGGACGAAGGTCCGGATCGGCCGCGTCGAGCGGCGGATGATGCGGATCGTGTGAGCCCCGATACCCTGCGATAGCGTCCGATCGTCACCCCTCGCCCTCTTCTGCTGGGCGCCCACCAGTCCGCTGGGACCGGAGTCCGTCGCTGCCCGGGAGACAACAAGATCTCCAAACCGTAATAACACATATAAGGTGTGTATAGTGAAGATTAAGGTCACGCCAATCCAGGGGTGTGATATGGAGACTCGTAAGGTACAGCGACTCGGTCCCTCGACGCTGGCGATGACGCTCCCCGCCGAGTGGGCATCGGAGCACAACGTCAACAAGGGAGACGAGGTGTCGCTTCGGATGGGTGGCAAGGGAACGCTGACGGTGCTGCCGGAATCTGCGAGCCAGGAGGATTCCTCGGCGACGATCCGCGCGGACAACCTCAACGCGGACTCCTTGGAACGGGCAATCGTCGCCCAGTACGTCCTCGGTCGTCGGGTGATCCACATCGAGAAGAGCGACGGCGCGCTCGATTCCGATCACATCAACGCGGTCTACAAAGCAGAGACCCAACTGATGGGACTCGGCGTGATCGAGGAGACGCCCGAACGGATCGCCATCCGGTGTTCGGTCGACCCCGAGGATTTCACGCTGGACAACCTCCTCGAACGCCTCGAAAACACCGGGAGTACGATGCGCGGGGAAGCGATCAAGGCGCTCGCCCACGGCAACACAGATCTCGCACAGCGCGCGCTGAACCGGGAGCGACAGGCCAACAAGATCTTCGTGCTCCTCCTCCGGCTGATCTTCACCGCCTACCAGAACCCCAATCTCGCCCGTGCCGTCGGTCTGGAGGAGGGATTCCCGCTCATCGGCTATCGCTCTGTCGCGAAGAACCTGGAGTTGACCGCGGACAACGCCGAGGACATCGCCAACATCGCGATGGACGCCGACGGGCACACCCTCGACGTCGACAGCGCGACGATGCGACGGATCCGCGAGTTCACCGATCAGGTCGACGAACTGACCAAAACTGCGGTCCAGTCAGTCGTCGAACGCGACTACGACAAAACCGTCGAGTGCCGCACGCTGTTCCGCCAACTCCGCGACCGCGAACAGGAGATCCTGAGCGACCTCCCGGAAATGGGCAACGAGGAACTACTCCAGGTCCGGGAAGTGCTTGTCAGCCTGCAGCAGACCGCACAGTACGCGATGCGAAACGCCGAAATCGCCGCTAATCTGGCGCTGAACGAGGAGTCCGATCACGTCACGATCGGATAGGCGTCCGGTAGCCAGGGGCGTAACCGAGGCCGACCGAGCGCATCCGTATGAACTAAGTCGAGCACAGGCGAGATCCGAGTATGGAGACTGCATCTGCCTCGTCAGACAAGGGAATCGGCCTGACTATCCTGTTTGCGCTCGTCGCGCTCCTGGGTGTCGGCGGGATGTTCGCCGCGGGGCTGAGCGGCGATCAGCTGCTCGCGGCGGTCGGCTTCGCCATCGCCATCATCGCCGGCTCGCTGGCCGTATCGGCGACTCACCTTTTCGAGTGAACATCGGACGAGAAGCTTAAGGCCGAACCGCCCGTACCGGTCGCAAAATGAGTGATTTCACCGAGGAGGAAAAACGGATCGTCTCGTACCTCCGGGAGAGTGTCGCCGCCGGAGAGCGGTACTTCCGGGCGAAGAACATCGCAGACGCGATCGGCCTCTCCGCGAAGCAGGTGGGATCCCGTCTGCCCCGCCTCGCGGAGAAGTCGGAAGACGTCGAGATCGAAAAGTGGGGGCGCGCGCGGTCGACGACCTGGCGCGTCACTCGTAGCTGACTGACGACAGCGGGTACTCGGCGCATCGGCGCGATTGGGGAGCTTTTTTATCTCGCATCCGAACGGGGAGATATGACGATACGCGTCCGGCGGGTCTTCGAGTTCGACGCCCCGCCCGAGAGAGTCTGGGACTTCATTGCCGATCCATCCGAACGCGCGGACGCGATAAGCGTCGTCGACAGCTACGAGGTCGACGAGGCGACGGGGGCGGCGACCTGGCACGTCCGCCTGCCGATCCCCTTCGTCAAATCGACCGCGCGCGTCGAAACCGAAGACATCGCGCGGGAACCGCCGGAGTACGTCAAGTTCCTGGGTCGGTCCTCGGTCTTTCAGGTCACCGGCGAGCACACGGTCGAGGAGACCGAGACGGGAACCCGCCTCATCAACGAGTTCGTCGTCGACGGACGGGTCCCGGGAGTCGAACGGTTCTTCGAGCGTAACCTCGACGGGGAGCTCGAAAATCTGGAACGCGCGCTCAGACGGTCGGTCGAATCGGGCACGTGATCTACCGAAGACCCAGGCCGGTCCGAGCGCGTGCCGGTGGGTTTATTCGTCTCGGGTGGCTACCGGTCACTGCCGACGGACGACGCTTTTCTCGTCGAAGTCGGCACTAATCCGCCACACAACGCCGCAGTGTTCGGGGTCCGCTGCGGATACCACGCCTCTCGGCGTCCGGCCTCTCTCCCGCCGGAGGCCGTCCGCTCCCACCTTCGCTCCTTTCGCATACACTGTCGCTCGTGCCGTCGGCTATCGCCGTCCGCGTTTCCTCGAATCGCCGCCCGTAGTCCCGACTACGGCGACGAGGCCCGCTTTTCGATCTCGCCCTGCAGTTTCGCGGCGTCGAAGTCGTGGTCGGGCCGGATGTTGACGAAGTCCAGAAAGCGGGCCGCCGCGAGCAGTTCTTCCGTCGAAAACGCGGTCAGAGCGGCTTCAGCCGTCCGATCCGCCCCGATAAGCGGTTCGAGTGCCCCGAGCGCACAGGCGACGTCGTAGGACTTTGCGTCCTCGGCGCCCGTGTCCCGGACGTTGGTCGCGTCGATGAAATAGATCTCCCCGTCGAGGATCAGCACGTTCTCCGCCCGAAGGTCGCCGTGGAGCAACTCGTGTTCGTGCATCGTCCGCAACGACTCGAAGAGTGCGGGCGCGAGGTCGGCCTCGGCTGCCTCGTCGAGTTCGTCGAGCGTCCGGAACTCCGGGAGGTATTCGAGGACCAGAACTCCGAGGCCGTCGACCTCGAACGTCTCGATCGGTTCCGGCGCGTTGAGGCCGATCTCCCGCATCCGCTGGGTCGCTTCGAGTTCGTGTTCGGCCATCTCCGCGGGCGTCGAAAAGTGCTCGAAAAAGCCCTCGGTTCCCGTCGAAAAGGCGCCCAGATTGCGGCCGGTAGTAAAGAGCGCGTGGACGATCGAGTTCTGTCGCGAGATCACCTTCACGAACCAGCGCTCGTCGACGACCATCGGGGTCGACAGCCAGTTGTCGGCCTCCAGAAACCGAACGGAGACCTCCTCGCGGTCGTAGCGGTCGCGGATTTCGCGTGCGACAGCCTCCAGTCGGGACCACTCGACGCGTCCCCGGAGAAGCCGACGCAGTGCCATACCCGCGAGAACGGTCTGCGGGCGTATATACTATCGGCCACGGTACATTGCGGTGAGCACCAATCACCCGAACAGTGGACGCATAGGGTGTCCACCGACACCGCTATGCCGCGCTTACTCGGTGTCCCGAACCGTCAGCACAGGCACCGGCGACCGCCGAACGGTGCGCTCGGTCACGCTTCCGAGGAGGTACCGTTCCAGACCGGTCCGACCGTGGGTCCCCATCACGACGAGATCGCAGTCATTCTCGCCGGCGTATTCAGTAATGACGTCGTCCGGGATTCCGGGTTCGACGGCCGTTTCGACGTCGACGCCCGCCTCCGCGGCGCGGTCGGCGACGGCCTCGACGACGGACTCCGCCCGCTCCCGGAGCGTGTCTTCGACCTGATCGACGCTGATTGCGGGCGCGCTGTGGCTGACGTCCCTTGCGTCGATCACCGAGAGGACGCGCAGTTCGGCGTCGTACTGTGCCGCAAGATCGATCGCGTGCTCGACGGCTCGATCCGCACATTCGCTGCCGTCCGTCGGAACGAGAATCCGATCGTACATACACGAAGGTACGCCGACCCCTGATTAGTCGTTTGGGATATTCCGCGGGCGCGGCCGTTCCATCGCGAAGCGGGCTCCGCTGTCGACGCGCTCACTCGATCAGCCGTTCGGCGATCCGGCGGGCTCCCTCGGCAGGAGCGAGATCCGGCCGATCCGCGGCGATACAGGTGACGTCGCGATCGAGTTCCGCCGAGAGCCGGTCCTCGAAGACGTCGACGATGCCCGGAATACAGGCCATCCCGCCGGTGAGAACGATCGGCTTCGAGAGCGCGAGCTGGTAGGGCTTCATGTGGTCGTTCGCCAACTGTGAGAGGAAGTTGTTGGCGACCTCGTCGACCGCGTCGTCGACGTAGTCGTCGAGCGGCTCCATCACCGACCGCTCGATCGTGAACTCGTGGGCGCCGCCGCCGGGCTGCTGGATGACGTCCGTGAACGGCTCGAAGGCGTCGAAGTCGGCGTGCGTCTCTTTGTACTCCCGGGCGGTCGTCAGGTCGATGTTGACGCGGCCCTGCGTCTCCTCCTCGACGGCGTTTGCGATCTTGCGGTCCACCTCGTTGCCGGTGACCGCGCCCGAGACGAACGGTGAGAGCTGTTCGCCGTGTCGATAGGCGGACGCCTCCAGGTTCGTCGACCCCATATTGACCGCCGCGAACACCTCGTCGATCGCCTCGAGGTCATCGCCGAACGCCGGGATCGATCCACAGAGCGACTCCGGAAAGCTCCGTACCAAGGCGTCGCCGACGGAACTCTGTTCTATCACACGGTTGAGGTTCCGAAGTCCCGGCTCGTTGTCGATCGTCGGAATCGCGTAGACGACCGCGCTGTCTTCGTCCAGTCCTTCCGCGGAAACGACCTCCTCGAAAAACTTCGCGGCGAGGTCGGCGCTCTCGTCGTCCTGGGGGAGCCCCGACCGGAGCATATACTTCACCGTGTCCGGATACTCCTGGGCGGCCTGTTCGCCGAACAGGACCTGCTCGTCGCCCGTCAGGGGGTCCTCGTAGGTCGCGAGACACGTGAGCGTCCGGACGGTCTCGACCTCGCCGCCCCGAACGTACTGGAGGACAGTCCGAGTACTTCCAAGTTTGACACCCACTGGGGTCGGTCCCGCCGACTCCTCGGCTTCGTTCTCTTCTGTCGCTGTGTCGTCATTATCCGTGGCGGCGGATTCATCCGGGTCGTCTGTCATACGTCAGAATAGACAGAAGGCACAAAAAGCCCTGTTGGTGTGCCGCGTGAATCGAAACGCGGCGGACGTATCGCCCCGGCGTCACTCCATCGACGACAGCCGCGCGATGTACACCAGACTCAGGTGGTGGTCGTCGACGTCGAACTCGGCGGTGTTCGATACCTCGCCCGAGAAGCCGACGAGATAATCCTGGAGTTCGGCCTCGACGTCCTCGGTCAGCCAATCGACAGTGTGGTAATACCGGAGGGCGTCCATCGTCCGCTTGAATCCACCCTTGAGGACGAGGAACTCCAGCCAGTCGAAGACGGTTCGTTCGGCGGCGTACTCGTCGGGGAGCGACGTGAGATACGGCTTCGAGAGGCCCTCACCGGCCGCGGCAGTCTCGTGGACGAGTAACTGTTCGAGTTGGTTCTGGCGGAGCGCCTCGCCCGCCCGCCCACGCGGTCGCTCGCGAACCTCGGTGTCGAACTGGAACCGGCCGACATCGTCGGCGCGGTCGCGAACTGATCTTCCGCGGCCGGCGTCGTCGCGGCGCCGCCTCCCGCCGGTCCGTCGATCGGCGTGGCGAGATTCCGCTTCTCTGCGGTCGCGGTCCTCGCCGCCGAATCCGAGGTCGCGCGCGATCCGATCGGCGCGGCGGACCTCGTCGTGCCCCTCCGCGTGGTCCGATTCGCCGTGTCGAGGACGGCTGACGTCGTTCCGGGGACGAATCGTGGCCCCGTCGTCCCCGCCTTGCCGGTCGGTAGAACGACTGTCTTGTTCGCCACGGCCGTTGCGGCGACGGTCGTCCGCGCGGGATCGGCCTCGTCCGCTCTCTGAACGGCCGCTCCGACGCCCCTCCCGTCGCTGTCGGTCGTCGTCGCGGTCGCCGCCTCGTCGTCGGTCGGCACGACTCCGGCGGCGCTCGCCGCCACCTCGTGTCGACCGACGGCCGCCCCCCTCGTCGCGGTCCTCCTCGGCGCGTCGGCGATCGTCATCGGCGTGTCGGCGGTCACCCTCGTCCGCTGAGCGCCCCGCCCCCCGTCGTTCGTCCGCGATACGTCTGAGCTCTCGGAGGTCGTAGTCGTCGGGATCGATGGTCATAGACACTCTCTCGTGATACGGCGACCGTCGCCGCTACCGTAGTGTGTCGACCATTCGTGACCGGATTCATAAACGTCCCCCTGAAATTATCAGCTCGGATAATCAACTCGGAGAATCAACCGGCCGCTGCGGGAGTAACCGAGCCGAACTGTGGGTATCGGGATAGTCCCCGCAGGAGTCGGACCCGCAGAAGTCGGAACGCCTGCCGGAGAGATCAGAGAACCTGCGTCTCCCCGTGCGCCCGCCTGACGGAGAGATCGCCGCTGGCGACGTCGAACTCCAGCGACCGGCCGTAATCGCCGCCGACGTCGCGCCCGACGATCGGGATGTCGTGTACTGCGAGAACTTCCTCCGCAGCGGCGACGTTTCGCTTGCCGACCCCATCGCCCTCGGCGCCGAACTCGAACATCGCGCTCCCGCCCGCGATTCGCGCTTCGAGATTCGAGCGGTCCGCGCCCGAGGCGGCCATCGATCGGAGCAGCCCCGGAACCGCGGTGTCGACGTACTTCGCCTCGTCCGGACGGCCGCCGTCCGCGTGGCCCTCAGTGCCGGTCTGCGGATCCGTCCCGCTCGCGGTACTCGGGTCAGCACCGCTGTTTGCTCCGGCTGTCGGCAACATTGCGTGTGCGAGCCCGGCGACGCCGGCGTCCGGGTCGATAATCGCGATGCCGACGCAGGAGCCGAGCCCGCTGGTGACGAGCGTTGCCTCCGACTCGGCGACGGCGTACTCGGCGACGCCGACCTTGACTCGTTCGGGGCGCGATCGATCGCTCGTGTATACTTTCATTCGTAGGTTCGGTGGCGAATCGGACGGTAGCTCTCTCCCAGTGGGCCGCCGTCGACCGCCGTTTCGTCTTGGCCGATCACCCTTGCATCTCCGCTGTAATCAGTTCGGCCCCGGCGTGAGCTGATCGAAAGCCGTCCGCAGTTCCTGCTCGTCCGGTAGCGCGTAGATGTCGCAGGTGATCGCCCCGTCGGGAGTGACGATGGCCGAGTCGATGAGAAACGCGTAATCCTGCGTCCGCGCCAGTTCCGCCACCAGCGGATCGACGATCGCTGAGGCGATGTCGTCGACGTACCGCGGCGGCGAGATGTCGATCGTCGTCCCCAGGGAATCGGCCCACCCGTCGAGGAAGCCCGAGGTGACGATGTTGCCGATTTCCTGGATCGCGCTCTTCTGCATCTCCGGGTCGGCGTCCATCCCCGGCATCAGCGCGTCGGCGACGCTTTCGGCCGACTCGGGATCGAAGAGGATCGCGATGTAGCCCGAGGGTGTGCCGGTGAACTCGAGGACCACCCCGCGCCGGGCGTCGTCGGTCAGTTCCATCGGGACCCCCTCGACGGGGACGAAGCTCAGCCGACTCACGTCGACGGTGGTGTCGATGCCGGTCATCGCCGTCAGGTCCTCGGAGGCCTGCCCGGCGCCCTCCGTGATCATCTGCGAGAAGGAGGTGAAACTCTCGACGGGGATCGTCTCCTCGCCGTCGCCGGCCGCGTCGACGATCGTTCCGACCGAATCGGTCGTCGGGAGCATGTAGATGTAGAAGCCCGCCTCCTCGTCGGGCGTCTCCAGGTGGTTCCGGAACGCCAGCACGTGCTCGGTATCGAGTCCGGAACCGAACTCCGCCCCCGCGTCGATGTCAGCGCCGAACTCCCCGTTTGCGAACTCCGAGTCGGCCGTGACGTCCTCCAGCGAGCGGCCGGCGTCCAGTTCGACGTACGTCGGCGTCGTGAACTCGATGCCCTCCCCGAGGAAGTCGGCCCAGCCGTCGATGAACCCGCCGAGCATAATGTTCCCCAACTCTTTCAGCCCGCTCGTCGCGAGGTCGCTGCCCGGGTCGGCCGACTCGCCGGGGACGAGCGCATCGACGAGTGACGCGGCACGCTCTCGGTCGAACGCGAGGACGGTTCGACCGTCGATCGCCCCCGAGAAATCGACGTGGACGGTGACCAGATCGCGCTCGCGGAACTCCCGTTCGACGTCCGACCGCGTCGCCATCTCGACTTTTGTGACCGCGACACGGGCGTCGAAGCCGGTCATCGTCGCCAGCGATCCCGCCGCTTGTTCGGCTCCGGAGCGCGCAAGCCGGCTGAACGTCCGGAGCGACTGGACGTCGAGATTCATGCTTCGACGCTCACCACGTCGTCGATGGCCTCGAGCACGTTCGGCTTCTGGAACGGTTTTGTGATGTAGCCGTCCGCACCGGCCTTGACCGCCTCCCGCATCTTCTCTTCTTGGCCGACTGACGTGCACATAATCACCGACGAGTTGGGATCCGTCGATTTGATCTCCTCTGTCGCTTCGATCCCATCTCGGATGGGCATCACGACGTCCATCGTCACGACGTCCGGATCGAGTTCGTCGTACATCTCAACCGCCTCGACGCCGTTTTCGGCCTCCCCGACGACCTCGTGTTCGTCCTCGAGCAACTGCTTCAGGAGGTTCCGCATAAACGCCGAGTCGTCGACGACCAGTACCGTCGTTGCCATATTCTCACTTCCGGCAAACGCTGTATAAACGCATCGCCCCCATTATCAGGGCTGATACGAACCGGCAGCGAGTCGAAGCTACTCCTCCGGAATCCGGAGTCCCTCGTCGGCGATCGCTTCGACGAGATCGCCGATCGAGTCGTCCAGGCTGAGGTCGTGCTCGCGGAGGATCGGGGCGAGTGCCTTGGCCGGATAGGAGACCGGCGTCTCCGAGGCCAAAAGGAGGATCCCGAGCGCTTCCGCCGGGGACGTCTCGGTATCGATCTGTGAGACGTACCAGGATGCAAACTCCCCGAAGGCAGTCGCCACGTCGTCGGAGAAGTGTTCGTGCTGTGCGACGTCCCCATCGAATGCTGCTGTGAGGGCAACTCCGTAGTCTGCCCCCCGTTCAGAGACGTATCGCGCCATCTGCTGTCTGGCCAGCTGCCCCCGCTCGTCGTCTTCCTCGACGTCCCCGTCGCCGTCGACGGATGGCGAATCCTCCTCGTCGGTCGCGACGACGTACCGTCCCTCGTCGAGCTCTGCGACCCGTTCGGAGGCCGTATAATCGAGCTCTTCGGGCCTGATGACACCCTCCTCGCCGCGCGCGGATCGCGGAGTGTCTTCGGGAGGGTCCGCCGGGGCCATACTTCGTGGTGCCGCCGGAGCGATAATAAGCCCATCGCAGGGCTGGGTAGTCGGGGTACACCGCCGAACCGGAGCAGCCCCGCAGTGCCGACCGACCTGGCTCGCGTTTTCACGATCGATAGCCGACCTCGATCGACCGTCACATTCAGGTAATTCCGGTTAGAAGGGGCAGCTGTCTATGGAGTCTGACAGGACGCTCTCAGCTCTCGGGAACGAATACAACCCCGACATCCTCCGCGCCGCAGACGAGCCTCACTCGGCACAGGAGTTCAGCGAGATGCTCGACATTCCGATCGCGACCTGTTACCGCCGGATCGAAGAACTCACCGGGGCCGGACTGCTCGAACTACACGACCGCGTCCTCTCGGATGAGCACCGCCGGACGAACGTCTACCGCCGGGATATCGACGAGGTCGTCATCAGTTTCGAGGGCAACGATCTCAACATCAAGGTCGAGGAACGTCCCGAGGTAAAAAACAAACTCGACGACGTCTGGCGACGGATCTCTCAGGATTAGGTTCCGGCAGGTGGCAGCGGGGAGGCTGGCAGCTTCCGAACGACCAGGCGGCCGGATACCCCAGCGAAAACGAGAGAGTCGAGGAACGGTAGCGAGCGCGGGAGAGCGTAGTTTCGGTCGGACAGCAGGCCGATGTTCGGCCAGCGATTTCGACCTGCCCACACACAGTTACCCCACTCGAATCCCCTGTCCTGTCAGGAAAGGTAATTTTTGATCTAGTCGAAGCCGTCCATCCGAGCCAGCGGCGATAGCCGGCAGTCGAAGTCCGAAAAGACGAGATTCAGGTGCTGATTCGGCGCTATATCGCTTTTTCCGCCGAAAATCATCATTATCACAATCAATATCTGGGCCCGTAGCGTTTTATTTGGGGGGTCGTTTGTCCGAACTGACGGCCGACCGTCACGCGGGGCGGGGCCAGACTGGAGACAACATATGTTCGAAGACAACGACTCGGACGCCGACCGTGGGCAGGTCGGTATTGGCACCCTCATCGTGTTCATCGCGATGGTCCTTGTCGCCGCTATCGCCGCCGGTGTCCTCGTCAACACCGCCGGCTTCCTGCAAGCGACTGCCGAAGACGCTGGCCAGGAAAGTGTCGACAAGGTCACGAACAGACTCGATATCGTCAGCCAACACGGCATCGTCAACGTATCCAGCAGCAACGAGAAAACCGTCGATAGTCTGAACCTCACGGTTCGGCTCGCAGCCGGCTCTGGCAGTGTCTCACTTGAAGATACTACCATCAAGTATACAAGTGAAACCACTGCCAAAAACCTCGTCTTCAAAGATAATACCTCGAACGGGGAGACGCTTGGTGATGTGAGTAAGTACGACAAGAGCAAAGACTATATTAATGGCAGCGGCCTGAATTCAACAGAATATACGGCGTACGCGATTGATGACGATGGCGACAATTCCTTCCCAGTGCTGAACGGTCAGTCTGACCGGTTCGAGATTGTCATCAACACGTCGGTCGTCGAAGAGAACCAGAAAGGGCTCGAAACAGGTGATACTGTCGAACTGGACATCACCAGCCGCGACGGCGGTTCAACGCAGGTCATCCTCTCGATGCCCCAGCAACTTTCCGGTCAAGATGACAATTCACCCGTTCCACTCTAAGACAGGACAATGAAACAACTATTCAATCACAACGATAATTCGGACAGTAATCGGGGGCAAGTCGGTATCGGTACCCTCATCGTATTCATCGCGATGGTCCTCGTCGCCGCCATCGCTGCCGGTGTGTTAGTCAACACCGCCGGCTTCCTGCAGGCGACCGCCGAAGAAGCCGGCCAGGAAAGCGTCGACAAGGTCACCAACCGCGTGGAAGTCGTCAACCAGCACGGCACCGTCGGTCCCGGCAATAAAATTGCCAACATCACGTTCACCGTCCGACTCGCTGCCGGCTCCAGTGCCGTGGATATGAATCAAACCTCGATCAAATACCTCAGCGACACTGAGGTCACTACCCTCACCAATCACACCGAATTCTCCAACGACGTTGATGCGAATGAAAACGACGGAACCAGCACGACCTTCAACCTCTCAGCAGTCGACCGGGAGGAACAGTTCGACGACAACTCTTACGGTGTACTCAATGATGGCGACGATCGATACGAAGTGACGATCGACACAGAAGCGATCGAGTCTGATACTAGTGGCCTCGATACGGGTAGCCAAGTCCGACTGGACATCACGAGCCAAACTGGTGGCACGACTCAGGTCATCGTCACGATGCCCCAGCAACTCGCCGGCTCAAGCATCGGCGAACCTGTCAGACTGTAATAACTGGAGTCCACTTTTTCGGTCGTGTCGCAAAGTCCTGTAGAGTTCAGTAGCAACTGGCTCCCGTGAGGAACGGGACGCCTCTGGTGTCCACCAGGAGGTGTCCCATACACGCCACAATCTACGTGCGGTTGACCGATAGCATCGACGACGATAAAACGATATCGCTGGCCACGCTTGCCGAGTTCATCACTGGCCAGAACGTCGAATCAGTTCTTCTCGAAGGACTGGTTGAGTGCCTCGACGCGGCCCACGTCGTGGCGCTCTGCGGCGAGAAACACACTACTGGCAACGGTGACCGTCGCTTCCAACGAGCAGGTACCGACACTCGCACAGCCGTCACAACCGCCGGTGAACACGACTTCGACCTTCACTACGTCGAAGATACCGCCGCTGACCACGACGAACCCAGCTACTTCCGCCCCGTCGAAGATGTTCTCAGCTTCGACGGGCAAAACCGCTATCAGCAGGGTATTGCGGCCAAGAGCGTCGATCTCGACACCTCGCTCAGCTATCGTGACGCTGCTGACCACGGCGACGGCATCCTCTCGGAGATGCCGTCGCCGACCACCATCAATCGTCGCGCCAGAGAATACGGCAGCAAGCTCAAGCAGTTCCTTCCAGACTGTGTCGCTGACACAGACGCTGATGCGGTTACTCCTGACGGCACGAAGTGTCACAATCAAGACGACGACGGCTCGTACCACTCCGTCTAGGCCACGCTCGCCGAAGATACTGCTGAGGAATCACGCTCTCTGCTGGATCTCTCGGTCAACGCTGATTGGGACGAGACAGCAGCCGATATCGACGATATCGACGCAGTCACTGACGACGCGACGGTCGTCAGTGACGCTGATGAGGGTATCGTCACGGCCTTTACCGATGAAAATCGCAATCACCAACTTGATCTCGTCCACGTCATTCGGACGCTTGACTACAACCTCTGGGACGACGGTATGTTCTCCTTGGATCGGCGGAACGAGATCGTCTCGGAGGTGATCGACGAGGTATTCCATCTGAAGAACTCTGTCGCCAAGCACCGTCCCAACGAGGAGTTCGCGGCGATCCGCCAGCGGATCGCGCGAACGACCGAGCGTATCGAGAAGATAGCGTGGCAGTTGGAGCAGTACGGGTCAGAGAAGGCTGCGGGGTATCTACGGCGGTGGCTGCCGTCGATCGTGACGTTTGCCGAGCAGGCTATCGAGGGGTTCGAGGTGCCGTGGACCTCGAACCCCGTCGAACGGCTGATGGGTGAAGTCAGCAAGCGGTGCAAGAACCAGTGGATGCGCTGGACAACGGGAGGATTAGAGGCGATCCTCCAGCTTCGGCTGGTGAAATACGCTGATCCAGAGCATACCAGTCGTTCCTTGACAAACTACTCCAGCAATCGACCAAAACAGCAATGAGCTGTGACCTCTCAATTGAGAGCACCAGAGGCAAACTCTAGACCGCTTTGCGACGCGACCAATCACTTGGGCAAAGACGATCAGAATCAGATCTGATATTTGCTACCGTAGCGTTTTATTCAAGGGATTGTTTCCCCAAGATGACGGCCGACCGTCACGCGGGGCGGGGCCAGACTGGAGACAATACATATGCTCGAAGACAACGACTCGGACGCCGACCGTGGGCAGGTCGGCATTGGGACGCTCATCGTGTTCATCGCGATGGTCCTTGTCGCCGCTATCGCCGCCGGTGTACTCGTCAACACCGCCGGCTTCCTGCAAGCGACTGCCGAAGACGCTGGCCAGGAGAGCGTCGACAAGGTCACGAACAGACTCGATGTCGTCAGCCAACACGGCATCGTCAACGACACCGGCGACGGCAAAGCCGTCGATAGTCTGAACCTCACGGTTCGGCTCGCAGCCGGCTCTGGCAGTGTCTCACTTGAAGATACTACCATCAAGTATACAAGTGAAACCACTGCCGAAAATCTCGTCTTCAAAAACGAAACCACAAGCCACGGAACCGAATTACGAAACGTAACAAAATTCTCCGACGCGGGTGACCTTGAAGGCCTGAATTCAACAGAATATACGGCATACGCGATTGATGACGATGGTGATAAGTCCTACCCAGTGCTGAACGGACAGTCCGACCGATTCGAGATCGTCATCAACACGTCGGTCGTCGAAGAGAACCAGAAAGGGCTCGAAACAGGTGATACTGTCGAACTGGACATCACCAGTCGCGACGGCGGTTCAACGCAGGTCATCCTCTCGATGCCCCAGCAACTTTCCGGTCAAAACAACAATGATCCCGTTCCACTCTAAGACAGGACAATGAAACAACTATTCAATCACAACGATAATTCGGACAGGAACCGCGGGCAGGTCGGGATCGGCACCCTCATCGTGTTCATCGCGATGGTCCTCGTCGCCGCTATCGCCGCCGGTGTTCTGGTGAACACCGCCGGCTTCCTGCAGGCGACCGCCGAAGAAGCCGGCCAGGAAAGCGTCGACAAGGTCACCAACCGCGTGGAAGTCGTCAACCAGCACGGCACCGTCGGTCCCGGCAATAAAATCGCCAACATCACGTTGACCGTCCGGCTCGCTGCCGGCTCCAGTGCCGTAGATATGAATCAGACTTCGATCAAATACCTCAGTGACACCGAAGTTACTACCCTCACCAACCACACCGAATTCTCCAACGACGTTGATGCGAATGAAAACGACGGAACCAGCACGACCTTCAACCTCTCAGCAGTCAACCGGGATGAACAGTTCGAAGATAACTCCTACGGTGTGCTCAATAATGGCGACGATCGGTACGAAGTGAAGATCGACACAGAAGCGATCGAGTCCGAAACTAGCGGCCTCGAGACGGGCTACCAAGTCCAACTGGACATCACGAGCCAAACTGGTGGCACGACCCAAGTCATCCTCACGATGCCTCAGCAACTCGCCGGAAAAAGCGTCGGCGAACCCGTTAGGCTGTAAACAATCTCGGCTCACTTTCCTGAGCTAACTGAATTCCTCTTTTCCGACCGCTACTTCAAAAGCGACAGATCTAGCAAACGTAAATAAGGCAGAAAAAGTAACGACGGTCAGATCGAGTCCTTTTAGACACTCATTCTTTAAAATGCGATCAGAAGACAGACGTGCGACAATACAACCAAGTTATAGTAGCGTTTGCAAGTCTTCACTCACACGATCGCACGCAGTCGTGCGATCGGATGTGCAATCAGTTGCAAACGCTACTATAGCTCCAGAAGCTACTCCAACCCGCCGCCGTCGTCCTCGCCGAACATCGGCGCCGAATCGCCCATCATCGAGAAGCCCGCGGCCTGCTCGTAGACTTTGATTCCGCCGTGATCTATCTCTATGGGGAACATCGAGTTCTTGATCGGCTGCTTGCGCATCTTCGCGACCCAGATGTACCGGTTCGACGTCGACCCGGCGGGTGACTGAACGAGATAGATGTTGCCGTCGGTCAGGAAGTTCTCCAGGCCGATCTCGGTATCGGGGAACATCGCCGACTGCTCCATCGTCAGGATCGACGTGAGACCGCTGTCTTTCAGGATGTCGATGAACTTCAGAAGATACTGGCGTTGTTCCTTCTCGTCGTCGAAGAAGAGCTGAAACATCGTCAGCGAGTCGAGGACGAGCCGGTCGTACTGGGTGTCCTGGAGGTCTTCGAGGATCGTATCGAGTGTCGAGGAGAAGTCGCCGCTGCGGAGCAGCGTCCGCTTGTCGTAGACTTTGATCCGGCCGGACTCGACGAACTCGTCCCAGCGATCGAAGCCGATCGAGGCCGCGGCCTCGCTGATGTCGTCTGCGGTCTCCTCGAAGGTGAGATAGATTCCCCCTTCGTCGTACATATCGACGCCGTTGTGGAGAAACTGGAGGCCGAAGATGCTCTTGCCGGTGCCGGGGTTGCCGCTGACGAGTACCGCGGCGTTCTCGACGATACCGCCGTTGAGGATGGAATCGAGGCCGTCGATACCTGTTTTGACGAATTCTGGCATATATGAGGACACTTCCGTGGGTTTCGGATGCGAGATCCGTCCCGCAGTGGGATAATTCTTCGGCTCAGTAACCGGGACAGCGGCACGATCGACGAAACGGCCGGATCCGAGTAACTCGGCCACAACGTATTCGTATCCCGGATCAACTCGACTCAGTAGTGGGGTTTTCCGGTATCACGATCGATAATTTGGAGGGAAACTTCTTGTACCGATAACGGTACGATTCTGGTAATGAGACCAGTTCCACCGAGGCCGGACGGTCGGACCGGTCATACCGCGCGTTCGGGGCGTCTGTGGGGGCGCAGTTCGGATTCCCGCCGGTCGCGCGGCGGAGCGAGGGACAGCAGTGACAGGAGGGTCGATGGATGGGCGTGATGGACTGGATGGACGGCGACGGCGACGAGGAGTCGGACACTATCGCTACTGACGGACTCGGATTCGACGAGGACCTCGACGACGATATGGGCGGCCTCGACGGCGGCATCGACGACTTCGACGGCGAAGGCGACGACTTCGACGACGAGATGGACGATTTCGACGGCGAAATGGAGGGGTTCGACGACGGCAGCGAGATGGGGGGATTCGACGACGGCGGCGACCTCGGCGGCTCCGGCGTCGACGCCGACCGGGTCGCGGAGATCGAAGACCGCCTCTCGGAGATGGAAAACGAAGTCAGTTCCATCTCCTCGGGGATGAACACGGTCCGCGAGGAGAACAAACAGATCGGCGAGACCGTCGAGGAACTCGACGACACCATCCGGAAGCTGCTGGACATCTACGAGATGGTGACCCGTGGAATCAACCCCTTCGTGGACGACGCCCGCGAGATGGGCGGCCTCGAAAGCGACGGCGCGTTCGGCCTCTTCGATATGGAAGAGGAAGAAGAGGAGAGCCTCGACCCCGACGTCGCGAGCGCCGACGCCGAGGAGTTCTTCGACGAGGACTTCGGGGACCTCGAGGCCGAGGAGGACGAGGCCGAACTCGCCGCCGAGGACGAACTCACCGACGCCGACGACGGCGGCGACCCTGCGGCAGCACTCGACAGTGGGGACGAGGAAGGCGACGACGAGGAAGGCGACAGTGGCGGCGGGGGTGCGAGCTTCGACGAACTGAAGTCCCAATACGAGGAGGAAGGCGGCTTCGAGGACGAGGATGACGACGAAGCGGCCGCCGAAGACGACGAAGCGGCCGCCGAAGACGACGAAGCGGCCGCCGAGGAGTCTGCCGAAGACGAAATCGAAGACGCCCTGACCGGCGAGGATCTCGACGAGGAGTTCGACGGCGACATCGATGGAGCGTTCGCCGAGGATATCGACGGAGCGGACGCCGACGCCGAGGCAGACGCCGTCGAAGACGAAACCGAGACGGTCGTCGAAGCCGAGAGCGCCGAGGAAGTCGAACCCGACGACTCTCTCTTCGAGACCGAAGAAACCGGCGAGGCGACGAATGGTGTTGCCAAGCCGGCTGCGCAGACGAACGCCGCAGCGGACGCAGCCGAGGCGAATGCGGCTCGGAACGGCGCGGCGACGAATCGGCGAGACGCACAGCAGCCCGCCGACACCGACGCGTACCTGACTGCACTTCCGGCCCGGTACACCGCCGAGTCAGTCGTGCTCGAGTGGGCGCGGTTCCTGGTCGACGTCGGCGGAGCGATCGGCGCCGCACGCGCCTTGCGCCAGTACCGGACACAGGGCTGGATCACCCGGCAGGTCGAGCGGACGATGAGCGAACACGTCCGCAACGCCGCTACGGCTGGCGAGAGGGAACGGCCCGAAGAACTGCGCGTCGAGCACCACAGGGAGAGCCTGACCTACATCAGCCGGCTGGCCGGTGATGTCGACGAGTCCCGCCTTCTGGAGGAACTGTCGACGCTCGGAGGGGGTTCCCGTGGGATTCGGCGTTAGCGGCTCGACGGCGATCATCTTCCTCGGGGTGCTCGTCGCGACGGGGACGCTGTACTCGGCCGGTGCAGGGACCGCAGAGCAGATCACCGAAGCCCAAGAGGAGGACAGAGAGGACCTCCTCGACCGTCAGAACACCGAAATCGGGGTGACGGAAGTGGTCTACAACGATAGCGAATCGAATCTGGATATCACCGTGACCAACACGGGGACGACGACGCTGTCGGTCACCGAAACGAGTCTCCTCGTCGACAACGCGCTGGTCCAGCCGGATTCGACCACCGTCGACGAGGACGGCTCGACGGACGTGTGGGCGCCCGATAGCTCCCTCGTGCTCCACGTCAGCGGTATCGATCAGCCCGACCGCGTCAAGGTGGTCGCCGAGAACGGGGTCGCAGCCAGCAACACGACCGTCGAGGTGATCTGAATGGCCGACGTCTCGGTGCCGAGTCTGATCCTGTTCATCGCGAGCATCGTCATCGCGGCGGGCGTGGCGGGCGTCCTCATCGACACCGTCACCGGGATCAGCGGCGCGCTCGACGACCGGGGCGCGGACGTCGCAGAGAACATCCGGACCGATATCGAGGTGATCAGCGACTCCGAGAGCGGCGTCTACGACAGCGACACGAACACGGTCACGCTGTACGTCAAGAACACGGGTGACCGGACGTTGCCGGCGACTGGCGAGACGTTCGACGTCATCGTCGACGCGCAGTACCGCACGAACGTATCCGTCTCCGTCGCCGACGGCAGCGGCGACGACTGGACTCCGCACGGAGTCGTCGAAGTCACGATCGGCGACCTCGATTTGGGTTCGGGCGATCACCGGGTGACGCTGACCGTCGACGGCGACGAGGAGGTGTTCCGTTTCAACCGATGAGCTCGAATCAGTACTCGATCGGACTGCAGGAGCACGATCGACTGGAGAAGGAGCTCGGCGGGGGGCTCCCAGTCGGCTCGATCGTCCTCATCGAGGGCGACTACGGGGCCGGCAAGAGCGTTCTCTCCCAGCGGTTCACCTACGGGTTCACCCAGGAGGATATCGTCACGACGCTCGTATCGACGGAGTTGGGCGTTCGTGGCTTCCTGGACCAGATGCACTCGCTGACGTACGATATGGTGAAGCCGATGCTCGACGAGGAGATGCTCTTCATCCCAGCCGAGATCGACGCTTCGGGGACGCTGACCGGCAGCGAATCCGACGACGAGCGCAAACAGCTCCTCAAGCGGATGATGGAGGCCGAGACGATGTGGGACGCCGACGTCATCCTCGTCGACACGTTCGACGCGATCCTGCGGAACGACCCCAAGTTCGAGGCGCTGGTCCGGCAGAACGAGGAACGGCAGGCCGCCCTGGAGATCATCTCGTTCTTCCGCGATCTGACCACCAAGGGCAAGACGATCGTCCTCACGGTCGACCCCTCGACGGTCGACGAGGAGGCGATCGGCCCCTTCCGGTCGATCGCGGACGTCTATCTCGAATTAGAGATGGTCGAGGTCGGCAACGACGTGCGACGGAACATCTTCGTCAAGCGGTTCGCCGGGATGGGCGAACAGGTCGGTGACCGGATCGGCTTCTCGGTCCGATCGGGCATCGGAATCGTCATCGAATCCAGGAGTGTTGCCTGATGGCTACCGAACACGGCTCAGCGAAGATCGACAGCGAACTGAAGCAGCACGCCCAGCGGTGGAAGCACCTGCGCGAGCATCTCAAGCGCTTCCGACAGATCACCGGGGAGTTCCCGATGCTCGTCGACGAGCCGGACGGCTACGAGTCGCGCCGGCCGAACATCATCTACCACCTCGGCGGGCCGATCTACTCGCAGGTGTACGGGAACTTCGGCGAGACGACCAAGTACTACACCATCGAGCCGGAACTCGAAGACGGCGAACGGGAAGTCTTCGGGCAGGTCAAGGACAAACTGCTCGAGCGGTCGGTGACGAAGCCCGCGCCGACCGACGACACCGAGTACGAGGATCGGATCCGCGAACTCTTAGAGGAGATCGTCGTTCTGGAAGACGAACGCAACGGGCGACTCGCCGAACTCGTCCAGCGGCTCGAACTCGGGCCCCTGGAGATCACCGAGGAGACCTACGAGAAGGTCCGGTACCGGCTCATCCGCGATATCGTCGGTCTCGGCCCGCTCGAACCGATTATGCGCGACCCCGCCAACGAGGACATTCACGTCATCGGGCCCCGGCAGGTCGACGTCGACCACGGGGAGTTCGGGCTGCTCGAAACCACCGTCGAGTTCGACTCCGCGGAGCAGTACGACAACTGGCTCCGGAATATGGGCGAACGGATCGGCGACCCCGTCTCTGACGCGCACCCCATCGTCGACTCGACGCTGCCGGACGGGTCGCGTATCAACATCATCTACTCCGACGACGTCTCGCTGAAAGGCTCGTCGTTGACGATCCGGCAGGGCGACGACGTGCCACTGTCGATCTTCCAGATCACGAAGTGGGGCACACTCTCGCCGGAGTTGGCCGCGTATCTCTGGATCGCCTTAGAGAACGAGCGGACGGTGTTCGTCGTCGGCGAGACGGCGTCCGGGAAGACGACGACGCTGAACGCCATCACGTCGTTCATCCCGCGGGACTCGAAGATCTACACCGCGGAGGACACCGCGGAGGTCCTGCCGCCGCACAACACCTGGCAGCAACTCCTCACCCGCGAGGGGCGCGGCGCGGACTCGGAGGTCGATATGTTCGACCTCGTCGCCGCCGCCCTGCGGTCCCGCCCGGACTACATCATCGTGGGGGAGGTCCGTGGCGAGGAGGGGCGGATGGCGTTCCAGGCCGCCCAGACCGGCCATCCAGTGATGCTGACGTTCCACGCCTCGGACATCGTCTCGATGATCCAGCGGTTCACGGGTGACCCGATCAACGTCCCCGAGACGTTCATGTCGAACGCCGACATCGCGCTGTTCCAGAACCGCGTCAAGCGGGGCGACGAGACGCTCCGCCGCGTCACCTCGGTCCAGGAGATCGAGGGGTACTCCAAGGAGATGGGCGGCGTCGTCACCCGTGAGGCGTTCTACTGGGACCCCGTCGAGGACGAGATCGTCTTTCAGGGCCGGAACAACTCCTACATTATGGAGGAGAAGATCGCGACGCTGCTCGGCTACGACGACACGCGGCAGATCTACGACGACATCGAGTTCCGCTCGGAACTCATCCGGCGGGCGATCCAGGAGAACATCGTCGGCTACCACGAGGTCAACGAGTTCATCGAGGACTTCCAGCGCGACGGCACGGAGGGCATTCCCTTCGATATGACGAGGGTCGACTGATGAGCGAAACAGGGACCGAACCGGAGCCGGACGTCGGATTCGGGGCACAAAAGCGGCAGCTGCGCCAGTTCGCGTCGTCTGTCCTCGACGCCTACGAGCGGATGCCGATGGACAACCGGAAGTACATCATCACGGTCCTGGCGCCGACGATCCTGCTTTTCCTCCTCGGCGTTGCCGGGGCCATCGCGCTCCCGCTGCCGGTGTTGGTCAGGATTCCGATCTTCCTCCTCGGTGCGCTGATGCTTTTGGCCGGAATGCTGTACCCGCGGTTGCTCGTGGAGGACCAGCGGCGCGGCCTGGAGAACCAACTCCACCTCGTCATCACGCACCTGACGGTGCTGTCGACGACGAACATCGATCGAGTGGCAGTGTTCAGACAGCTCGGCCGCCAAGACGAATACGGCGAACTGGCCGTCGAGATGCGGCGGGTAACCGAACTGGTCGACACGTGGAACCAGTCGCTCGACGACGCCCTGAAGCGGCGGTCCCGCGCCGTCCCCTCGAAGGAACTCAGCGACTTCTTCGATCGGCTCGCCTACTCGCTGAACGCCGGCCAGAGCCTGGACGACTTTCTCCTCGGCGAACAACAGACGATGATCCAGCGGTACATCACCGTCTACGAGGGCGCGCTGGGGAACCTGGAGGTGATGAAGGACCTCTATCTCTCGATGATCCTGTCGATGACGTTCGGAATCATCAACGCCATCGTTCTGCCCATCCTCACCGGCACGGACGCGACGATGACAATAGCGGCGGTCATCGTGCTCTTCATCTTCGTGCAGCTGGGTTTCTATTTCGTCATCAGGACGATCTCGCCGCACGACCCGCTGTGGTACCAGCAGGACGAGTACCGCACGAAGATGGATCGCCAGATCGACATTGCCCTCTACGGGTCGGTGGCGCTGGCGCTATTTTTCATCGTCCTCCTCGGGACCGGCACCGTGGGCTGGACGCCCGTCGGACAGGCGGTGCAGGCTGTTATGTTGGATATGCCGATCCCGATCCTGATTGCGGCGCCGCTGACGCCGCTTGCAGTCCCGGGGCTCGTGGCCCGCCACCACGAGAACGGTATCAAAGAGCGCGACGAGGAGTATCCGGGCTTCATCCGGGCGCTGGGTGCCTCAGAGAGCGCGAAGCAGTCGACGACGCGGGCGGTCTTAGAGACGCTTCGGGAGAAGGACTTCGGCATCCTCTCCCGCGAGATCGACCGGCTCTACGGCCGGCTAAATATGCGGATCGCACCGGACCGCTCGTGGTTCTTTTTCACCGCCGAGACCAGTTCCTACCTCATCCAGAAGTTCTCCGAGATGTATTTGGTCGGACGGCAGATGGGTGGAACGCCCAAGCAGCTGGGAGAGCTGATCTCACAGAATATGAACGAGGTGATCAAACTCCGGCGCCAGCGTGACCAAGCGACAGTGACGCTGATCGGGGTCCTCTACGGCATCACCGCCTCGGCGTCCTTTGCCTTCTTCATCGGACTGGAGGTCGTCGAGATCCTCGCGACGTTCTCCTCGGATCTGAACCTCGCGCAGTTCGAGTTCGGCCAGATCATCTACGCGGGCGTCTACAACATCCCGGTGATCGAGTACCTGCTCTCGATGATCATCCTGTTCAACGCCGTCCTGTCGGCGTTGATGATTCGGATGGTCGACGGCGGGCACAAGGTCAACGCCTACCTCCACTTCGTCGTCCTCGTGTGGATCGGTGCCGGAAGCGCAGTACTGACGAGCTCACTCGCAGGAGCGCTGATCAGTGTATGACCTCGACAGATTCAGAGGGCGGAGACGGCGGGACCTCCGAGCACGGTGAAGCGGCCAGCAAACGATCGGAGCTCCTCGAAGCCTACCGGGAACAGAACGGCGACGGCGACGCGGAGTCGGGGTCTCGTGGGGAGTCGAAGTCGGGGTCCGAGAGCGGAGACGGGGCCGACTCGGCTCGCACCGTCGGCGGGGAGTCGATCGTCGTCGACTTCATCGCGAACTTCGTCGCCGGCGGCGACGCCGCCTTCGATCCGACGAAGGGCCGGGTGTTGATGAGCGAACGCCGGCTCGTGCTTGCGACCTCCGAGGCGAAGACGACGATCCCGATCGCGGCCATCTTCGACATCGCGGTCGGGCAGGTGCCCCCGGAGGTCGAGGAGTTCTTCGACTACACCGTGATGGTGGGGTACGTCGACGGCGACTACCGCCGGACGACCGTCATCGGCGGCGACCGCGAGACCATCGAAAAGTTCTCGCTTCTGCTCTTCCGGGCGACGCTCAACGGTTCGACCGCGCTCGTGACGCATCCCGCGAAGGTGGGCGGTCGGGTGATGGACACACCCCAGCGGCGGGCGGGCCTGCACCTAGACTACGAGTCGGTTTCGTTCACCGGCGGCGACTTGCTGGAGACGGACGATCCGGTCTCGATCGACCTCGCGTCGGTCATCTTCTTCGAGGTGATGGAGCGGACCGACGCCGACGGCGAGACGAACCTGGTGCTCTCGGTCCAGCACGTCCAGGAGGGACAGACCGTCACCTCCGAGATCACGATGGGCTCGCGACGGAAGATGAATATCCTCGGCCGCTACTTGCGGCTGATCTACCACTGGATCAAAAGCGACGTCCGCGACGTCGACGTCGAGGAGCACGAACTCGAGGTGCTGGTGGGGCTGTACTCGACCAGCGAGGAGATCGATCTGGCCTCGCTGCTCGATATCGACGAGGCCGAACTGGACGCCCGGCTGGAGTCGCTCCACGAGGACGACCTCGTCACCGACGAGGACCCGCCGGTCGATCTCACGCCGCAGGGCCGGTTCATCGTCAACGAGGAGTTCGAGGACATCAACGTCTAAGGAGAGTGTGAATCGCCGCCTCATCGCATCGCATCGAGCGCGATGAAGGCGTCGGCGTCGGCCGTCAGCCAGGCATCGGTGCGTGTACAGCAACACTCCCGCACGGGGTAGACAGTGCATCGGTCCGGCTGTCCGTCAAACCGGACGACGACGCTGCGGAGGTCGATCTCGCGAGGCGCGTCCTCGTTGTCGGCGCTCTGGGGCGGCGAGCGACGCGGAGTATCAGCGGGAGAGTCTGACATCGGCACCCACAGTCGGATCGAATCGTCCGGAGGCTATATCCCTGCCGTTGGCAGGCAAGTTCCGCCGGCTGGGACGGACTAAAGTGGACGCACACGACACATCCGGGGAGATGGTAGATCCGACTTCGGACCTCGGAGAGGACGTCGACGAGGACGATGCCCCGGTCTGTGCGACCTGCGAGGAGACGATTGTCCAGTCGCCGACACACCGCGTCGTCACCTGGGTCGACGACGGGCGTGCCCGGCACCGGCACTTCTGTTCCGACGAGTGTAAAGCGGCGTACGACGGATAGCGGCGTCGCACCGACCTGCGGCTGTCGCTACTCGCCATCGACGGCCGATCTGCAGCTGTCGCTACTCGCCATCGACGGCCGATCTGCGGCTGTCGCCTTACTCACTATCGACAGCCGACCAGAACCGATCGACGCCGTGGTCGAGCAGGTCCGGAGTCACCGGACCGAACTCCGCGCGCTCGGCCGGCGGGAGGTACTCGCGGACGCTGTCCCACGACTCGCGAGCGTAGCGCGCGTCGACGAGCGCCCGGATCCCGACTTCCCCCGGCCCGCGGATAACGCGGCCGATCGCCTGGCGCGCCTTCCGTACTGCGGGGACGGTCAGCGCCGTCTCGAAGCCGCTGCGACCGCCCTCGCCGTCGGACCCGAACCGGCGGTCGTACGCAGTCTTCACCGCGCGCGTCCGCGGGCTCGACGTGTCGATGATGGGAACGCCGCAGACCGCCGCGGCCGCGAGCCGGTCGCCGCGGTAGTCGACGCCTTCGGTGAGCGTCCCCCGAAGGCTGGTCACGAGTACCTTCGGCTCGCCGTCGAAGAACTCCGCTTTCAGCGCTTCGGTCGTGTCGTCGCCTGAGGATTCATCCAGCAGCACCGGCCGGTCGAGACGCGCTGTCAGCGCCTCGGCCATCCACGCCGCCTCCGCGTAGTTCGGCATCCCCACGAGGACGTTCCCCGGCGACTGTGCGATCTCCGCGACTGCGTCGACGTACGCGCGGCGGGTGGGGTTCGATTCCCCGGGCGCGCCGCGGTTCTCGTGGGTGAACTTCGGGGTGTCGACCGCGAAGGAGGCGCGGTTCCCCTCCGGGAACGACAGGCCGTAGGTCCGCTCTTCGATCGGCCGGCCCGCGGCCGCGAGGGCGTCCAATCCTGTGACCTCCCGGAAGATGTCCATCGGTTCGAGGGTCGCAGACATCAGCACGCCGCCGCCGAACTCCCCGAGGCGGTCGGCGATCGCTTCGCCGGGGACGCAGTTGTGGAGCGCGAGGCGGGCGTTGTATGCGCGCCGCCAGGAGTTCGGCCCCTCGGTCTCGTCCCAGGTCCGCTCTAATTCGAGCGCGCGGAAGTACGCCACGTGGTCGGCCCGCGCCCAGTTTGCGAGCGTCCGCCCGACGGCCGGGGCGGCCCGGCGGACGTCCTCGTCCTCGGCTTCGTTGAGGATGCGCGCGACGACGGCCCCGACCGACTCGGCGCGCAGCCACGCCGCCTCGTCGTAGCCCTCGCTCTCGGCCCACTCGGTCAGTTCGTCGACGCCGGGGGTTTCGGGATCCCGCAGCGGCATCTCCGCGTCGTTGAGTCGCGTGAGGTCCGCACGCCAGTCCGGCAGCGTCCGGTCGAGGTGGGCACGAACGCGCCGATCGATCTCCGAGCGGAGGTCCGAGACGAACGCCCGGGTCTCGCGGAGTTCACGCAGCGTCACGTCAGAGTCTGCGAGTTCCCCGCGAACCAGGTCGGCGTCGGCGCTGCCGGCATCGCCCGTCGACGCCGACTTGCCCGCGTCGGCGAACTCGACGGGTTGGATCACCCGGGTCAGTTCGTTCTCGGCGTCCCGGAGCGTCGTCTCTCCCACGCCGTCGCTCACCAGGTCGCGCACGCGCGGTTCGAGCATATGGGCCTCGTCGCAGACGACGAACGTCTCCTCGTCGAGCAGCGCGCCCGTGAACGACCCCACCGTCTGAGGGTCGAACGCGTGGTAGTAGTTGCCCAACACGACCTCGACGTGCGGGAGGAGCGCACCCATCACCGAGTGCGGGCAGGTCCCGTAGCCCGCGCTCAGCCGCACGAGTTCCTCGGCATCGATGTGCCCGCGCTCGGTGACGTCGAACGGAACTGCTTCGACCGGATCGCCGTCCTCGGGAACGTCGTCGAGGAACGTCGCGTAGAACGGACAGTACTCCGTGTCGCCGTACTCGGCGGTCTCGGGGAGGTACGGCGTCGGCTCCCCGGCCGTCGAGAGGTAGTCCGGGCCGTCCGTCGCCCCCGAGTCCAAAAGCCCCGTCTGGGCCGCTCGTGCCTCCGAGACCAGCGTTCCGGTCGACGTCTCGCCGCCCTCTCCAACGAGGTTCCGGGTGCGCTCGCGCAGTCCCTCACAGCGGTCGTAGACGGTCTCGTCGTCGATGCCGGCGACGCCCACGCGGCTGTACGGGCAGACGTCCGCCTTCCCGAGGAGCGTCAGTCCGGAGATAGGCGACCACTCCTCGGGAAGGTTCGCGTTGATCGTGCCGAGGTCGTCCTCGAACTGCCGGAGCTGCTGCTTGACGCTCGTCAGCACGAGCACGCGCTCGTAGTCGGAGTCGGGATCACGGACGCGGTCGATCCCTGCCGTGAGCGCGAGCATCGTCTTCCCGGTCCCGCAGGCGCCCTCGACGACCAGAAAGCCGTTCCCCTCCGCCGCGTCGATGGCGGCGTCGATGCCGTCGGCTTGTTCGGGGTACGGTTCGTCGTGGCCGAAGACCGCCTGCCAACTCACGTCCGTCAGTGACGTCGCCGCGCTCATATCGGTGTCGGTGAGTGGCCGCGGCTTCGGATAAAAACGTCCGGCAGAAACGACAGAGAATCTGCTCCGTCGAAAATATGCGACAGAAGCGGAATCGACGGATTTTCACGCAGTTCAACCTTCGAAAAAGCGTCGGTTTGCTACAGTAGCGTTTGCAACTGATTGCCCATCTGATCGCCGGCCGTCGTGTGATCGGGTGAGCGAAGAATCGCTAACGCTACGATCTCCCCCAGACTTATTGCTATCTATTGCGTTCTATTACGTATGCCTATCAGCATCGATCGTTTCGACGAAGAGCCCGCAGACGTTCTTGACCTTCAGGAGGGAACTCAGCCCTATCGGATCCTTCAGTTCCTCGCCGAAAACAGCGACCAGGCATTCACACAGACTGAGATTCACGAGGCGACGAACATCAAGCGTGGGAGTGTCGGCGCCGCGTTATCCCGCCTAGAGGATCGAGGCCTCGTTCGGCATCGGGGGCGGTACTGGGCTATCGCAGCGGACGATCGCTTAGCATCTTACGCTGCACAGCTCGGGGCGAGCTCGGCGTCAACGACAGACGACTACTACGGCGAGGAATGACGACGGAGTACACACGGGGGGCAGTGGTGAAAGGACCCGATCTGCTCGGCGACCACGACTACCGGCCGTACGTGTGTCTGAGTGACGATTCGCACCCGTTTCACGGCGAGGAAGCGCTCTACGCGGCCGGCACAACGACACGCCGCGCAGTCGCCATCCCACTCGGTGACGAGGACTTCGTGTCCGGTGGCCTCCCGCAGGAGAGCTACGTGAACCCCTGGACCGTCGTCGTGATCCGTCACGCAGACATCGAGAACGAAGAAGGTCGCCTCGTCGAAACGACGACGGAGCAGATCGCAGAAGCGGCCGCCAGGTATCTCGGTGTCCGTTGACATCCTCCTCCGCCTGAAGGCGGAGGAATCCCGAGGTTGGGATATTACGGTTTGCAGTCTACCACTTGTGCCTGCGGTTGGAATCCACTGGACAAGTCATGAAGGTAGACTCCGGGCTGTGCCAACCAGCCGGTACTCCTATCCCCGGACAACTGCCCGGAGGACTCAGAGTTACTTTCGTCGTTGATGTTGAGACGGATGTTCTCCGCCCCGTTCACGTCAGCGTTGAACGCCGCATCGCACTCCTCGCAGACGTACAAGCCACGTTCGACACGCTGACTGTCGTCTTCCCGACCGCACACGCAACACGTCTTACTCGTATCTCGTTCGTCCACATCTACGACCTCAATACCCTCAACTTTTGCCTTGTATTCGAGAATGTTGCTGAAGCGGTCGAACGCCCACCCGTGCAAGTCGAGATTGCCGTGCCTGCCCCAGCTCTTCGAGTCGCCGTTCTCGTCCTCGCGCACGCCATCCAAGTCTCCGACGTTGATCTTGCCAACACCCTTCTCGACACACCGTTGGACGATGTGTTTCGCTAAGGAGTGGAAGAAGTGGGTGCGGCGCTCAGACCACTTGCTGTGGAGTCGCGTGGCTCTGTCACCACCCGAGTCGTCGCATTTAGCGATTTCCTTCGGGAAGTAGTAGCCGTCCTGTTTCAGACGGTTGCCGGGATACAGGTCGGCGTCATCGGTGCTGTATGCGACGGCGGCGAAGTTGCTGATGCCGAGGTCGATACCCACTGTCTCGGTGCCGGGAGCGGTAGGTGTCTCGATTTCGTCTGTGCAGACGAGGTGCAGCTCCCATCGCTCAGTTTGTTGGTCGTAGACGGCCCTGACTTGTTGCAGGTTCTCAACCTCCACACCGGATCGTGTCTCGTATTCGACAAGGATGTATTCCCACGCTTTCGGGTGTTCCTTGTGATTCGCACCTTTTGACAGCCTGACACGGTTGTTATTGGTGTCGTGCCGGATACCGTTCTGTTTCCACGTCACCGTCGAACGAGGGTGTTCTTCGTGGACACGACGGCCTTGATCGTCGTAGTAGTTTTCTTTGCGGTAGCCGGGCGGATTATCCCGTTCGTCGTCCGAAGAGTACCATGAGTTGAAGGCTTCAGCGAGTTCTTCCAGAACCCGCTGACTGGACTGACTATGCAGTCCCTTGTACTTCGGATGGGTCTTCAACTCGTCTTTCAACTCCTTGTGATCGGGAATTTCGCCCGTCTCCTCCCAGACTTCTCGGGAGTGGTAGTTGGCGACGTTCCAGAGTTTACTGGCACTCCACCCGTGCCGGTCGAGCGACTCCGCGACCTGCGAGTGGTTGCGGATGTTCGCCCGATAGGTCCGGTGGACTTCCAGCATTGTGAACGTCTGTATAATCTCTTATACTCACCATGTTTGTAAAATTTGGTGTTTGATGGCGGTGGAATATCCGGCCCTGCTATCGGTGGGGGACTTTGGAGTGGGTTGTCGGATTCATCCCGCGCCTAAAGGCGCGGGTATTCTCCTTGCTCTCTATAAGAGGGACTGTGTGATAATCGATAGAGTACGGGGCCGCTACTCGGCCGAGGCGAACCGGTCCGTGGCGCCCCCGACACAGACCACAAGCGAATCCCGGGTCGGCGCGTACACCTTCATCTCCCGGCCTTTCACCGAGTACTTCGTGCCGATCACCCGGACGAGTCCGGCCTCCCGGAGCTTCTCGAGGTGGTGTCTGACGTTCTGCAGCGAGGTGTTGACCACGTCTGCGAGTTCGGAGGCGGTCGCCGCCTCGTCCTGCAGGGCGGCGAGTGTCGCGCGGGCGGTGTCGACGGCGAGACAGTCGATCAGTTGCGCCGCTTCCTCGTCTTCCAGGGGGAGGACTCGGACCTCCCCGTCCTCGTCGCCGACACGTCGGTTGGTCTCCGACGGTAACAGCCCCGACATATCCATCGGTTTCGGCCTCGTCTACCTAAAAATTTCGGATATCTGATACAACCTCGGTCACGCGTGATCGGTCCAGTCACACCTTTCTGTCTGTCGATTAGCGTTCACCTGGGGCAGTGAGCAGCACGGAGGCGCCGACACCCACCGGATTTTAGGCCGCGTCGGGCCCAACTACGGACGATGATAACGAGCGAGCGGATGGCCGCGGTCGATCGCAACGCCGAGGCGCTCGGCGTCCCGCGGAAGCAACTGATGGAGTCGAGCGGCAACGCCGTCGCCCGCGAGGTTCGACGGCTGGCGGATCCGGACGCGACGGTTGCTATCGTGGCTGGCCGTGGCAACAACGGCGGCGACGCGCTCGTTGCGGCCCGGTTCCTCGACGGGTACGACGTCGCGGTCCACCTGCTCGGCCGGCCGGCGACGATCACCACCGACATCGCCCGGGAAAACTGGGAGGCGCTGCAGGCGGCCGAGTACGACACGCGCGCGGTGACCGACTCGGCCGACCTCGCTCTGGACGACCCGGACGTCGTCGTCGACGCGATGCTCGGCACGGGCGTGACCGGCGCGCTGCGCGAGCCCGCAGCGACGGCCGCGCGGGCGATGAACGATCTCGATGCCACGATTCTCTCGGTCGACGTCCCGTCGGGCGTCGACGCCGACACCGGCGACGCGCCGGGCGTCGCGGTCGAAGCCGACCACGTCGTGACGTTCCACAACGAGAAGCCGGGGCTGGCCGATCTGGATGCCGCGGTGACCGTCGCGGACATCGGCATCCCCGCAGCCGCGGAACAGTTCACCGGACCGGGCGACCTGCTGACGCTCGACCGGCCCGCGGAGAGTCACAAGGGCGACTTCGGGGAGGTGCTGGTCGTGGGGGGCGGCCCGTACACGGGAGCGCCCGCGCTCGCGGCCCAGGCGGCGCTGCGGGCGGGCGCGGATCTCGTCCGCGTCGCTTGTCCCGATACCGTCGCCCGTGAGATCCAAGGGTTCAGCGAGAACCTCATCCTGCGGCCGTACGACGGTGAGCGTCTCACCTCGGCGCAGGTACCCGAGGTCACATCGCTCGCCGCCGACCACGACGTCGTCGTCCTCGGCCCCGGACTAGGGAGCCACGAAGAGACCCTCGCGGCGGTGGGTGACCTTCTGGAGGCGTACGACGGGACCGCGGTCGTCGACGCGGACGCGCTGTCGGTCGTCCCGGACGTCGAGACCGAGGCGACGCTGATCTGCACCCCACACCGGGGTGAGTTCCGGCGAATGGGCGGCGAGGCTGACGATGACTGGCGACGCCGGGCCGATTCGGTCGCCCGGTTCGCGGCGGACCTCGGAGACGTCCTGCTGGTGAAAGGCCCATACGACGTGATCTCCGACGGCGAGACGACACGCGTGAACCGGACCGGCAACCCGGGGATGACCGTCGGTGGCACCGGTGACGTACTCGCGGGCGCCACCGGCGCGCTCGCGTGCGTGCTCCCACCGTTGCAGGCGGCAGCCGTCGGGGCCTACGCGAACGGCCGCGCCGGGGACGCCGCCGTCGAGGACGCGGGGCACGGCCTGCTGGCGACGGATCTGATCGATCGACTCCCCGCGGCGCTCTGGGAGGACGGACAATGACCACGAACGAAACCGACGACGACGCGACGGCCGATGCACAGCGCGAGGAAACAGGAGACGCCGCCGACGCCGACCTCACCCACGTCGACGACTCGGGCGACGTCCAGATGGTCGACGTCGGCGAGAAGCCCGACACGAACCGCCGCGCGGTCGCACGCGGGACGATCCACCTCTCGTCGTCGACTATCGATGCGATCCGGGCGGACGGCATCGACAAGGGAGACGTGCTCGCGACCGCACGGATCGGCGCGATCCAGGCAGTCAAACACACCTGGGAGACGATCCCGATGTGTCACCAGATTCCGATTACGAACGTCGACACTGACTTCGACGTCCGGGCGGACCACGTGACCCTGACCGTCGCCGTCGAGACGACCGGCAAGACCGGCTGCGAGATGGAGGCACTGGAGGGCGTGACGACCGGGCTGAACGTCGTCTGGGACATGGTGAAAGCCGCCGAAAAGGACGACGAGGGGCAGTATCCCGGGACGGCGATCACCGACGTCGAGGTGGTCTCGAAGGAGAAGCGTCGCGTCGACGGGAACTCGTAACTCGGGATCAAAAAGGCGGCGACGCGTCGACTACCGCCCGTCGATGCTGGCCTCGGAGTCGGCCTCCGGCCTCTCTCCCGCTGCTGCCGGCGCGCGAACGTCCGCAGCCTTCGAGCGCGCCTTTTCCACCACTGCCGGGCGGGCGGAGAACTCGACGAGCACCTCCTCACCGGTATACTCCTCGCGCTCGACGTCCCCGTGGTCGTAGAGCCACGAGACGAGACTCATCGCGTCGTCCGACAGCGGGAGCAACAGCCGTTCCTCGCGCCAATCGGGGAGTTCCGCCTCGATCCGTTCGGTCAACGCGTCGATGTTCTCCCCGGTGAGCCCCGAGACGGCGACGGGGTTCGGCGCGAGGGCGTCCAGCGCCGATCGCTTTTTTTCGAGTTCCGCGTCGTCGACGCGGTCGATCTTGTTGAGGACGGTGACGATCGGTGCCTCGTTGCGCTCGTAGAGTGTGTCGTGGCAGGTCACGAGTTTCTCGCGCATCTCCTCGATCGACTCGGATGCGTCGACGACGAGCAAGACGAGATCCGCACGATAGACCGAATCCAGCGTGGACTCGAAGGACTCCACGAGCCAGTGGGGCAGATCGGAGATGAACCCGACGGTGTCCGTCAGCAGGATGTCCCGTGTCCCCGTGTCGGCTCGACGCGTCGTCGTCCCGAGCGTGGTGAACAGCCGATCCTCGGACTCGGCGGTTGGGTCGAGGTCGGGGTGGAGGTCCTCGTTTTCGGTGACGTCGAGGTCGTCTGCGAGTCGGCGCATCAGGGTCGACTTCCCGGCGTTGGTGTAGCCCGCGAGCGCGACGAGGTCGAAGCCCGACTCCCGGCGCTGCTCGCGACGGGTCTCCTCCTTGTCGGCGATCGCGTCGAGTTCCTCTTTGATGCGCGAGATCTGCGCTTTGATGTCCCGTTCGCGGCTCTCGTCGTACTCGCCGAGCCCCATAAATCCGGGGCGTTCGTCGCGCTTTGCGAGCGAGGCTTTCGCCTCGGCGCGCGGGAGTTCGTAGCGGAGTTCCGCGAGTTCGACCTGGAGTTGCGCCTTCCGGGTGTTGGCCCGCTGCCCGAAGATTTCCAGAATCAACGTGAAGCGGTCGATCACCTCGACCCCCGTTGGAAGTTTCCCGCCGATGTTGAAGGTCTGATAGGGTCCCAGCCGGTTGTCGACGACGACCGCCTGAGCGTCGGTCGCGCGCACCAGGTCCGCGAGTTCCTCGACTTTGCCCTCGCCGAAGTGGTAGGCGGCGTCCTCCGTCCGGGACTGTGAGAGGCGGCCGACGACGTCGTAGCCGGCGGCTCGCGCCAGATCGGCGATCTCACTCAGGTCGGCGGTCTCGCCGCCGTCGACCCGCTTTGCGACGACGACCGGGCTGTCTTCGCTCATACGTGCACCACGGCAGCGGCGGTCTCGGGGGTGTTCACCTGCACTGTCTACCCGTGGGTAGGTGGCCGAACCACTTGAACGCTGTCCGCGGGGGTGGGTGCCCAGCCGACCCTCGGTTGTCAGGTAGGTTGGTAACTATCTTCAAACAAGTCCATCATTATCGATTTCTACTTAATATACTCCATATTAGTGGAATTAAAAACTGCTTTCGATCTATCTCTTGTAGTGAAGTTTAAAAAGTACCGACTCATAACGAAGATATCTCTATGACACGCCGAATTCGTTCCCGGTTTCTTCCGTCCGACGCGACCCTCTTTCTCGTTCTCGCGACCGTCTGGGGGCTGTCGTTCGTGGCGATCGAGGCCGGGCTCCGACACGTCCCGCCGCTGTACTTTGCATCAGTACGCTACGCCCTCGCCGGGGTGCTGGTTCTCGGGTACGCTGCCGCAACGACCGATCGCGTGCGGCCTCACGGCCGAACCGAGTGGCTGAACGTCGCCGTCGTCGGCCTCTTTCTGGTCTTCGGGTACCACGCGCTGCTGTACGTCGGCCAGCTATCCGTCCCCGGGCCGGTCGCCGCGGTCGTCGTCAGCCTCTCGCCGATCCTCACCGCGGCCTTCGCTGCGACGCTCTTGGACGACTCGCTTGATGCGGTCGTGGCCGGCGGCTTCCTCGTCGGCCTCCTCGGTGTCGCGGTCGTCGCCGACCTGGATCTCTCGAACCTGCTTGCGGCCGACGTCTACGGGATCGGCCTCCTCTTCGTCGCCGCCGCGGCCTTCGCGCTGGGATCAGTGCTGTCGACGCCGCTGCGGACGGCCCTCGCCGACGTCTCGATGCAGGGCTGGGCGATGCTCCTCGGCGCGGCCGCGCTCTTCGCCGGGTCGCTGGCGCGCGAGGAGTCGCCCGCCGCCGTCGAGTGGACCGGCGCGGCACTGGCGGCGCTCGCGTACCTGACGCTCTTTTCGGGCGTCGTCGGCTTCCTCGTGTACTTCGCGCTCCACGAGCGGATCGGCCCGGCCGAGAGCAACCTGGTCAGCTACTTCCAGCCGATCGTGGCCGCATTCGGTGGTTGGGCCCTCCTCGGACAGACGGTGACCCCCACGACGGTCGCGGGCTTTCTCGGCATCTTCGCCGGGTTCCTGCTGGTCAAACACGAGACCGTCCGGGCTCGGGTCGGGGTCGCTGGCGTACAGTCCCCTGGACCGTTCGCACTGCAGGTCAGCTTCGAGCGTCGGCTCCGATGGCTGCGCTGCAACGGCCGCGCAGTGTACTACGGCCACGATCCTGACTGCAACGACACCGCCACTGCAGCGGTGGGGTTCGGACAGGACGCCGACTGATCGAGACGGCTCGGCAGTCGAAAAACGCTAGCTGTCGATGAAATCCGGCTCCAGCCGCTTTTCGTCGTACTCGGATTCGAGGTGCGCGCGGAACGTTTCGACGTCGACGTCGCCGCGCTCGCGTTCCTTCCGGTCGCGCACTGAGATGGTCCCGGCCTCCTGTTCGTCGCCGCCGACGATCACCATATACGGGACGCGGTCCTCCTGGGCCTCGCGGATCTTCCGGCCGAGCGTCCACGAGCGGTCCTCGACGGACACCCGGAAGCCGTCGAGTTCGTTCTTCACGCGGTGAGCGTAGCCCAGTTGATCGTCGCTGATCGGGAGGATGCGGACCTGCTCGGGCGCGAGCCAGAAGGGGAACTTCCCGTCGAAATGTTCGATCAGCACCATGAAGAACCGCTCGTAGGAGCCGTACAGCGCCCGGTGGATCATCACCGGTCGGTGGTCCTCGTTGTCCTCGCCCGTGTAGGAGAGCTCGAACCGCTCGGGCATATTGAAGTCGAGTTGGACCGTCGGACCGTCCCACTTGCGGCCGAGGGCGTCCTCGAACGCGAAGTCGATCTTCGGCCCGTAGAAGGCGCCGTCGCCGGGTTCGAGGTCGTAGTCGATGCCCTGGTTCTCGAGCACCGTACGGAGGTCCGCCTCCGCCCGCTCCCAGATCTCGTCGCCGCCGACGGACTTCTCCGGGCGGGTCGCCAAGGCGACGTGGGCGTCGAGGTCGAAGGTGTCGAGGACGTCGTAGATGGCGTCCATCACCTGGTTGACCTCGCGTTCGATCTGATCGGGGCGACAGAACAGGTGGCCGTCGTCGATGGTGAACGACCAGACCCGCGAGAGCCCCGAGAGTTCGCCGCGCTGCTCTTTGCGATACACCTTGCCGTCCTCGAAGTACCGGACGGGCAGGTCGCGGTAGGACCACGATTTCTCGTCGAAGATGGTCGCGTGACCCGGACAGTTCATCGGCTTCAGGCCGTACTCCTCGTCGTTGACGTCGAGGAGGAACATGTCGTCGACGTAGTTGTCGTAGTGACCCGACTTCTTCCACAGTTCCGTCCGGAAGAGGTGCGGCGTCTCGACGGGGTCGTAGCCGGCGTCGACGTTGAGCGAGCGGGCGTACGACGACAGTTCGTCGAGGATCTTCTTGCCGTTGGGGTGATACAGCGGGAGTCCCGGACCGGTGACGTCGGGGATCGAAAACAGGTCGAGTTCCTGTCCGAGCTTTCGGTGGTCGCGTTCTTTGGCCTCCTCCCGGAGCGTCAGGTACTCTTCGAGGTCCGATTCGGACTCGAAGGCCGTTCCGTAGACGCGCGTCAGCGTGTCGTTGTCCTCGTCACCGCGCCAGTACGCCGAGGAGATGTTGAGCAGTTTCACCGCGCCGATCTCGCCGGTGGAGTCGACGTGGGGGCCCTGACAGAGATCCTCGAAGTCGCCCTGGACGTAGAAGGAGACGGGATCCTCGCCCGCAGCCTCGTCTTCGAGAATCTCCCGCTTGTAGCGGTTGTCCTCGTAGGTCGCAAGCGCCTCCTCGCGCGGCCGGAGTTCGCGCTCGATCGGGAGGTCCTCATCGAGGATCGTCTCCATCTCGGCTTCGATCTCCGCTAAGTCGTCCGCGTCGAGGTCGACGCCCGCGACGTCGTAGTAGAAGCCCTCGTCGGTCGGCGGGCCGATCGCGAGTTTCGCCTCGGGGGAGAGTCGCTGCAGCGCCTGGGCGAACACGTGCGCCGCCGAGTGTCTGAGCACCCGGAGGTACTCGTCGCTATCCTCGGTCACGATCACGATCTCAGCGCCGTCGTGGACGGGGGCTGCCTTGTCGACGAGTTCGCCGTCGACGACACCTGCGACCGTGTCGCGTCCGAGGCCGGGTCCGATCTCGTAGGCGACGTCCTCGACCGTCGCGTCCTCCGCGACGGACAGTTCCGAGCCGTCGGGGAGGCTGACAACGATTTCGCTCATACGCGTTGGGAGTGCGAGCGCACGAATAAGTGTTTTCGAGTCGCCGAACGGGGCCAGTGAAGCACCTTCCGCTTTTCACCCATCCCGCCGGCTCTCGTCTTTCACGATCGGCGCCCGGAACGTCCTCACGATCGAAAATGAGGAGTAATTATACTACCCTGGACCGACGCCCCGGTATGGACACATCAGACGCCTATCAGATCGGGAAGACGGTCGCGGTCGACGGGGCGCACGTTACGGTCGCAGCGCCGGAAGCCGGGCTCTTTTCGAGCAAGAGGGTGAATCCGCCGAGACTCGGCGAACGGAAGGTCGAGGGCTACACCGGTGTCGGTGTGAAACACCTCGTGGTCGTGCTGCGCAACACCGCGGAGTCGGCAATGTCACTCCCGGATCCGGCGGATCTCGACCTCCCGAGTCTCTACGACCGACAGGACGCAATCGAACACCACTACACCCACCGCGGCGAGACGCGGACGAGCCTGTTGCGGCTGTTCGAAGAGCGGGACCGCCTCAATGAAGGGGAGACAGTCCGCGGACTGCTGACGCACACGTACGCCTTCGGGCTCTTTTCCGGCGACGACACCGCCCCGGTCGCGTCGCCGTATCCCGAGACGACCGAGGCCGAGGCGCCCGATCCGCTGGAACTGACCGTTACGCCGCCGGACGCCGAGGAGTCGACGACTCTCCGGTGGGATCCCAGCCGACACGCCGAGTCGCCGCGCGTGTCGATGACCCCGGCGTCTCCGGGCGCCGACGAGGGAGAATCGACGGATTCCACAAGCGACAGATCGGAGTCGTTCCCGCGGTTCTGTTCGGAATGTCACGCGGACCTGGATCGGTACGAGAATCCGAAGTACTGCCCGCAGTGCGGATCGAAGGTCGCGACCGAAGAGATGGCGCTCCGGGGGGCGAAGTGGTGGGGGGCCGTCGTCTCTAGACCGGAGCAGTCGTTTCAGTTCGACAGGGACCACCCGCTTTCGGCGGCGGAGTTCGAGGAGTTAGTCGCCCTTCTGGAAGTGGCAAACGACGATGTACGGACGTATGCCGCACACGCGCTGGCCGAATATCCGTTCTCCGGGTGGCAGGGGGAACCGGACCAGTTAGGGTCGGCGATCGACGCGCTCCCGACGCTGATCGAACGGATACATACCCAGCCGTGGGCGTGTGAGGCGGAGCTGAGTGCGGTTCTCACCGTCGTCGAGACGGCGTTCAACGGTCCCGAACGACCCGATGGAGCAGATCTCGTGACCGACGTGATGGAACTGTTCGACGGCGCCTCGGAGGAGGCGGAGGGCGACGAGTTTATTCCGGACGAATACGGCCGACGCGAGGAACACGGATTCCTTCGCATACTCGAAGAACTCTCGGCGGTGGCCCCCGAGCGGGTCCGCCCCGCGCTTCCCGAGGTGATCGCCGCGCTGGAGCGGGAACTCGACCGCGAGGACGTGCCGGCGGAAAGCACGGAGTGTGAAATGTGTGGAAAGCGTCACGAACTGGATCGTGTGACGGTCGTCGAGCCGGTCGCGGAGTTTCTCACCGCCTACGTCGAGGAAGAGCCCGAAGCGGTGAGCCCCGCGATTCCGCCGCTGATCGAGGTGCTGGATCCGGACGAAGCGCCCACCGACTCCGGGGTTATCGGGTGTGACTGCGATCGGACCGTCTCGGAGCTGCTGCTCACGCTCTCGGAGCACTCCCCGGACGACGTCGCCGCCGGACGGGAGGCGTACCTTCGGGTGGCCAGAAACGGCGGACTGCCGATTCGGCCCACGTCGACCAAAATCGGCTCGTTCTATCCACGGGTTCGGGAAACCGTTGCGGAACTCCTGGCGACGCTCGTCAGCCGAGGGGCGATGGAACCGGCGCCGATCACCGAGGGGTTGCGGTCGGAGAACGGCCCGTATCTGGAGACGATGGCGAAAGCCGCGGCCGAACTCTCCGGGTCGGATCCCGAACTGCTCTCTTCGTCGATCTCGGACCTGATCGCCCTCCTGGACTTCGAGCGGTTCCATTACACGATCGTCGGCGCCGCGGCGACGGCCCTCGGTCACCTCGACGCCCCGGAGGCGGTCGAACCGCTCTGTGACCTCTACGCCGAGGCCGACGAGGGAGAACTCGGAGCGGGAAGGTACGTCCGAGACCGGGTCGCGAGCGCCCTCCACCGGATCGAGGCGGCCCCGATCCGGAGCGATCCGCGGTTCGACAGCCGGGAGGATCCCGTCTGTGCGTCCTGCGGGAAAGACCTCGACGACTACGGGCTCCCGGAGTGGTGTCCGGGGTGTGGAAAGAAAATCTACTAGCGAGGCCGGTCCGCGCCCCACGGACGATCGGGTGAGACACTCCTCGCGAAGAATCCGACCTCACGTTCCTCTCGTCTCTTCTCCTCGAGTGCCGAAGGCGGGGTGGCGCTCGGCGGGAAACAGTGAGCGGAATCAGCATCAGTCGGTCGAGCCGTCGGCGCCGTCCGCATACTCGCTTTTCACCTCGTCCGCGTACGCGTCCGCGAGGCGGGTCGGCTCCGGGAGCTTGTAGCCGGCACACAGGCTCTCGACCAGATCCGTCGCGGTCCCCACACTCACCCGGTGGCCGGGGCTGACGTAGATCGGGTTGACGACCGGTCGAGAATCGTACTGCCGCGACTGGAACGCGTGGCCGATCGGCGTCCCCGCCGCGGCGTTTTCGATGTCGTCGTCGGCCAGGATCTCCGTTCGCCAGCCTTCCGGCCGACCGTCCACGTCCGACGCCGGCGTCCCGCAGAGCAGCCCCTTTGCGACCCCGACGCTGGGGACGTCGAGTGTCACGCCGATGTGGGTTGCCAGCCCCGCCTGGCGGTAGTGGATCCGACCGCTGCCGTCGAAGACGACGAGGTCGGGGTGGCAATCCAGTGCCGCAAACGCGGCGAGGATCGACCCGCCTTCGCGGAAGGCCAGCAGGCCGGGTATGTACGGGATCTCGAGTTCGGTAACGGCGTGGGCCCGCTCGACGACCGTCTCCCCGCGACGGACGACGACGACGCTCACCGCTCGCTCGTCGAGGAAGGCCTGATCGACGCCGGCGACGAGCGGTACCTCGGCCGACGGCGACGCGGGGGCGTCGTCCGGTCCGTCGATCCACTCTGTGAGTTGTTCGCCTTCAGACCGCGAGACTGCGGCCGGATCGAACGCGAACTCGTCGGTCCACGTCGCTGCCGCGGCCACGTCGCGCTGGAGCGATTCCATCTCCTCGCGAGTCGCCGTCGCGTCGGGGACGAACTCGGGGCGGACCGGACGCATCGGGGGTCAGAACCGGCCGGGGCCGCCCGGGCCGCCGGGGCCACCCGGGCCGCCTCTGCCGCCGCCACCGCCGCCGAACTGGAGGGACTCCGGGACGCCGACGCGGCCTTTCACGCGCACGCCGTACGCGAGCCCCACGAGCAGGCCAGCGAGGTGTGCGAGGTGGGCGACGTTGCCGCCAATTGCGCCGCCGCCGCCGGCGACCCCGAAGCCCGCGACGATGCTGAACGCGGCGAAGCCGAACGTGAGCACCCACAGCGGCATCGGGATGATGAAGTACAGGTACACTTTCAGGTTCGGGTTCAACACGGTGAGCACGCCCAACACGCCCATAATCGCACCGGAGGCGCCCACGACGCCCGCCCCGAAGGGCCCGGCCGTCAGGAGCGTCGAAAGCACCTGTGCGAGCCCCGCGACGATACCGGCGCCGAAGAAAAGCGCCGTAAAGCGCCTCGTATCCAGGTACTGCTCGACGACCGGGCCGAAGAAGTACAGCGCGATACTGTTGAACGCGATGTGGGTAAAGCCGCCGTGCGCGAAGATCGAGGTGAACCACGTCCAGACGTAGCCGATCTGACCGGGCGAGAGTACGAACACCGCCTGCCAGAGTTCGCTCCGGGGTGAAGCGCCGAGCAGGAGGGGGAAGACGAAGAACTGTAGCCCGAAGGTCACCCACATCGCCCCGAGGAAGACGTAGCTCATATTCCCCCGGAAGTATCCGAGCGGCCCGCCGGTTCCGGTGACTCGATCGAGGAGACTGCGGGAATCCGACGTGCTGCTGCGGTTACTTACGCTGTCGTCGAACCCGCTGTCGAAGACGCCGGAGGGATCGTTCCAGTCGTCGAGACCCGGACAGTCGTGGTTCTCCGGGAGACGGTGTTCGGCACAGAACGTCTGCCCGCACCGACTGCACTGGTACGGCATATTCTCGTGTGCCCCGCACTCGTCGCAGGTAGCCATCACCGACTGTAGTGACGGCGGGAGTAAAAGCGGTTCCCTCCGCGCGTCCGGCCGACAGGGGAAGTGTCGTTTGATCGTCCGTCCACAGCGGTCCGGAAAACAGTGTTTGCCGGGCTGTCCCCGAATCCCGACGGGGGTTCGGCCGCGCTTCGATCACTGCGATGCCGACTCCGGAGTCGACCCGTCTTCCCCGGACTCCTCGGCCGTGACCTCGTCGTCGTCCGCCCGGCGGAAGTTCTCGGGGACGACCGTCGGATGCGCGACGCCGAGGTGCGTAGTGGTGCTTGCGGCCATACTCAGTTAGACGTAGGCAGTCCACACGCAAATAATTACCCATACGCATAAGGTATCCCGCGACGCAGCCGTGATTACTGGGAAAAATAAGCCGGAGTCGAATAACACGCGTCGCGAGACGGTTACGCGAACTCTTCCTCGTAGAGATCCATCGCGTGCTCGATGGCGTCTTTCGCCGCGGCGGCGTCTTCCCACCCGAGCGTCTCCGTCTCCTTGCCCGCTTCGAGGTTCTTGTAGGTCTCGAAGAACTCCGAGATCTCGGCCTTCTGCTGGTCGGTGAGGTCGTCGACGTCCTGGACGTGGTCGTAGCGCGGGTCCTCGTCGGGGACGGCGATGACCTTGTCGTCTTTCTCGCCGTCGTCGTCCATCTTCATCATCGCGACCGGGCGCGCCTCGATGATACAGCCCGGGAACGTCTGATCTTCGACCAGCACGAGGATGTCGAACGGGTCGCCGTCGTCGTAGTACGTCTGCGGCAGGAACCCGTAGTCGGAGGGGTAATGCACGTTCGAGTGCAGGACGCGGTCCAACACGACGCCGGGGACGTCCTTGTCGTACTCGTATTTGTTCCGTTCGCCTTTCAGACACTCGATGACCGCATAGACGATGTCCGGCGCGTCCGGGCCCGTCTCCATCTCTTCCCAGAGGTTCGTCATACCTCGTCTGTTTCCGAACGAGCAAAAAATCCTTTCGCATCGGCGCTGACCCGAAGGATTTCTCGGGACAACTGGACCGGCAGGAAGAGACTGCCACCGTTTCTCTTTGGATAGTCCCGCGCTATTCTCCGGGGAATCCTCAGAGAAGAACAGCTGTCACCGTTCGGTGGTGAATTGATGACCTGAGACTGCGTAAAAGACGTCTAATAGCCGTGAGAGTGCCGCTTGGCGGTAGAATTTCATTTCTGAATATCGGTGAGAAAGGTTAAATATCCCGGCACCATCCTACCAGGTATGTCAGAGGCACAAGCAGTTGCTGGCGAAGTGAGCGTGGTACGCGACCTTACCGCGTTTCAACAGAACATCCTCGTCATCCTCTCAGAGGAGCCGATGTACGGACTCGCGATCAAACGGCGTCTCGAGGAGTACTACGGGACCGAAGTGAACCACGGTCGACTCTACCCCAACCTCGACGACCTCGTCGAGATGGGACTCGTCGAGAAGAGCGAACTCGACAAGCGGACCAACCAGTACGAACTGACCGAGGCGGGCCACGACGCCCTCATCGATCAGTTCGACTGGATGCTCGCGAGATTCGTCAGCGACGACGAACGCGCCGACGAAGTCGTCGACCTCGTCGAATCCTACCGGTAACAGCTCGTTAGGTCGTCCGCCGATCAGGTTCCGGGCACGTCGTCGGCGACGTCGGCAACGATGTCGACGCTCTCGGCGACGATGGATTCCTGTTCGGCTGACGGCCACACGTTCCGTGGATAATACTCCGTGAGGAACTCCTCTCTCTCGTCCGCCGTCGCGTCGGCGACGGACTTCAGATAGTGGTTCCCCATAAAATCCGCAAAGGCGCGGACGTTCGCCGCGTGCGCCGGGCCGTACGCTTCTTCCACAGCCTCGATGATCGCCTCGTTTCTCGCTTCGACCGCCTCCCACTCGGCACTCTGGTCCGGTCCCGACAACGATATCTCGACCGCCCGGTCTGTGTCCTCGATACGATCGAACTGGACCGTGCCGTCGTCGACCCACTCGTCGGGGTGCAGCACCAGCGTGTCGTCCTCCTCGCGGACGCGCGCGGTGTAGTCGTGGTCTGCGACGAGTTCGTCGCGCCGTTCCCGATACGCCTCCGCGGCGGCCGCCTCCGCGGCCTCATCGGCCAGCCGTGTCAGGCGTTCGGCCTCCGAGACGGTCTCTTCGGGGACGTCTGCTGCACGCTCTTCGGAGACATCCGCCGCACGCCCGTCGGCGTCCTCCACGACGTTCCCGTCTCCCGCGTTCGTCCCGCGCTCTGCCGTCGCCGCCGGTTCGGAGCCGTGTCCCGACCCTTCTGAATCGCCGCCGTGTTCCTCAGCCATCGTCGAGCGCCTCGTTTGCCAGTGAGTCGGCGCGGTCGTTTACCTCTCTCGGTACGTGCTCGATCGTCCATCGATCGAAGGCGTCCAGGAGTTCGAGTACCCGCACGCGCCGCTCGCGCAGTTCCGGGTTGTTCGTGTCGTACTCGCCGCGGATCTGCCGGACGATCAACTCGGAGTCCCCGCGGACGTCGGCCTCGTCGAAGCCGTAGTCGCGGGCGGCCGCGAGCGCGCGTTCGAGCGCCTCGTACTCGGCGCGGTTGTTCGTCGTCTCGCCGATCCGCTCGCCGCCCTCGGCGACGATGCCGTCGCTCGTGACGAGCACCCACCCGATCGCTGCCGGACCCGGATTGCCGCGGCTCGCGCCGTCGAAGTAGACGTGCGCCCGCCCGCCCTCGTCGGCACGAAGCATCGGCAGGAGATCCGTCGGCCGCGAGCCCTGCACCACGACCGTATCGTCGTAGGCGACGGCCGTGGCCTCGCCGCGTTCGGCCCGCCACCGCTCGTAGTCGGTGTTTCCCGGCTCGACGTTCACGCCCGCGGCTTCCAGTCGGTCGCGGGCGACGTCTGGGTCACACTCGATACTCGGCATAGTGGAGGGATGGTGAGCGGACGAAAGAAGGGTTCGGTCTCCGGCCCGTGCGGATATTTTCCCTCTGCTGGTCGTGTTTAGTTACGGACGAAGAGTGAGGCGGGATGGTTTCTTGGTGCTCTATGCCAGAAATCGCCCGCCACAGAGGGTGCACGGACTGGATTGTTGTGGATTTTGTGGAGCGACAGCGGACACCCGAGTGTGCGAAGAAGCTCGGTATTCAACTGCAGTTAGCGGGGAGTGTCGCTTTCGAATACCGTCTCTATCCTCGAAGAAGTGGATGTCGAGTCCGTCGCGTCGGTGAGGACGTCCGCCAACTCGTCAACGGTGAGAATCTCCTCGGCGTCTTCCTGGCTCATACCTGTGTCTACTTCACGATGCGAAAGCGCGTCCAGAACGGGGGGAAGTCGAGTATGCACGACGTGCTGGAAGGGCGCGAGGAACGGTTTGTCCGTGACCGACTCCACAAGATGTCTCGACACATCGTGGAGTGGAGCCGTCAGTTCGAGAAGCCGTGTATCGTCTTTGAAGACCTCAAAGAGATGCGCGACAGTATCGACTACGGCACGCGGATGAACCGACGTTTGCACCACCTCCCGTTCCGTGCCCTTCAGTTCTATACGTCGTACAAGGCGTCGTTTGAAGGTATTCCGACCGCGTGGATTAATCCCGAGTACACGACTCAACGGTGTCCGATGTGCGGACATACGGAAAGAGCGAACCGTCACAAGAAGCGGTTCAAGTGTAAAGACTGTGAACATCAAGACCACAGTGACCGTGGTGCAAGCGTTAGTATCGCCGTGAAAGGGATGCAGAAACTCGATTGGAATGTGCCTGCTCTCAACAGCCTTCCCCAAGTTCGGAAGGTGCGACAGCAGGCATCGGGGGCTGTGGACGCCCCGACCGTGACCCACCCGATCGCCCGAGGCTATCAGGCCGATGGTCAGGTGGGAGTGTCCGACTAACCCACGGGAAGCCTCGGGGCTTGACCCCGAGGCAGTTCACTGAGTTCGTGGTGATGAAAGAGGACCGCGAAGAATCGGATCAGATCCGGTGGTTCATAGTGGTTACTCTCACTTTTTATCGCCGAGCGCCACCCCCGTCGACGGCGCTCGGCGGGAAGAGACGAGAGTAATGTTTACCAGGCCGTTAGTCTCGCCGGATGGCGAGCAGGGCCGCGGCGATGAGCGCAGTCAGCGCGACGACCACACCGAAGCCAGGCGTGGTGGTCGGCGTCGAGGTCTCGGTCGTCGACGTCGTGCTTGGCGCTTCAGTCATCGTATCTGGCGTCGGCGTTGCTGTGTCCGGTTCGGGCGTCGCCGTCGTCGTATCCGTCATATCGCCCGTGGTTGGCGTCATCATCGATTGGACGACGGTGCCGGATTCGGTCACATCACCGGAGTGGATGGGAGCATCAACGTTGATATCGTATTCGTCGCCGACGTTCTGGCTGCTGAAGTCGACCGTCGCCTTGAACGTACCGTCCGGCTGGACGGTTGGTGACGCCGTTTTCAGGAAACTCGGGCTCGTACTGCTCTTAGAACGGATTCGAACGTTCATTTCCGTACCAGGAGCGATATTCGTATCACCGCGGATCGTCTGGCCGGAGGCCTGCGAGACGTTGTACGGCTCGTCAACGGAGATATCGGGCTCCGCGGCTGTGTAGGTGACAAGCGTCTCGGAGTTCTCATCGTCGTCGTATTCGGCATCAGGCGTGAAGTCGAACCCAGCATCATCCTGTAAGACGGTGAAGTTCGTCTCCAGCGCCGTGTCTTCGTCCTTCGGGAGCGCCTCAGCGCCGCGCGGCGAACTCGGCTCGAAGTTGATCGCGCTGGTATCGACGATGATGTAATAAGTATCGTCCGCGCCGTCAGCGATGACTCTCACGTTCGCATCGGAGCCACTGAGGTCAAGATCGAGCGCAGACGCATCCTGGTTTGCTTCTTCGATAGTCAAGTCGAGCGGGCCGCTACTGACAGCAGTCGCAAACTGACTGGTGACATCCTCGTTGGCGCGGGCTTCAAGCAGACCCTCTAAGCCTGTAGCCTTGAGTTGGTGTACTGCGTAGTCGCCCACGGCAATTTGAGATGATTGAGTTATTTCGTTATTCCCAAGAGCCTCGTTTACCTCACTGAGGTCGGTCGGACTAAGCGAAGCGGCACCAGTCCACATCTTGATGCTCTGAGTGCTCCGCTCCTCAAGCGCGAGGACTGCGACGCTATCGGAGTTCTCTCCGTACGTCTGGTCACCAGCTCTGACTTCGAGGTCGTACTCGCCAGCGTCGATCAGGTTCGACGTGTGACTGGTAACCGTCCAGTGCTCGATACTGTCATCGCTGTCATCGTCAACATCGAACGGGTTCGTTCCGCTCCCGGCAGGCGGACCGAGTTCGTATGTGTTGAGGTATACAGTCGCCTGACCGTCATCGTTCCCGTCTTGAAGAGTCACATTTGCTAAGACGCCTTGATCCGGAGCACCGACTGTAATCGAGGCGTGGTCCGTACCCTCCATCTGGACGGTGATCGAAACGATGTCACCACGCTGATCGCTAACTGTCGAGGTGGCAAAACTGGCGGCAGCGGCCTGAGCGTCGGTGACAGTAATTGTCGAGGATTCGACCTCATCTTGGGTATCGTCGTCCGTCACTTCGACGGTGTAACTACCCGGCTCACGGTCGGCTGAGAACGAGAAGTCGTACTCGCCTTGGCCATCGAACTGGCCTTGGTCGGTCGCAACCGTGTTGCCCCCGTTATCAAGTAATTCGACGGTAATGGAACGACTCGCGTCTACGGCAGTGACTGTCCCTTCAATAGTATTACCTGCCTCGTTAGTCACGGTCGTTTCGTCGACACTGACACTCAGGCCGAGGTCGCGGACGGTGATGATGTCACCACTGAGGTCATACTCGTAATCGCCAGACAGATCGTCTGTGTTGATGTAGAAGACCTGGCTGTTGGTGCCGTTCGAGAAAGTCTGGAAGTAGTCGCTATTGCTATCGTCAGCGCCATCAAGTCGGACCTCACCGGGTGCGCCGACGACAGCGATTTTCTCGCCTGGGAGCACGCTCTTGTCTCCGCCGAGACCGCCATTACCGCTGTGTGTGTACGTCGTTCCGGCGAACGCGACCGAGTACGTCCCTCGAAGCGAATCAACGAACGAGTCGCCGAATTCGACTTCAAGATCTTCGGACGCGTATTCACCGTTCAAGTTCAGAATGACTCTCGATCCCCCGGCTTCAGTACGGATATTATTGACCGCTGAATTGGCGGAATTACCGTCGTTTAGCAGAGTAATGTTACTCTTCGTAGCGCTAGGGCTCGGGATCGACCCGCTTTCAAGCGGGACTTCGATAATCCAACTGCCGGAGCTGTTCTGATACTCAACAGCACCGCCAGCATATTCTTGCGCAGCAGCACTTCCCGCGAACGCCACGGTGCCAGCGAAGACGCTGACTGTCATAAGCACCGCGAGAAATACCGCACGGAGCTTGTTTGTATTGTCTCCTTTCATAATTTGGTTTGCCTACCTGGTCGTGTTTAGTTAAGCATGTCATACACCGGTCGTGTTTAGTTAAGCATAGCATACATCGGTCGTGTTTAGTTACGGATGAAGAGAGAGGCGAGATGATTTCTTGGTGCTCTATTCCAGAAATCGCCCGTATCAGAGGGTTCACTGACTGGATTTAGTGGACCGACAGCGGACACCCGAGCGTGCGATGAAGCTCAGTATTCAACTGCAGTTATAGTAGCGTTTGCAACTGATTACTCATCTGATCGCACGCTGTCGTGCGATCCTGTGAGAGAAGACTTGCAAACGCTACTATAGCGGAGGGTGGCGCCGTCGAATACCGTCTCTATCCTCGAAGAAGTGAGTGTCGAGCGTCACGTAAGGCAATCCACGAGTGGGTCCAAAAGGCCGACCTATAGCCCACAGAGGGTCGAAGCCCGAATCACGTTGCGCTCGACGAGACCGTGATTCGAATCAACGATCAGCAATTCTGGCTGTACGCCGCGGCTGATCCCGAGGCAACCAATTTGCTGCATCTCAGGCTGTTTTCGACGACAACGACCGCGTTAAATGAAATCTTCCTGCGAGAACTTCGTCAGAAACACGACGTCGAATCCGCCGTGTTTCTGGTTGATAGCGCTCAACACCTCCAAACTGCGCTGGCCAGAGCAAGCCTCCGATGTCAAACTGAACGCGATGGAAATCGGAACGCCATCGAACGGATTTTTCGAGAAGTTAAACGCCGAACTCCCTCGTTCTCGAACTGTTTCAGCCACGGTGGGCCACAAACTGCCAAAAATTGGCTCCAAGCATTTACTGCCTGGCTCAATGCTCCTAACCAAACACTATCACCCGGCTGGAACGAGGGTTTAAGTTTGTCGAGATAGCGAATATAAAAATGCGATGACACGGCCCACCCGCCAGCGGGAACAGGACGTCGACCGGACGCGATGGCAGGGAGAACGCGAGGAGGAGGCGGACGAAGCTGAAGACGACATCGACATCGAGGACATGGACGAGGAAGACCTCGTCCGGACGGGAGACGGGGAACTCATCCACGAGCCAACCGGGATCGTCGTCGAGGAAGAACAGATCGACCCGGGGCCGGAGTGGCGGGCGTTCAACCACTCCGAGCGACAGGAGAAGTCCCGCGTCGGCGCGCCGACGACGCAGACGATGCACGACAAGGGGCTGACGACGACGATCGACTGGAAGGACAAAGACGCCTACGGGCGATCGCTCTCCTCGGAGAAGCGTTCGCAGATGCACCGACTGCGGAAGTGGCAGGAGCGCATCCGCACGAAGGACGCGGGCGAGCGTAATCTGCAGTTCGCCCTGTCGGAAATCGATCGGATGGCCTCGGCGCTCGGGGTCCCCCGCTCGGTTCGGGAGGTCGCCTCCGTCATCTACCGGCGGGCGCTCAACGAGGATCTGATCCGCGGGCGCTCCATCGAGGGTGTCGCCACCTCCGCACTCTATGCCGCCTGTCGAAAGGAGGGCATCCCCCGCTCGCTCGAAGAGATTTCCGAGGTCTCCCGCGTCGAACGCAAGGAGATCGGACGCACGTACCGCTACATCTCACAGGAGTTGGGCCTGGAGATGCGGCCCGTCGACCCGAAGAAGTACGTCCCGCGGTTCTGCTCGGAACTCGACCTCTCGAAGGAGGTCCAGTCGAAGGCCGACGAGATCATCGAGACGACGGCCGAGAAGGGACTGCTCTCCGGGAAGTCGCCGACGGGCTTCGCCGCGGCGGCGATCTACGCGGCGTCGCTTCTGTGTAACGAGAAGAAGACCCAACGCGAGGTCGCCGACGTCGCACAGGTGACCGAGGTCACCATCCGCAACCGCTACCAGGAGCAGATCGAAGCGATGGGCATCCACAGCTGAGGGGGACGTTCCCCACCGGAGGCGTCGCTGGAGAGCGACGAACGCCGAACGTTCATATCGGTTCGCGCCCCAACTGGGAGTAATGAAACTGGACGAGTACGTCGACCTCGAACGCAACGAGCGCGCGGAGCGTCGGCGACTCGCTGCGGACAAGTCCTACGACATCCTCGATCACCTGGAGACGTTCCAGGACCGCTTCGAGGAGACGATCCAGGGCGACTCCCTGTACGGCGGCGTCTCGCCGTCGATATTCGTCGGCACGTCGAACTACCCGCGGGTCTCGACGGGACTGCTCTCGCCGGTCGGCCACGACGAGGACGCCGAACGCTTCGAGACCTCGGGCGCGTGGTACGACGAGGGGGTCTCCATCTCCGACGTCTTCGCCCGGCGGACGTCGCTTCTGAACTCCAACACCGCACAGGAGGTCACGAACGTCGCCGACTCCTGGGACGGCTTCCTCGGCACCCAGCGGGAGGTGGCGATCGCGGACCGGCCCGTGACGGTCGAGATCGGCCTCGACGAGCGCCCGGAGGTCGACCTCGACGTCGGCGTCGAGGACGTGGCCACGCCCGTCGGGCCCCGTGCCCGCGCCCGCTCTGCGGAACTCGCCGAGAACCCCCACGTCCCGCGACCGGTCAAGAAGACCCTGGAGGACGACGACTGGAACGCTGAGGGTGCGATCAACTACCTCTACCGCCGCGGCTTCGACGTCTACGAGGTCAACACGATCCTCTCGGCGGGCGCGCTCGGGCAGACCGACCAGCGGCGACTGGTCCCCACGCGGTGGTCGATCACCGCCGTCGACGACACCGTCGGCCAGTACCTCCGGGGGCGGATCCGGACGAACCCCGGGATCGACCGCGTGGAGGTCCACCGCAACGAGTTCCTCGGCAACGCCTTCTGGGTGATCCTCGCACCCGGCGAGTGGGAGTACGAACTCGTCGAGATGAAGGCGCCGGGGAGCGTCTGGAACCCCGACCCCGAGGCGGGGATGTATCTCGCCGCCGACTGGGAGGGACAGGAGGGGCGGACGGGCTACGTCGCGGAGACGGCCGGCGCGTACCACGCCGCGCGCCTCGGCGTCCTGGAACACCTCGACGACCGGGGGCGGCAGGCGAAGGCGCTCGTCCTCCGACACGTCTCGGAGGACTACTGGGGGCCGGTGGGCGTCTGGCAGTTACGGGAGGCCGTCCGCGACGCCTTCGACGACGAGCGCGCGACCGCCGAAACCTTCGGCGGCGCCCTCCGCGGGGTCGCCGAGCACCTCCCGGTCTCGCTCCCGACGCTCCGCAGGAAGTCGACGATGGCCGCGGGCCTCCAGACGACGTTCGGGGACTTCGGGTGATCGTCGCGGGCTATCGGGGCAGCGACCGTCCCTCCACCGGCCGGAACCGGCCCGCCGCGGCGGCGTCCGGGCGGTACTACTTTAACGATCCGACTCGACGTACCACCGGAGGTCTACACGGTGGAAATCTCAGATAAACTCCTGTGTCTGTTCAACGCGGACGTTCGTTCCGAAGAGGACCGGTACGTCGTCGAAGTACCGAAACGTGAGGTCGAGACCGGTTCGATCGACCCCGGCGAAACGTACCGCGTGGCTCTCATCTCCCGAACAGTCGACTCCGAAAGCGATTCGACGGAGTCGGATCGGCCCACCTCGGAGCCGCAGCCACCGGTCGAACCCGGCGAACTGCGCTACGTCGAGATCGAGGACATCGGCAAGCAAGGCGACGGGATCGCCCGCGTCGAACGTGGCTACGTCATCATCGTCCCCGACACGGAAGTTGGCGACCGGGTGAAGATCGAAGTCACCGAGGTCAAGTCCAACTTCGCAGTCGGCGAAGTGATCGAAGAGGAACTGTAAGCGGGTTCCCGCCCACCAGCCGTCGTCCGCCCTCCGCGCCCGTGTCGTCGTCAGTCTACACTCGACCCGTCGAGGCCCTCCGTCTTCCGTCCGCCGTCATTCCGCGCTCGGCCGTTCGTCGCCCGGGTAGCCGCCGGTGAAGGTGCCGAAGTCGATCTCGGGGCTCGGGACCGCCGCCGGCGAGTCGTAGGGACGGTTCACGACGATGTCGCCGGCCGTCCGGTCGCCGATGCCGGGGATCGCGGTGAGTTCGTCCATCGTGGCCGCGTTCGGGTCGAGCGGGTGCGGGACCGCGGTGACCGAACGGTAGCCGTGGTCGACGACCGCGACGTCGATCGTCTGCCCGAGGTCGCGTTCGCCCGGGATCCCGACCAGGAGGGGATAGGTCCCGAGCTGTCGGCCGAACGTCCGCCCGTCCTTTCGGTACTCCAGGTGGACGTCCGGCAGGACCGTCCCGACCGGTGCGAGCCGTCGCAACATCGGCTGGTCGATCTCCTCGCGGACCTCGCGTTTGTACCGCTTGAACCGTTTTTTGTGCTCCGTCGCGATGGCGGCGCCCTCGTCTGCCATCTCGGTACCCTCGAAGGCCATCACCTGCCGGATGTTGATCCGGCGGACCATCAGCCCGGCGTCGTAGATACGCTGGAGGAAGGCCTTGTTGTGCTCGAACGTCTCCGCCCGTTCGCCTTTCAGCCCGTGGAGGAGGTTGATGCCGGGGAGGAGTTTCGGCAGTCGGTTCGCGGCGGCGTCGCCGTGTGTCGGCGCGTCGTCGCGATCGTCGCCGGGGCGCCATCCCGCCTCCTCGTTGACGATCTTCACCGCCTCGAAGCACTCGTCGGCGGTGACGTTCAGGTGGTTCTCCTCCTGGACGACCGGATCGGCCGACTCCAGGCCGAACGCCGCGGTGTCGCCGGGAGTGTTGTGCTCGGCGATGATCCGGATCCCCTCGCGGGCCTTCTCGGGCCACTTCACGACCGTGATCGGGTTCATATTGTCCAGGTGCAGCGTCCCGAGGTCGGGCGCGACCTCGCGGATGCCGCCGTAGAGTTCCCGGAGCGCGTCGGGGTTCGGCGCCTCGCCGTCGCCGCCGTACGCGAGGATGTCGGCCTGGCGGCCGATCCGGAAGTGTCGCACGCCGCGGTCGTACAGACTCTCGACTTCGCCGACGACCGACGGCGGCGAGCGGAACGACGGATCGCCGTACATCGGCTCCGTGCAGAACGAACACCGGTAGGCACAGCCGCGGGAGGTCTCCAGTTCACAGATGAGGTAGTCGGGGTGGTTCGGGTGCTGCTCGACGACGAACGCGCCCTTCGCGGCCCAGCGGTCGAGTTCGTCGTTGTCGCGGTAGCGGTTCTCGAAACCTTCCAGCCCGCTGTCGACGAGGTCGTAGGCCGCGGCCTCGACGTCGCCCATCGCGAGGAAGTCGTAATCGAGGTCCTGCCGCCGCATCTCCTGGGCGCCGGCGTTCTCCTCCCCGACGCCGAAGCGGATCGGCCCGCCCATCACGGAGACGCCCTCCGCGACCCACGCGAGTTCACGCACTTCGTCGGGCTCTGCGGGCGTCCCGCCGACGTAACTGCCGGGGACGGTCATCCCCCCCAGATAGACGAACAGGTCCGCGTCGGCGACGTCGGCCCACTTGCGCCGCTCCTCGCGGAGTTCGTCGATGGTGTGGTAGGTGATATTCGACTCGGGGACGCCCGCGTCGACGAGGGCACCGGCCGTGAATCGGGGGTACGTGGAGAGGTACGGCGGCACGCCGAAATGTGCCGGCTCGTCGACGTACCCGTCGACGATGGTGACAGCGAGGTCGGCCGGATCGGTCATACACGGACACAGACGGCCGAGCGGTAAAACGCTCACTCTCCGCGGTCGGCGGCGGTGATCGTCGCGCGCGGTCCGCCCCGCCGCGACCGCAAGATCGGTTAGGCAGCGAGGCGGAGCCGCGTGTATGAGCGAGCCACCGAACCCCGACTCGGACTCCGGCCCCGAGACGGAGGTGCCCCTCCGGGCCGCCCGCCCGGCCGACGCCGAGGCCGTCCGCGACATCTACGCGCCCTTCGTTCGGGAGTCGCCCGCGACGTTCCGCACCGAGGTTCCGTCGGTCGCGACCGTCGAGGCCGACATCCGCGAGAAGCGCGAGCACGACGAGTATCCGTGGTACGTCGCGGTCGAGGGGGAGACCGATGGCGGCAAAGCGGACGAGTCCGGCGGCACCGTCGTCGGCTACGCATTCGGCAGCCAACTCCGCGAACGCCCGGCGTACCGCTGGGCGGTCGAGACGTCGATCTACGTCGATCCGGAGCGTCACCGCGCGGGCGTCGGGACGGCACTCTACGACCGCCTGCTCGGGACGCTCCGCCGACAGGGCTACTGTTCGGCCTACGCAGCGCTCGGGATGCCGAACCCGGAGAGCGAACAGTTCCACGAGCGACACGGGTTCGAGCGGGTCGGTCGGTTCCCCGCCGCCGGGTTCAAACTCGGCGAGTGGCACGACGTCGTCTGGTATCACCGTCGGTTGCGGGCGGGAGACGCGAACCCGGCGGAGCCACGCCCCGTCTCGGCCGTCGAGTCGGTCCCGCCGATCGACGACGGGTAGGACCCCCGCGGCAAACCTCCCCAGAGTCGCCACGTTCAAGCGCGCCGGCCGAGTTGGACCGACAACGATGACACGAAGCGTCTGGCTCAAAGCCGACGATACAGTCGGCGACTGGGAGACACGGAAACGGCGGATCACCGCGGGACTGGAAGCCGGGGTCGACTGGGTGCTCGTCGACGAGGGCGACGTCGACCGCGTGCAGTCGTTGGGGGACGTCTCGGTGGCCGCGTTCCGCACGAACGCCGAGACGAGCCTCATCGACGACGTGAGCGACGACGACGGCGAGGCGGACACGGACGTCTACGACGACGAGTTCGGCGGGGAGCCCGACGCGTACGTCGTCGGCAAGAACGGCGAGGGCGACGGCACGGTCGACCTCCCCGGTGACTTCTCCGGCTCTGCGGATCTCACGACCCTCCGCCGGGAGGACGAGCGCGCACAGGGCGCCTACGTCCGGATCTTCTCCGAGGAGTACGAAGCGTTCGCCGAGGAGGCCGCCGGCGAGGCCGAGTACACCATCGTCGTCGGCGAGGACTGGACGATCATCCCGCTGGAGAACCTCATCGCGCGGATCGGCGAGGAGACCGACCTGATCGCCGGCGTGACGACGGCCGAGGAAGCGAAGACCGCCTTCGAGACGCTGGAACTCGGCGCCGACGGCGTGCTCTTGGACTCGGACGACCCCGACGAGATCAGACGGACCGTCGAGATCCGCGACGAGGCCGAACGGGAGACGCTGGACCTCCAGTGGGCGACCGTGACGGCCGTCGAACGCACCGGGATGGCCGACCGCGTCTGCGTCGACACGGGGAACCTGATGGACCACGACGAGGGGATGCTCGTCGGCAGTATGAGCCGCGGCCTCTTCTTCGTCCACGCCGAGACCGCCGAATCGCCGTACGTCGCCTCCCGGCCGTTCCGGGTCAACGCCGGGGCTGTCCACGCCTACGTCCGGACGCCCGACGGCGGCACGAAGTACCTCTCGGAGCTCAAGAGCGGCGACGAGGTGCAGGTCGTCGACAGCGACGGCAAGACCCGGGAAGCGGTCGTCGGCCGCGTGAAGATCGAGAAGCGCCCGATGTTCCGGATCGAGGCCGAGGTCGACGGCGACCGCGTCGAGACCCTGCTGCAGAACGCCGAGACGATCAAGGTCCACACTCGCGAGGGCCGGACGGCCGTCACTGATCTGGCGGAGGGCGACGAGATCCGGCTATACTACGAGCAGACCGCGCGGCACTTCGGCGAGGCCGTCGAAGAGAGCATCATCGAGAAGTAGGGCTCAGATTAATTCTCTCGTCTCTGCCCACCGAGCGCCGCCAACGGGGGTAGCCTTGGCGGGAAAAAAGTGAGAGTACTCGGTATCAGTTTTCGGGCTGGGGGTCTTCCCACTCCAACTCGACGGTACACCACGGACAGAAGTCGATCTCGGTGTCGAGTTCGCCGCCGCAGTTCGGACACTGCGGCTCGTCAGTCGTCCGCGGGCCGACGGCGGCCAGTCGATAGGCGTCGAACGCGCTGAGCAGCAACAGGCCGAAGAGCGGCACGGTGACGGTAGCAGGGAGGTCGGACGGTTCCAGCGCCGCGAGCGCGCCAGGATCCGAGAGGCTCAAGATCGCCGGGTCGGCGAAGACCGAGAGCAACACGAGCATCGCGCCCACGACGAACGTGAACCAGGCGGCGGCCCGCCGCCACCGCCGGAGATACAGGTGTCCGGCCCCGGCGATGCCGAGGCTGGCACCGAGGACAGCAACGAGCGTCGCGATCAGCGCGCGGCGACGAGTTCCGGTCACGTCAGTAGTCGACACCGTCACGACTCTTAAACGTCCGGAAAAAGCGTGACGATCGCGTCACCGTAGCAGCGCGGCGAAATCGGCGTCTTTAGGCGATTCCGATGCTCTCCTCGGCTTCCAGCAGTTCGTGGTAGCGGTTGCGGATCGTGACCTCGGAGATGTCCGCGACTTCGCTGACGGCCGCCTGCGTGGTCTTCTCGTTGGTGAGAAGCGCAGCGGCGTACACCGCGGCGGCCGCGAGGCCGACCGGCGACTTCCCCGAGTGGACGCCCTTTTCCTTGGCGTTCTTCAGCAGCTGTCGGGCGCGCATCTTGGCCTCGTCGGAGAGGCCGAGTTCCGAGGCGAAGCGCGGGACGTACTGTTCGGGATCCGCGGGCTTGACCTCCAGCGAGAGCTCGCGGGCGATGTACCGGTAGGTCCGTGCGACCTCGCTCTTCGGGACGCGGGAGACCTCCGCGATCTCGTCCAGCGAGCGGGGGACGCCCGCCATCCGCGCTGCGGCGTAGACACACGAGGTAGCGACGCCCTCGATGGAGCGACCGGGCAGGAGGTCCTCGTCGAGCGCGCGGCGGTAGATGACCGACGCCGTCTCGCGGACGTTCTCGGGGAGGCCGAGCGCGGAGGCCATCCGGTCGATCTCGCCGAGGGCCTGCTTGAGGTTCCGCTCTTTCGAGTCGCGGGTGCGGAACCGCTCGTTCCACTTCCGGAGCCGTTGCATCTTCTGGCGCTGGTTCGACGACAGGGAGTTGCCGTAGGCGTCGCGGTCGCGCCAGTCGATGTTCGTCGACAGCCCCTTGTCGTGCATCGTGTTCGTCGTCGGCGCGCCGACGCGGGACTTCTGGTCCTTTTCTTTGGAGTCGAACGCGCGCCATTCGGGGCCGCGGTCGACGGAGTCCTCGGTGATGACCAGTCCGCAGTCGTCACAGACGGTTTCGCCGTGCTCGTCGTCCGCGACGACGTTGCCGCCACACTCCGGACACCGAAGCTCCTCGGTTTCGCTCTCGGTTTCGCTCTCTTCTTCCTCTTCTCCGGGCCGAACCCAGCGCTGACCGGCCGAATCGCCGCCTCGGCCGTCGTTCGTTCGCGACTCGTCTCTCGTGCTCGCGTTCACGCGAGTGTAGGTACTCTTCTCGCTCATCGGTATACGACGAATGCCCCGTGCCAGGGATACGGATGTGAGAGGCCCGGAGCGGTCCGTACCAACTCCACCGACGGAGAATATAAAAAGCGTTCGGAATCGGTCGCCCGAAACGCGCGCACAGCCCCCGATCGAGCGGTCCATCGACAACGACCGTGATAGTTTATATAGGGGTTACGGCGGCTCGCGTCCGCCAGCCCGCAACGCACTTGTCGTCGCCGTTCGAGTGGCGGGTATGGAACCGTCCGGCGCCGGCGAACGAGAGATCGGACGCGTTGTCTCCCTGGCCCCGAGTGCGACTGCGACGCTGTCAGCGATGGGTGCCGGCGACCTGATCGTCGGCGTCACAACCCACTGTGGGCTCGACCGTCCGGTCGTCGGCGGCTGGCTGAACCCGGAGTACGACCGTCTGGCCGAACTCGCTCCCGACCTCGTCTGCACGGCCGACGGGTTGCAGGCGGAGATTGCCGCCGAACTCCGCGAGCGCGGCTACGACGTCTGCCACGTCGAACCCGACTCCCTCGATGCGGTCGTCGACTCCTTTGGGACACTCGGCCGTGCAGTCGGTCGGCCAGACGCAGGCGAGCAGTTGGCCGAGGACTGTCGCGAGCGGCTCGATTCGGTCGAAGCGCGGGTCACACCGGACGAACCCACTGCGGACGAGCCGCGCCCGGTCGTCTACTGCGAGGAGTGGGGCGATCCGCCGATGGCCGCCGGAAACTGGGTCCCCGAGGCGGTGGAAACAGCCGGGGGCCGATACCCGTTCTGCGATCCCGGTGACCGGTCCCAGGAAGTGTCCCGCGAGCGGGTCGAAGGCGTCGATCCCGACCACGTCGTCATCCACCACTGCGGACACGGCGACCGCGCCGATCCGAGCCTCCTCGCCGACCGCGGCTGGGACGTCGACAGCGCCGTCCACGTGCTCGACGACGACCTCCTGAACCAGCCGAGTCCAGCGCTCGTCGAGGGGATCGAGACGCTCGCGGGCCTGCTACACGGCGAGAGCGAGTGAGCCCCCGGAACCGGTCTCCCGGGATCGAGCGGACGTTTATATACGAAGCCGAGGCCAGCGGGCGTATGCCGTAGAAATTGACCCGCGTCGGGAAGCGGTTGCTCGGCACGTCGACGCGGGATCTGCCAGTGTGTCGACTGTTCGCTACGATTCTCACACGGCAGATCGCCGGCCAGAAGCGACACACGTAACGCCTGGGACCGTCCACACGCGGGTATGCGAATCGCAGTCGGCAGCGGGAACCCGGTGAAACGCGACGCGACGGTCCGCGTGTTCCCGGACGCGACGGTCGTTTCAGCGCCGGTTCCGTCCGGCGTGAGTGAACAGCCGATCGGCCACAGCGAGACGCGAGCGGGCGCGAGAAACCGAGCGGAAGCGGCGCTGGACGCCGACGTGGGAGGGACAGACACCGACGCTGCCGCCTCCGACCTCGGCGTCGGCATCGAGGGGGGCGTCGCTGGGGTCGGGGCCGGAGCGGACGACGCGGTCGACCGCGAGACCGACGCCGACGCGCTTCACCTCGTGATGTGGGCCGCGGTCACCGACGGCGACCGATGGGGCGTCGGCTCCGGACCGAGCCTGCCGCTGCCCGCCTCGATCGGCGAGCGAGTCCGCGATGGCGAGGAACTGGGACCGGTGATGGACGACGTGCTCGGGGAATCCGACGTCGCGAAGAAACAGGGTGCCGCGGGCGCGTTCACAGCGGGCCAGTTGACGCGGACGGATGCGCTGGCGGCGGCCGTGGCAGCCGCAGCGTCGCCGTTCCTGAGCGACCTCTACTGAGCCGGAGACCGGACGTTCTCTCCCGGCAACCCGATCAGTCGAGTTCTGGCGCCTCGTCCCCCGCCTCGCGAACCTCGCGGGTCTCCTCGACGGCTGTCGTCAGCGAGACGTTGAGCGCGAGCATCGAGCCGTAGCCGCCGATGACTGTGACCAAGTTCTTCACGGCGTGGTCGAGCACGGCTGCGCCGAGGGCGAGTTCGGCACCAAGCGGCGTCAAACCGACCACGAGCAGCGTGAACGCGCCCTCGTAGAGGCCGACGCCGCCGGGCGAGAGCGGGAGCACTTTCGCGAGGTTGCCGACGCTCACCGCGAAGAAGGAGACCGCCACGAGTTCGACGAACGGGAGACCGGGTGAAAAGGCCGCCAGCACCAGGAGCGCGGTCACGACGTCGAGCGTCCAGATCGCGACGCTCGTCACGCCGACGCGAGCGAAGCCGCCCCGGGTGCCGGCGACTGCCTGGAGGTCGCTGACGAACCGGCTGATGACGCCCGCGACGAAGTCGGCATAAGAGTCGGTGCTTACCCGGTACACGAGCGCGGTGACGTAGTCGCGGTCGCTCCGCGCCGAGAGCGCGATGACGACGACGGCCGCGACGGCGGCGAGCCCCACGGCCGTCGCGACGAGGACAGCCACGCGGCCGGCACCCTCCGCCCCGACGACGGTCCGGGCGAGTTCGGCAGTCTGTCCCGTGGCCGTGTAGCCGATGAGGACGACGCCGGCCATCGAGGCGATGGTGAGCAGGTCGAACACCCGCTCGGCCGCGAGCGACGCGAACCCGGTCGGATACGGGATGCCGCGTCTGGCCTTCACCACGTAGGCCCGGATCAGATCGCCCGCGCGGGCGGGGAAGACCAGGTTTCCGGTCTGGCTGATGAACACTGCGCCAGTGAGGAAGCCGAGTTTCTCGTGGAACCCGAGTTCCGCGAGGATGTCACGGTAGCGCTGACCGCGCAACGGCCACGACAGCACGTACACGAAGGTGGCGATTCCGACCAGGAGGGGATCGGCCTCGCGCATCTCGGCGAACACCGTGCCGAAATCGATATACTGTGTCATCAAGGCGAGAGCAAGCACCGCCAGCACCGCGCCGGCGCCGATGCTGACACGTCGCGAGAGCCGCGGCCGGACCGAAAGCTGCCAGAACGTCCGGAGAATCTGGCTGCCCATCCCCAGGACGTCGCGGACGAGGTCGACCTTCGTATCGCCCTTCGGCGTCCACTCGACGGGGAACTCCGCGACCTCGTAACCGGCCCGCTGGGCACGCACGAGCATCTCCGTGTCCCAGAACCAGTGGTCGTCCTCGACGTCAGTCCGGAGATCCTCGAACGCGTCCCGGCTGAACGCCTTGAAGCCGCACTGGTGGTCTCTGAGATCCGAGCGGAGGACGGCCCGAACGAGTCCGTTGTACACGCGACTCGGAACGCCGCGTTTCGCCGGCCGGTCGGCCCGGTTGCCGGGGAGCCACCGGGATCCGGTCGCCACATCCGCGGCGCCGGAGCGAACGCGGTCGACGAGCTCTTCGAGATGCCGCATATCGGTCGCGAGATCCGTGTCGAAGTAGACGAGCGTCTCGCCCTCGGCGGCCGCGAAGGCGCGTTCCAGCGCCCCGCCACGCCCCAGTCGCTCGTCGCTGTGGACGTGTCGGATCCGCTCGTCGGCGGCTGCGAGCCGGTCGGCGATCTCAGGCGTCCGGTCCTCACAGCCGTCTTCGGCGACGATGACCTCGAACGTGCCGGCCGGGAGAAACGCGGCGAGCGTCCGGAGCGTCGTCTCCACCGTCTCTTCGATCGTCTCCGCTTCGTTGTAGGCCGGGAGGACGACGCTCACTTCGACGTCGGCCTCGGCGGCGCTACCGCCGCGCGTCGAGTCGGGTTCCGTGTCCTCCCGGCGACCGTCCATTACCCGACGATGGCCGTGGCGGCGGTATCAACTTTCTGCCTTCGCGTGGCTACTGCCCCCGGAATCTCAACGAGTTAGGTGACCGTACCCAGCGGCGGGGCCTACGAGGCCGGTCGGGCTGCTCTCGCGGCAAGAATCGCACGACAGCGCGGTGTTAACCTCGTGTACCAAACCCCTCATACGGCGGCAGTCTGTAGAGGGAGGTATGAGCACGACCGCCGCGACGCCACCCACGACGGATCTCACCGAGAAGCAGCGCCGGATCCTCCAGTACCTCCGTGCCAACGTCGACGAGCGGACGTACTTCAAATCACGGCTCATCGCCGAGCATCTGGAACTCTCCGCCAAGGAGGTCGGCGCCAATATGCGTGCGATCATCGACGGCAACGTCGACATCACCGTCGAGAAGTGGGGCTATTCCTCGGGAACGACGTGGAAAGTAACACGCTGAGCGGTCCGATCGGACGCAAAACACAGTCTTATCCGTTCGGAGCGGCAATTTTGCAGCGTTAATGGACGAGACGACCCCGAAACGGCGACGGTTTCTGGAAGGCATTAGCGTCGGCGGCGGGATGCTGCTGGCGGGCTGTACGGACCAACTCGACCTCGGCGGCGAGAGCGGCACTGCCGCACAGAACGACGGCGACGACGCGAGCGTCGGAAGCGTCGCCGCCATCGCGAACGTCGACCAGAAAGCACTGCAGGAGGAACAGGTCGCACTCCAGGAGGAACTCCAGAACGGGAACATCACCCAGGAGGAGGCCCAAGAGGAGTTCGCCGAGATCCGCGAGGAGTACCTGAACGAGGCGATCGACGCTCTCACCGGCGCCGTCGCGGAGACGTCGGGCGCGGATGTCGACGAGGAGTACCGATCGTTCGGCGCCGTCATCGTCTCGGGTGAGCCGGCCGCCCTCCTGAGTCTAGTCAACGCAGAATCCGTGAGGGCGCTCGTGTCGACCGCTGACGTCGAGGAGAGCGTCGGAACCGGGACGGAAACGCAGGGCTGAGGTTCTCGAAGGGCACTGAGTACAGTCGGGCGGGTGGCCGAGTCGGCGTGTTTCCGAACTCTCGACCGCTACGGATCGTATTCGAGCAGCGAGTCGGCGTCGTCGGCCAGGGCTGCCGCGTCCGGGCCGAACGAGTCCGCGTATCTGACGACGAGCGTCAGGAGCGTTTCCGGGCGTTCCACGGCGTAGGCGCCCTCTCGTGAGAGCACGCCCGCCTCGTCGAGTTCGCGCGCGTAGCCGCTGATAGTCGCCCGCGAGACGTCGAGCCGATCGGCGAGCGCCGAGCCGCTGGCGCCTGGAGTCCGGAGGAGTTCGACGAGCATTCCCCGGGGCGTCCGGCGGCGGAGATAGCCCAGCGCGACCTGCTCGAACGCCGAGAACCGATCGGCCGGGAAAAAGCGCTTGTAATCGCCGTCGCGCCGGTAGACGAGCACCTCGTCGTCCAGAAGCGTCCGGAGATGGTGTTGGGTCTCGCCGGTGCCGAGCCCGAGATCGTCACGGATCTTCGAGAAGTGCGCGCCCGGCGTCGATGCAACGTACCCGACGATGGCGTCGCGCGCGTCGCTCGTGGTGTCGGATTCGGCGTCGGCGCCCTCGCTGGCACCGAGCCCGACGAGCGGCGAGGCCGCTCCGAACGCCGCAAAGCGTCGGAGCGTCGCCCGCTTGTCCTCGTCGATACGTTGACCCGACATTCAGTGGGTACCCGTAGGGCGTGAACCAGTCAAAAGCGCTTCGTTCGGGTTGACCCTGCCGGCGGGCCGCTGCGTCGCTCCGGCGGGCCGTCGGAGATTACTCCCGTTCCTTTTCGACAGCCGGCTCTGCCTCCTCGGACTCGTCGTCGCTGTCCTCCGGTGGGACCGTGCCGTCCCCGACGGCTTCGGAACCGGACATCGTCGTCTCCTCGTCGACTTCGGTGATGACGTCGTCGGCGTCTTTGATGTCCGTCCCCGCGCCGCGTTTGATCGCCTCGGCCTCCTGTTCGAGTTCCTCGACGTCCATCTCGGTCGCGGCGTCGATCTGGCCCAGAATCTCCTCGATGTCGTCGAGCCCGAGCAGTTCTCGCGTCTCCGCATCGAACTCGAGGCTGTCCAGCCCGGCGGACTCCTGCACGTCGGAGTCGGTCAGCTGCCGGCCGTAGCGCCCCAGCAAGCTCGTGAGCTCCTGCGGGAGGACGAACGTCGTCGACTCGCCCTGCCCGATCGTCTCTAGGCTCTCCATCCCCTTCTCGATGATCGCCCGCTCGCCCATCGATTCGGCGGACTTCGCACGGAGGACCGTCGAGATGGCGTCACCCTGCGCTTCGAGGATCTGGCTCTGCTTTTCACCCTGTGCGCGGATGATGTTCGACTGCTTTTCACCCTCGGCCTGCTCGACCGCAGAGCGCCGTTCGCCCTGCGCTTCGAGGATCATCGCCCGGCGACGACGCTCGGCGGACGTCTGCTGCTCCATCGCCTGCTGGACGTCCTTCGAGGGGTTGACCTCGCGGACCTCGACTGACTCGACGCGGACCCCCCACTCGTCGGTCGGCTCGTCGAGTTCGCGACGGATCCGGCCGTTGATCTCCTGTCGCTTGTTGAGCGTGTCGTCGAGTTCCATGTCGCCGATGACGGCCCGCAGCGTGGTCTGTGCGAGGTTCGAGACCGCGCGCTTGTAGTCGTCGACCTCCAGGAACGCCTTCTTGGCGTCCATCACCTTGATGTAGACGACGGCGTCGGCGGTGACCGGCGAGTTGTCCCGCGTGATCGCTTCCTGCCTGGGGACGTCGAGCGTCTGGGTCCGCATATCGAAGGCGTACGTCCGCGAAACGAACGGGGGAATGAAGCTGATCCCCGGTTGCAGCAGTTTCCGGTACTCGCCGAACACCGTGAGCGCCTTTTTCTCGTAGGCATCGACGATCTCGACCATCTGGTAGACGGTGACGATCGCCAGGAGGAGCACGAGTATCCCGACTGTTGGAATACCGAACGCCGGCTGTAGCGGAACGGGACCAAATGCCATACCCGGAGTTAGGCTGTCGCGCTCATAAGCGTTGGCCTGTCAGGGGGTAACGCCGCGTTCACGGAATCAGCGAGAGCAAAAGCGAGGGGGGTGGATCCGAGAGTGAACCGGTGTGACAGCGACCTCGCAGCGGTCAGTTCCGTTCCGTTTCGGTCTCGGTTTCGTCCTCGCGCTCGGAGGTGGTTTCGTCGTCAGTGTGTCCATTCGTCGTTTCACTACTATCCGCGGCCTCCGCCTCGCGTCCGCGATCCAGTTCGCGATCGATCTGGTCGTAGCCGCCCGACATCGATTCGACCGTTACCACGTTCCCACCGCCGGGGTCGAGGACGACCACCTCGGTGTCGACCGGGATCTCGCCGTCGACGGAGCGCGCGGAGTAGTAGGGGTTGAAGCCGCCATCGTCGAGTTTGACTTCGCCGCCGGTGGGCGTGACGCGTTCCGTGACGCGGCCAGTCCGCCCCTGGAGGCTCGCCGAGTCGCTGGTCTGACCGGAGCCTTTCCCGCCGTAGAGATCGAACTCGCGGTAGCCGTAGAGCGCCAAGGCGCCGAAGACCAAAACCAGGGCGCCGAGGACGATCGGCGACGCCAGTGGGCCGATGAGGAGTCCGACGAGCCCCGCAGCGAGGAGCGCGATCCCGAGGACGATGAAGTGCGCTCCGGGCGCCAGCGCCTCGAGGACACTGATTCCGACCCCCGCAGTGACGAGTAAAAGCGGCAGCGTCTCCGGGGGAATCGAGAGCTGTAGGGCGGCCGAGAGCGCTCCATCGAGCATACATCCTGTAGGGCTGGCGGACGATTAAGCGTTGTCACGGGAGGGTGGCACATCTGCCGACGCCTCGGAGCCGGCGCCGACGCTGGCGTTCGGGAAGTCGAGAAAGACGCTCGTTCCCTCGGTCGAGACGTCGAAGTTGACGGCCCCACCCAGGGAGACGACGCCCCACTTCACGATCCACAGGCCGAGTCCGCTGCCGTGTTCGAGTGCCGTCTCCTCGGTTTCGTCGAGCACGCCGAGTTCGTGCTCGGGTATCCCCGGTCCGTCGTCGCGGATCTCGATCGTCACTCGATCCCCGGCCCGGTCGACCGCCGAGACCCGGACGGTCGCTGTCGGGGAACCGCTCGGGTTGTGTTCGAGGGCGTTCTCCAGAAGGTTCGCGAAGACGATCTCCAGAAGCGACGGACTCGCCCGCACGCGGAGGTCGGCGGGTAGGTCGACTGTGATCGCTTCCGGCGAGTCCTCGCCGGCGAGTTCGGCGGCAACTCCTGCGACGATGGGCCGGAGCGCGACCGGTTCGGGATCGTCGTCGGTGACGAGGGCGCGCTCGATGTCTCTCGCCTTCTCGCCCAGCGCCAGTACCGCCGCAGTGTTGCGTTCGGCAGTCTGGAGCATTTCCTGCAGTCCCTCGTCGCCGACGCGCTCCTCGGCCATCTCCAGATATCCGTGGACGACGTTCAGATCGTTCCGCAGATTGTGTCGTAGCACCCGGTTGAGCACCGCCAGCCGCTGTTCGCGCCGCCGTTCCTCGGTGATGTCCTGCAGGACGATGGTGTCGCCGACGGCGGTGCCCGAGGAATCCGTGAGTGGCGACGTCGTGACCGCGTACTCGCGGCGACGGCCATCGACGGTGCGTGCAAGTGTCTCCGCGTCGCCATCGAGGTCGATATCGGGCAGGTGTGCCGAGAGCTGTCGGCCGAGCGCGTCGCTCGCGTCGACACCGAGGATCTCCGCCGCCTCGTCGTTGAGTTCGATGATCCGCGTCCCGGTATCGACGATCACGACCGCAGTGCCGAGGTTGCCGATCGCGGCGTGGTCTGCGACCCGCCGGGCCGCCGGGACCATCTCGAACATATCCCGGGAGAAGAAGGCGTACATATCGAACGCAAGATGGATCGGAAACAGAAGCGGCGTGAGGTTCAGCGGCGGCATCGTCCCGGTCTCGACCAACCAGAGCAGGAAGGGCAACCCCGGAAACACCGGCGAGATCGCGATCGCTGCCGCCTGCGTCCGGTACAGCGGCCCGTAACTGAAGACCGTATCTGCGAGGAGGAACGACGCGACGGCGATCATCAGGACGAAGCCCGCCGCGTTCACGAACAGCCACGGCTGGTGGGTGTACGCGACCGTCGCCAGCCCGAAGACGGGCTCAATCCGGTAGTTGCTCCAGGCGATGCCGTGGATCGGGTTCGTGACGACGATGAGGGTATGGAGAACCTGCAGGGAGACGACGCCGGCCATCACCTTCGACCGGAGGAGCGCCGCCCGGCCGGTGTACTCGAAGGCAAAGGCGAGAAAGAACACGCCGATGAAGTTGATCGAAAGCCAGATCGGGATCTCGAACGCCGCCCGGAGCGCCGGATCGAAGACGAACAGCGCGACGCCGTAGGACAGCGACCACAGCGCCTCACACCCGATCGTCGCGAGGAAAAAGCGGCCACCGAGCCGGTTCCGGTACGGCCAGAGGTAGCGGAGGAACCACAGGGAGATGGCGCCCGACGCCAGCGCCGCAATCGCCAGCCACGGGAGCGAGTGTAACACGGACACTCCGGGGGAGAACCCTGACCGATAAAAAATTACGGTGGGCCCGTCGGATCCGCACAGGAATCTACCGGCTCGGCGATTAGCCGCTTTTGTCCGCCATCGTGGCCTCCGGCGTCAACGACGTCGACCGCTCGAAGCGCACGCCGCCGTCGCCCTCGTACAGCAGGGTCGCGCTCTCGGTGTCCGCCGGGACGCTGAAGACGGTCCACACCTCGCGGTTCTCGCCCGGCTCGAAGAGTCCGGCGCTCGGGAATCCGGTCGCCCCGTCGAGTGGCTGGTGCCCGTAGCGCTCGCCGCTGACCTCGATCGAAAGCGCCGTCTGGTCGAACTGCGTCGGGGAGTCGGCGCCGTTGGTGACGTTCATCCGCACGAGGACGAACGTCTGCCCCTCCGGGGCGTCGTACGTCGTCCCGTTTACCGTCAGCGAGTCGGTGATCCGCGCGTTCCAGTAGGCATCGAGCGTCGCGTTCGCGCCGGCCGTCGACACCGAGGAGACCTCGACACCGCCGTCGCTGCCCGCTCCGAACGGACTGACAGCCCCCAGGCCGACGGCCGGACCGACCATCGCGCCGATCACGAGCGCGACGATCAGGACGACCGGAACGACCGCCAGCGGAACCGACCGCGAGGCGAGCGATCTGGCCCCGGATTCGTCCGCATCGTCATCGTTCCCCGTGTACGTGACGCCCACGTCGCCGCTGATCTTCGTGCTCGCCCACGCGACGGCGGCAGTGACGAGCGACGCGACTGTCGCGACGATGCCCGAGACCCCACCCGGGAGCGCGTCAGTCGACACCGGCACGCCGAGATCCCGGAGCCGCTGTGTGAGGGCATCGAGTCGACTCGTCTCCGTGTAGCGCTGCAGGACTTCCTGCAGGTCGCCCTCCTCGACCGTGTCTGCCAGCTTCGAGCGGTCGAGGAGGTGGACGCTCCGCTGGGCGGCGACCCGCTGGGCACCCTCCGCGAACGCACCCTGCGTCGCGACGACGGCGACGTCGATGCTCCGCTTCCGGCAGAAGCGGACGAACTGCTTCAGATGCCGTTCGGTCACGGTGGCCGTCGTCGTCGGGAAGACGTAGATCACCCCGCGTTTGCCGTCGCCGCGCTTCCCGACGACGAACCGCGTCTCGTCGGCCCGCTCCTTGACCGACACCTCCCACCCGCGCTCGCTCCACAGGTCCGCGAGGAACGAGACGAACTCCTCGGGTTCGAGTTCCGGAATCACGGCGAACCACCCCGTCGTGCGAGGAGCGCACCGGCGCCGAGGAGCGCCGCGATCGCGGCACCCGGCGACAGCGGGAGGCTGGACTGGGAGACCCCCGACGGCGGCAGCGGTGTCCGCGTCTCCACGGGGTACGGCGTCGCCGTCGGAGTTGCCGTGGCCGTGGCCGTCGCCGACCGCGTCGCGGTCGCAGTCTCCGTCGGCGCCTGCGGGAACTCGATTCTGGCGCTGTCGCTCACGACTGACCCGTTGGCGGTGTACGCCTCCGCGTCGGCGTCGTAGGACCCGTCCTCACCGGCCCGGACGAGTTCCGCGCGGAGCGTCTGTGTCTCGAACAACGGTCCCCCCAGTTCCGCGGCGATGTCGTCGTGGCGCCCCGGGTCGAGGTACTCACTCCGACCGACCGGTGAGCCGTTCTCGTCTACGAGCCGGACGAATCCGCCCGCGGGGACTTCGGCGCTGGCGACAGTGACGGCGGTCCCGTTCACGGTCTGGTTTTCGAGTCGAACGCTCGGATCGGGCGCGACGAGGTGGACCTCCTGTGCGGTTTCGAGGAAGTGATTGCGGACCCAAAGCGTCGCGTTCGTCCCCCGTGAGACGGAGGCGAGGTCGAAGGAGGTCTCGAAGCCGCCGTCGGGACCGACAGTCACCTCGCGCAACTGGAGGAAGGCGTTCGGATCGGGCGAACGGAGGCGGACTTCGAGTGCCGTGTTCGGCGCGCGGTTCGTCTGTCCGGTCACGGCGAAGGCGTCGTCCTCCCAGGGGTAGTGCGTGGAGTCGTTTGCGGGCGACAGCGACACGGTCTGTCGCTCCAGTTGGAACGTCGTCGCCGCGAGCGTGGTCGTCGAGTCGACGAAGCCGCTCTCGGCGGTGAGCGAGAACTCCGCCCGGTAGCGGTTCCGTTCGGCCTGGGATTCGATGTCGACCCCCGAGGTGTTCCAGAGGACGTAGATCTCGTCCTCTTCGAGGTTCGGCAGCACCGCGACGTCCGCGGCGTCGGTCGCGACGTACTCCCGCGGCTGGTGGTTTGGGCCGGGGTCGGTCTGGGTGAAGTTGACCTTGAGGCCGTTTGCGGCCGCGCTCCCGGTGAGGTCACTCCCGTTCACCGCCGTCTCCAGCCCGCTCTCTTCGATGCGGATGACGGCGTAGTCGCCGCGAGCGACGGTCGATCCCTCGGTCATCGTCCCCTGTAGTTCCCCCACGTCGGCGTCGCCGTCCTCGCCGCCGCCGACGTACTCCTCGGGCGAGAACGCGCCGGGAGCGCGGTACCGCTCGACGGTCGTCTCGCCGCGCGGTTCGACGGTGAGCGTCCCGAGATCGTACTCGACGCCGTCGATCTCGACCCGCATCAGGTAGTCTTCCGGTTCGAGTGGTTCGTCGATGGGGCGGGAATGGAGCGTCGGCGACCCGCCCTCGACGAACTCGTTGGGATCGGCCGCAGTCGTCCGGCGGGTGTCGATGACGACTTCCGTGGTACCGCTCCCGCCCAGAGCGACCGAGAGGTGGAAGCCGTACTCGGGGCCGCCAACGGTGAGGTTCGTGGCCTCGGAGTGGCTGACGGTGATCGTCACCTCGTCGCCGCGGGTGACGCTTACGTTCTGCTCGCCGAAGGACGCGGAGGCGTCGTCCACCTGCGCCGGGCGGTCGGCGCCGACGTCGGTTGCGCCGGTCGGTCGACTGACGAGTCCTGACACCGGAGCCGCGCCGCTGACGAGGAGGGCGACGATCACCACGAGAGTGACGAAGGTGTGGACGTGGGCCATCGGCGAGACGGTCGTTACGCTACGCTACCCGCGGTCTCACATAAAGCGCTACGGTCACAGCATCAGAACTGATAACCGTTCGGGCGGCCGTCGAGCGATCCGAACGCGGGGACGGAGCCGTGAGAACGGAACTCATAGGGATCATCGTAAGTCCTCATAGATTTCTCGCCGACCGGTCCGACGAGAATCTATGGATAGTTACGATGATCCCTATCAGAGCACGCCGGGAACGATCGCAGTCGCCAGCAGCCCCACCGTTCCGAGAACGCCGAGCACGACGAACAGGGCGTTCTCGGCGGTGGGCGTCTCCGGTTCGATCGGCTCGCGGGGGAACGGGAGCTCCTCGTCGTCGACCATCCCGCTGTCGGATTCTGCGCCATCGCGAGTGTCAGCCGCAGAATCCCCCTTCACGTGAGGGATAGGGCGGGGAGCGACATCGTCCGCGGAGTTCTCGGAGTCGTCACCGCGGCCGGCCAAACTGCTGTCGGAGGCAGGATCGATGTCGTCGGAATCGGTCATTACCGACTGTACGTCCGCAACGGAAAAAGGCCTGCCGCTCGCGGCTACGGATTCGCTATCTCGCGCTCGCGGTGACTGATGAGGTCGCCCTCGTAGACCACGCCCCGGCCGGCGAGCAGGGTCAGGGTCGTCCCCGGAGACAGCCGTTTCGGGAGCGGCGCCCCGGAGACCATCGGAATGCCGAGTTCCCGGGCGATGATCGCGGGATAGCCCGTCATCCCGGGTCGTGCGTCGACGATGCCCGCAATCTTCGACGTGTCGCCGTGGAACTCACCCTCGAAGGTCGCCGGCAGCGACAGGATCGCCCCCTCCGGAACTGCGGAGAGGTCACCGTCCTCGGAGACGGCGAGGGGCCCCGCAGCGCGTCCGGCGACGACCTTCCGCCCCGTGGCGACGGTCTCGGCGGCGACGTGGAGTTTCAGCATATTCGTCGTGTTCGTCCCCTCGAGTTCGGTCATCATCCCCGAGAGGACCACCAGCGTGTCGCCGGAGCGCGCGACTCCGGCGCCGAGGGCTGCTTCGACGGCGTCGTCCATCATCTGATCGATGTCCTCCCGGTACGAGGAGTACATCGGGATGACGCCCCACGAGAGCGCGAGTTGGCGGCGGACCCGATCGGTCGGCGTCGTCGCGACCACCGGCACCCCGGGGCGGAACTTCGCAGTCTTCCGCGCCGTGTAGCCGGACTCCGAGGCGGTGACCACCGCGCTGGCGCCGACGTCGCGCGCGAGATACCGCGCGGATCGCGCCAGCGCCTCGGTCCGCGAGTCCTCGTCGGCGGCCGGGATCCGTCTCTCTCGTCCCTCGGCGTACTCGTCGCTGGCTTCGACCTGCCGGACGATCCGATCCATCGTCTCTACGACCCGGACGGGATCGTCGCCGATCGCCGTCTCCCCGGAGAGCATCACGGCGTCGGTGCCGTCGAGCACCGCGTTGGCGACGTCGGAGGCCTCCGCGCGCGTCGGCCGCCGGGCGTGGACCATCGAGTCGAGCATCTCCGTGGCGGTGATGACCGGCGTGCCGGTGGCGTGACACTTGCGGATGATGCGCTTCTGGATGATCGGCACGTCCTCTAAGGGCATCTCGACGCCGAGGTCCCCGCGGGCGACCATCACGGCGTAGGCGGCGTCGATGATCTCGTCTAAGTTCTCGACGGCGCCCGCGCGTTCGATCTTCGCGACCACCGGGATGTCGGCGCCGAGTTCGTCGAGCGCGTCGCTGATGGTGTAGACGTCCGCCGCCGACCGGACGAAGGAGGCCGCGACGAAGTCCGCCTCAGTCTCGGCGGCCAGTGCGAGTTCCGTCCGGTCCCGTTCGGTGATGAGGTCGATCCCGAGGTCGACGCCGGGGAGGTTGACGCCCTTTCGTCCGGCGAGTTCCCCGCCGGAGTCGATCCGCGCGACGACGGTGTCGCCCTCGACCGACGTAACGGTCGCTTCGATCCGCCCGTCGTCCAGCAGGATCACGTCGCCGGGCTCGGCCGCGGCGATCGAATACGAGAGGCCGACAGTCTCCGGGGTCGCGTCCTCGCCCTCGCGGAAGCGAACCTCGCTACCGGTCTCCAAATGGATCGATTCCTCGAGCGGGGCGGTCCTGACCTCCGGTCCCTGGAGGTCGACCATCGCCGCCACCGGGCGGTCGACCACGTTGTCGACCGAGCGGATCCGGTCGATGATCTCGCGGCGGTGCTCCGACGTCCCGTGGCTCGCGTTGAGCCGCGCGACGCTCATCCCAGCGTCCGCGAGGGCCCGAATCGTGGATTCGTCGTCCGACGCCGGGCCGAGCGTGCAGACGATCTTCGCTCGTCTCATAGCAACCAATACTCGGGATCGAGTTAAAAAGACCGACGGTGCCGCGAGGCGTGGGGAAAACAGCGGCATTTCCCGGTTGAACGTCCGGAGAGGATCCGTTACCTGATCTTCGTCCCGGGCTCGGCGTCGCCGTGGGTCGTCAGGAGGTCGGCCTGCTCGCCCGCCGCGAGCAACATCCCGTTGGATTCGATGCCGAACAGTTCGGCCTTCTCTAAGTTGGCGACGACGACGATCTTCGTGCCGGGCAGCGAGTCGATGTCGTGGAGCTGTTTGATCCCGGCGACGATCTGTCGCTCCTCGACGCCGATGTCGACCGTCAGCTTCGCGAGCTTGTCCGCGTCTTCGACGCCTTCGGCTTCGAGGATCTCGCCGACGCGGATGTCGAGTTCCTGGAAGTCGTCGAAGCTGATCCGCCCGTCGGCGACCGGTTCGAGGTCCAGCGCCGACTCGCCGGTATCGTCGGCCGCGTCGTCGCTGTCAGCGCCCTTCTCAGCGTCCCCGTCCGCTTTTTCACCCTCGTCGTCGCTCGCTTCGGCGACCCGGTCTTCGAGTTTCGCGTTCAGTTCCTCGACGCGCTCCTCGGGGATCTTCTCGAACAGTTCGTCGGGTTCGGCGAACTCGCCGGCCGGCGGTTCGAGCGCGGCCTCGACCGCGACGGCGTGGACGTCGCCCGCCTCGTTTAAGTCCGCCCAGATGTGTTCGGCGGCTTCCGGGGTGATCGGCTCGAACAGCACGGCGACGGCCTTCGCGATCTGGACGCAGTCGCGGATGACCTGCGCCTTCTCGGGGTCGTCGTCGTCGAGTTTCCAGGGCTCGTTCCGCTGGATGTACTCGTTGCCGAACTGCGCGAGTCGGACCGCGGCGTCGCCGACTTCGCGGACGGAGTAGTCGTTGACGCCGGCCTGGAACTCCTCGATTGCGGTCTCGATCCGCTCGCGGACCTCGGGCGAGAGGTCGACGTCGGGCGCGCCGCCGAACTCGCGGGCGGCGAAGAGCAGAGAGCGGTAGACGAAGTTGCCGACGGTCCCGACGAGTTCGTTGTTCACGCGCTCGCGGAACCGGCCCCACGAGAAGTCGACGTCCTGCTGGAACCCGCCGTTGGTCGCGAGATAGTAGCGCAGCAGGTCCGGCCGGAAGCCCTCGTCGAGGTACTCGTCGGCCCAGACCGCGCGGTTCCGGGACGTCGAGAAGCCCTTGCCTTCGAGCGTGATGAATCCCGAGGCCATCACCGCGCGCGGTTCGGCGTAGCCCGACCCGCGGAGCATCGCCGGCCAGAAGACGGTGTGGTGCTGGATGATGTCGCGGCCGATGATGTGGACGATCTCGCCGCCCTCGCCCCGCCAGACGTCCGCCCAGTCGAAGACGTCGGGACCGACGCGCTCGGTGTACTGCTTCGTCGAGGAGATGTACTCGATCGGCGCGTCGACCCAGACGTAGAGCACGAGGTCCTCGTCGCCGGGGTAGTCGACGCCCCAGTCCATATCCCGGGTGATACACCAGTCTTTGAGTTCGCCCTCGATCCACTCTCTGGGCTGGTTCTGTGCGTTCGCGGTGCCCTCGAGACGGTCGATGAACTCGCCGAGATACTCCTGGAGGTCGGAGACGGCGAAGAACTTGTGGCGGCGCTCGCGGTACTCCGCTGGATTGCCCGTGATCGTCGAGACGGGGTCTTCGATCTCGCCGGGTTCGAGGTGGCGGCCGCAGCCCTCGTCGCACTCGTCGCCGCGGGCGTGCTCGCCGCAGTACGGACACGCGCCCTCGACGAAGCGGTCCGGGAGCCAGTGGTCGGCCTCGGGGTCGTAGGCGACGGGGATCTCCTTCTCGTAGACGTACCCCGCTTCCTCCAGCGCCCGGACGATCTCCTGCGTCGTCTCGACGTTCGTCTCGTCGTGGGTGTGGCCGTAGTTGTCGAAGTCGACGTCGAACTTCGGGAACGTCTCCTCGTACTGTTCGTGGTGGCGGAGTGCGAACGCCTCGGGCGTGACGCCTTCCTCGGCGGCGTTGACGGCGACCGGCGTGCCGTGCATATCCGACCCGCAGACGAACGCCGTCTCCTGTCCGAGTCGCTTCAGCGCGCGGCTGTAGATATCGCCGCCGACGTACGTCCGGAGGTGACCGATGTGCAGGTCGCCGTTGGCGTACGGCAGCCCGCAGGTCACCACCGCCGGGTCCGCAGTCGGGAAGTCCTCGTGGCTCATAGGGGACAGTCAAACCGGGGACACCAAAATCCCGCTGGTTCGGAGTCGGCGGGTGCGCCGCCTCCCGCCACTCATACTGATTACGCTCGTCTCTTCCCGCCGATCGCCGCCAACTGGGATGGCACTCGGCGGTAAAACGTGAGAGTAATCAGTATCAGGTCAGTCTGAGGAACGTCCCGATGCCGACCAGGGTGACGAGGAGGCGGCCGACGCTGCCGACGAACGTCGCCGCGGCGAACTTCACGTAGTCCTCCTCGAGGACGGCGAAGGCGTAGATCGAGATCGTATCGGGGAAAAAGGGCACCGACAGCGCGGCCGCGAGGCCGGCGTACCCGTACTTCTGGGCGACATCGACCGTCCGCCGTTCGGACCACTCGATCACGTCGAACCGGGAGCGGCGGAGAAAGCGGATGACGGGGCCGGCCTGCTTTGCTTCCTGGCCGATGTGGAACGCGAAGACGCTGCCGGCTGCCTTCCCGATGCCGCTCGTGAGGATGATGACCGTCAGGCGGCCGTACTCAGAGAGGCCGAGATCCAGCGGCGCGGCGAGGACGACCTCGCTGACGCCCGGGAGCGCGAACGCGATGAGAAACGAGTACACGAAGATGATGCCCACGCCGGGCCAGCCGGTCGCCGTCTCGACGGCCGAGGACAGCCAGCCGAAATCGGGGAGGAAGTCCGCTGCCACCGCGGGACCGAAGATGCTGATCGTGGGAGCGAGCGAATCGAGCGCGGCTGCCACGGGGACGAATGACACGTCTACTCGTGACTGACGGGGGCGGGATGGTAAGTCTTGAGTTTCGGCGTCAGCCCTCCCGGCTACCGCACGTCGTCGAGGTCGGCCAGGACCCCGGTGAGCATCTCCCGGGTGACGTGCGGCATCACGACGACCCGGACCAGCCCCGATTCCGTCCGGGAGAGCCGCCAGCCCCGCCCGCGGAGCGCCTCGAACGTCGCAGCCGAGAGGTCGGCGACGACGATCGGGAGGTCGACGGCTGGGACCTCGTATCCCCGCTCGCGGAGTTCGTCGGCGAACCATCGTGAGACCCGAGCGGCGCGTTCGTACTCGCGGCGGTAGCCGTCGGGCCACAGCGTCTCCAGGGCGGCGGCGGCGCTCGCGACCCCGGCGCCGCTCCGGGTACCCGTCAGCGACGCCTGCGACGTCGACTCCAGATACGGCGTGTCGACGGCGAGGGCGTCCATCCCGGCGCGCTCTCTGAACAGCAGGCCGCCGGCGGGGATGACCGCTCGGCCGCACTTGTGGGGGTCGATCGTCAGCGAATCGATCGGCGCGTGCGCGAAGTTCCACTGGTGGTCGGTGAAAGGAAGCAGAAAGCCGCCCCACGCGGCGTCGACGTGACAGTACGAATCGGCCTCGTGTGCGATCGCAGCGAGTTCGGGGATCGGATCGACGCGGCCGTACTCGGTGCTGCCGGCGACGGCGACGACCAGTACCGTCCGCTCGTCGACCGCGGCGGCGACCGCCGCGGGATCCGTCCGGTGGTCGTCGTCGGTCGGCACCCGCCGCAGCGTCACGTCGAGGACGTCCGCGGCCTTGGAAAACGAAAAGTGGGCGCTGTCGGGGACGACGATGTTCGGGTCCTCGACGTCGCAGCGATTGCGTGCGGCCCTGACCGCCTGGAGGTTCGCCTCGGTGCCGCCGCTCGTGATGTAGCCGTGCGCCGCACCGACTCCGTCGGCGTCGGATCCGGCGTCACCGTCGACGTCCTCAACGACTTCGTCGAGTCCGGTCAGTTCGCCGAGCGTCGCGACTGCTTGCGCTTCGAGTTCGGAGACGTCGGCGTACGTCGCCGGGTCGCCGGGATTGACGGCGAGAAATCGCTCCGCGGCCGCCCTGGCGTCGGGGTGCGGCACCGTGCACATCGAAGAGAGCACGCGGTCGAACTCCTGTGGGGCCGCACGCTGCATATCGGTCTGTACTTTCCGGTTGCGTTTAGGGGTTCTGTTCTCCGGTTCGAGGCATTTCTCCCGTCGGAAACACGGACGACGGCTCCGGGCTGGTGGCTGGCTGGAACGGACAGCGCCGTCCCCTTGACCGATCAGCGGACCGAATCGAGGATGAGCCGCTGTTCGATCCGCTTTGCCTCGTGTTGGACGTCGCGAACGGCGTCGATGTTCGCCGAGACCGACGAGACGCCCTTCTCGACGAGGAACTGGACCATCCTCGGCTTGGAGGCGGCCTGCCCGCAGATGCTCGTCTTGACGTCGAGTTCGCGGCAGGTCTCGATGGTGTCGCCGATGAGTTTCAGCACGGCCGGGTGGAGTTCGTCGAAGCGGTCGGCGACCCGCTCGTTGTTCCGATCGACCGCGAGGGTGTACTGGGTGAGGTCGTTCGTCCCGAAGGAGACGAAGTCGATGCCCTCCTTGGCCATCGACTCGACCTCCAGGGCGGATGCAGGCGTCTCGACCATCACGCCCCACTCGCGCTTCTCCGGATCGACGCCCGCCCGGCGCATCAACTCACGGGCGCGGGAGACGTCCTCGGCGTCGTTGACGAGCGGGAACATCACTTCGACGTTGTCGTAGCCCATCTCGTAGATTCGGCGGAAGGCCTCGAGTTCGTGCTCGAAGAGGTCTGGGTTGTCGAGCGAGCGCCGGATCCCCCGGTAGCCGAGCATCGGGTTGTGCTCTTTCGGCTCGTCGTCGCCGCCCTCGAGTTGGCGGAACTCGTCGGTCGGCGCATCCAGCGTCCGGACGCGAACCGGCCGGGGGTAGAACTCCTCGGCGGCGGTCTGGATGCCGTCGACCAGTTCGTCGACGTACGCGCGCTCGCCGTTCTCGGCGATGAACTTCGAGGGCGTCTGTCCGAGCGACAGCACCATATGCTCGATGCGGAGGAGCCCGACCCCGTCGGCACCGGTCGCAGCGGCCCGCTCTGCTGCTTCGGGGATGGAGACGTTGACTTTCACCTCCGTGGCCGTCATCGGCTTCACCGGCGTCTTCGGGCGGGCCTCCTCGATGGGCTCGTGCTGCTCCTCTTCGGGTTCGGCCCCCTCGCGGACCGTGCCCTTGTCGCCGTCGATGGTGATCTGCTGGCCGTCTTCGAGTTCCCGCGTCGCCGACCCCGTGCCGACGACCGCCGGGACGCCGAGTTCGCGGGAGATGATCGCGGCGTGTGAGGTCATCCCGCCCTCGTCGGTGACGATGCCCGACGCGCGTTTCATCGCCGGGACCATGTCCGGCATCGTCATCTCGGTCACGATGATGTCGCCGTCGCCGACCTGGTCGAGGTGGTCGAGTTTCGTGATGATGCGGGCCTTTCCGGAGGCGATCCCGGGGCTCGACCCCAGCCCGCGGAAGAGGACGTCGCCGGAGTTCGAGGAGTCGACCTCGGGTCCGTCCGATCCGCCGCCGTTGGTGCCGGCGACGGCCGTTTCACGCTCGTCGTCGTCGGCATCCGAGATCGTGGTGATCGGCCGGGACTGGAGCATGTACACGTCGCCGTCGTAGACCGCCCACTCGACGTCCTGCGGGGTTCCGTAGTGGTCCTCGACGCGTTCGCCGAGTTCGACCAGTTCGTCGATCTCCTCGTCTTCGAGGACCCGTTTGCTCCGCTTTTCCTCCGGGACTTCCCGTTCGACGGTCTCGCCGGTCTCTTCGTCTTTCTCCATCATCACCTTCTTGTCGGCGACCGTGATGGTCTCGACCTCGCCGCTCTCCCGGTCGATGACGTAGTTGTCGGGGGAGACCGACCCCGAGACGACCGCCTCGCCGAGGCCCCAGGCGGCCTCGATGATGATCTGCGATTCGCCGGTCGAGGGATGGGAGGTGAAGAGCACGCCCGACTTCTCGGCGGGGACCATCTCCTGGACGACCACGGCGATGTCGACCGCGTCGTGGGGGAACCCCTGTCGGTTCCGGTAGTAGATCGCCCGCTGGGAGAAAAGCGACGCCCAGCACTCCTTGACGCGATCGACCAGGGCGTCCTCCTGGACGTTCAGGAACGTCTCCTGCTGGCCGGCGAACGAGGCATCCGGCAGGTCTTCGGCGGTCGCCGAGGAACGCACGGCGACGAACCGCTCGCCGTCGCCGAGGTCCCGGTACGCCGAGACGATTCCCTCCCTGACGTCGTCGGGGACCGGCGTCTCCATAATGAGTTCGTGGGCACGCTCGTGTGCCTCACGGAGCGCCTCGGTGTCCTCGTGATCGACGTCGACGGCAGCGAACAGTTCCTCGTCGATGCCCGCGTCCTCGATGAACTCGCGGTAGGTTCCGGCGGTCACGACGAATCCGGCCGGCACAGGGAGGCCTGCCGCCGTAAGTTCGCCGAGTGAGGCCGCCTTCCCGCCGACGTGGTCGATGTCGGCGGACCGCACGTCGTCCAGCCAAGCTACAGCCATTAGCGTGTAGATATCCACAGATATCCCTAAAGTACTTTCCGAAGCACGCAACGATGAATAAAAGGTACTCGAAAGCGAGTATGCGATTGCCGGCCAGTGTGGCTCGTCGGCCACGACGTCGCCCCGAAGTGAGCATCGGCTACAGGTACGGAGAGCGAGAAATTCTTTAGTGACGGCCCCGTCCCTACGTTTGTGCTTCCGGAGTGGGTCTCCCTGTTACCGCCGTGGCTCGTCTTCGGGCTCATCGGCGGCGGTTTCGCCTCCGTCCTCGTTGCGGGTGTCTTCCTCGTCGGCGGGCGCCTGTTCCCGGACGAACCGACGCCGTCAGCCGGGCGGATCGACGGATCGGGCCGCCGACGTGCGGAGATGCGCGAGTACCTCCGGGCGATCTCCGAGCCCTTCGCCGAGGATCACACGGTTCGAGGAGAGACCGTGGAGTTCTATCTGCCGCGTCGGGACGTCGCGCTCACTTTCGATGCGCAGGCGTACTTCAGGCTCGAACGCGCGGGGACGTACACGGTGCTGTGCGAACACGAGATGCCGGTCCACGCGCTGGGCCGCCGACTGCCGTTCGACGTCCCGAACGTGGGAGTCGACTCCGGGGTCGGCCGCGGGTCGGACCCCGTCGATGCGGCGTTCGACCACCTGAATCTCAGCCGAGCTGCGAGCCCCGAGGAGGTCAAAGCCACCTACCGCGACCGCGTGAAGACCGCCCATCCCGACCACGGCGGCTCCCAGGAGGAGTTCAAACGGCTGCAGGAGGCGTACGCGACGGCGCGGGAACACGCGGCTGACCGGGCGAGGTGACGCGAGCCTTTTTATCCGAAACCGAGGCCAGGCCGCGTGTGCGCTGACGACTGTCCACGGCGCGTTCGCGGGTGTGTGACACCGCGCGTCGTGGGAGCGCGGTCGCGCTGGCGCGCGGCCGCAACCGAGGTGTCACCTGTTCGTCCTCACTGAGTGATCCCGTCGGTCATCGCCTGTACCGTCCGTGGGCCGGGAGCCCAGCCGTCACCGATATGTCCGCCACCGACCTACGATCGGTGTGGACGGCCTCCAGTTCCATCCGCGGAGCGTGTTTCTCCCGCGCGCGGAGGCGCTCGTCGTCGCCGACCTCCACGTCGGGCGTGCGGCGGCGTCCGACGTCGCCTTCCCCCTCGGCGAGCGTCGCGACCTGCTGGCGCGGCTCCGCGACCTCGTCGCCGAGGCCGACCCCGCGACGGTGATCTTCGCGGGCGACGTGCTCCACCGGTTCGATGCGGTCACCGAGCGGGCCCGAAAGACGGTCGGGGCGCTCGTGGACGTCTGCGACGAGGCTGGCTGTGCGGCCGTTTTCGTCCGCGGGAACCACGATACGGCGCTCGATGCCGTCCGCGACGACGTTCGCGACGCGTACGTGGTCGCAGAAGAGCCACAGGTCGTCGTCTGTCACGGCCACGAAGAGCCAGATACAGACGCCGAACGGTACGTGATCGGCCACGACCACCCGGCGATCACGATCGAGGGGCAGCGACGGCCCTGTGTGCTGGTCGCCGCCGACGCCTACCGCGGTGCGGACGTAGTGATGCTGCCGGCCTTCTCGCGGGTCGCTGCCGGCGTCGAGATCAACGACACCCGTGGTGGTGATCTCCAGTCGCCGCTTTTCGACCGACTCGACGACGCCCGGCCTGTCGTCTACGACGAGGCGGCCGAGGAGCCGCTCACGTTCCCGCCGCTGGGCGAGTTGCGGCGGCACCTGTAGCTGGCGTCTTGCCCACAGATCGGGGAGTCGGCCATATCAAAGGTCCCGCACGACGGCCTGTGCAGCCTCGCGGCCGCTCCGCATCGCTCCCTGGATAGACGACCACGCCGTGTAATCGCCCGCCAGATAGGTCCGCCCGCCCGGCGCACGATGGTCGGGGAGCCCCTCGTGGATGCCGGGCGGCTGATCGAACTGAGCGAACTCGATCCGGTGGGTCCGAACCGGCTCCAGGTCCGCGAAGTCGCGGCCGGGATACCACGCCTCTAACGTCAGCCGGGTCTCCTCGGCAAGCGCCGATGCGTCCCGTTCCAGCGCGGCGTCGCCCAGGAAGGTGGCGACGAACAGTGCCTCGCTCCCGGGCGCGTACTCCGGAGACACCTCCGACATCGGGACGACCGTGTTCGGCGACGGGTCCTTCGCGTTGAGCAGGATCTTCCGTCGGGTCGTCGGGGCTGCCGACTCGGGCAGCCGATACGACTGCGTCACACAGCCCCGCGCGTCGGTCGGAATGGCCCCGATGTCAGTGAGCCGCTGCGCCTCTTTCGGGTCGGTCGCGACGACCACGGCGTCGGCCTCTTTCGTCGTCGCCGCGGTCTCGACGGTGACGCTGTCGCCGTGGTCCGCGACCGATTCCACGCCCTCCGAGAGCTGGATCGACGCGCCCGCCTCCCGGGCTGCGCTGGCGAGCTGCTCGGGAATCGCGCCCATCCCGGTGGCGGGGACCGCGATCCCGCCCGCCGAGAGCGCCTTGAACGTGTACTCGAACACGCGTTTGGAGGTCGAAAGCGACCGGTCGAGCGTGATCCCACCGTAGAACGGCGCGACGAAGTGCTCGATGTACGACTCCGAGAACCCCCACTCCCGGAGGAACGACCGGATCGACCGGTCCGTGCTCCGGAAGATCTCTGCTTCGGTTCGGCTCCCCACGTGCTGGCGGAGCAACAGCGTCCGCAGTTTGTCTGTCGTCGTGACCTCGTCGTTCCGGAGCGACGCCAGCGCTGCTCGTGGATCTCGCAGGGGATCCGAGAGGACTGACAGGGACCCGGGACGGGCGATGACCGCGCCCGGTCTGAAGTACCGGAGATCGAGCGCACCCAGATCCAGTTCGCGTCGGACCGCGGGATAGGCCGTAAAAAGCACCTGGAATCCGCGGTCGAGCGTGAACCCTTCGTGGGTCTCCGTCCGCACGCGGCCCCCGACGGTCGCTCGGCGTTCGAACACGGTGACCTCGGCCCCCGCGTCCGCGAGTCGGCGCGCGGCCACGAGCCCTGCCAGCCCCGCGCCCGCGACGACGACGGAATCTCCGTTCATAAACGCCTGTTCGACCGAGAGGCACAAATAGTGCCCGACGGAGCGTCGGTACGCGCAAGACCGATCCTCTTAGACGGATGACACTCAGAAGAAGTCCTCTGCGCCAGCGCGAAGTGAATAGGGATTAGTCGGTCGGAGCGTTACAGCAGGTATGACGACGACTGACTCCTTCCGCGGGCTGGTCTGTACCGCGACAGACGAGCGCTACGATGCGACCGCGACGGGGACGAGCGACGCTGGCGCGCGACTCGAAGCCGCCTACGACTACGACGCCGTCGACTGGGGAGACGGTAGGCTCGACGGCGCCCCGCGGTCGATGTGGCGCTACGCGGACCTGCTCGCCTTCGCGGACCCAGTCACCGCCGACGAGGGCGGCACGCCGCTCGTGCCGACACCCACCCTCGCTGAGGAGGTCGGCATCGGTCGGCTCTCGATCAAAGACGAGAGTCGGAACCCGACGGGGACGGTCCTCGACCGGGGCCTCTCTCCGGCGGTGACGGCCGCGCAGGCGGCCGATGCGGACCTCGTCGCGCTCGCGACGCCGGGGAACGCGGGCCAGTCTGCGGCCTCCTACGCCGGGATCGCGGATCTCCGCTCGTACGCGTTCGTCCCGTCGCGAGCGCCGTTCTCGAACAAGGCGATGGTGAACGTTCACGGCGGGGATATGCGCGTCGCCGGCGGACGCTATCCCGAGGCGGAGACCGCCCTCCACGAGCAACTGGAATCCGAGTGGTACACGCTCCAAGAGTTCGAAAACCCCCACCGCCACGACGGGATCAAGACCGTCGCCTTCGAGATCGCGGAGTCGTGTTCGTGGTCCCGGCCGGACGCCGTCGTCGTCCCGGCGGGGACCGGCGAGGTCGTCGCGGGGGTCGTCAAGGGCTTCCACGAACTCCGCGAGATCGGCCTGATCGATGCACTTCCACCAGTGTACGCCGCGCAGCCGTCCGGCTGTGCGCCGCTCGCGGCCGCGTTCGAGCGCGGCGCCGACGCCGCAGAGCCCTGGCAGTCGCCCGACACGATCGTCGGCGAACTGGAGATCCCCGAGCCGAAGGGCGACCAAGCGGCGCTGTCGGCCGTCGCGGAGACCGGTGGCGAGATCCGTACTGTCGACGACGAGGACGCACTGGAGAGTGCCGTCGTCGCTGCCCAGCACGCAGGACTCGAAGTGGGTCCCGCTGGGGGCGTCGCCGTCGCCGCCGCCGGCGAACTCGCCACTGACGGCATCGTCGGCCCGGACGATCACGTCGTCGTCGTCAACACGGAGTCGGGCACAAAGACCGCCGATGTCCTCCGGAGCCACCTGATGGGCAAGGGCATCTGATCGGGCCGCGCCCTCACGTCTGAACGATTCGGTCGATTGTTGTCACCAACAGATTATTAATTTAGACAAATCTAATCCGGGTATGTTGAGCGAAGTGATGGAGGACTACCTGAAGGCGATCTATCGGATCCAGACCCGTTCGGGGCCTCCCGTCTCTACGTCTGCAATCGCGGACGCATTGGACAAGACGCCCGCGACGGTGACGAGTATGGTGGGCACCTTGGCAGAGCGCGGCCTGGTGACTCGGGAGAAGTACAAGGGTGTCGAACTCACCGCCGAAGGGGAGACCGTGGCCCTCGAGGTCATTCGGCACCATCGACTGCTTGAGGCGTATCTCGCGGAACATCTGAACTACTCCTGGGAGGAAGTTCACGACGAGGCCGACGCGCTCGAACACCACATCAGCGAGGAGTTCGAGCGCCGGGTCGCGGAACTGCTCGACGATCCTGTCGTCGACCCCCACGGTGACCCGATTCCCTCCGCGGACCTCTCGCCGATCGAAAGCGAGGGGACCACGCCGCTGACAGCGCACGATGTGGGCGATTGCGTCACCGTCGCCCGCGTCAGCGACCGGAGTCGCGACGAACTGGCGTACCTGGCCGACGCGGGAATCACACCCGGAACGGAACTCGACATCGTCGACATCGCGCCGTTCGGGATGTATACAGTCCGGACCGCTTCGGGCGACGAACAGAGCCTCCCGGCGTCGATCGCCGAGGCGATCTCCGTCCGGCCGCCCGGCAGCGAGGCGTCATCGGACGAACCCGGCGGGGTGAGTGACGCGTGAGTTCCTACGCCGAGATCCTGATCGTCGCGTTCTTGGCGCAGCTAGCCGTCCTCCCCGGCGAAAAAGTACAGTTCATCATCGCCGGGCTCTCGACGCGGTTCGATCCGAAAGTAGTCGTCGCCGCCGCGGGGTCCGCCTTCGCCGGCTGGACCGCGGTCGAGATCCTGTTCGGCCGGGCACTCCAGTCTGCGCTGCCGCCGGTCGTCCTCGACGCCGTGACGGCCGCGCTGTTTCTCGTCTTCGCCGTCCTCCTGTACCGGTCGGCACCATCGACCGGCGCGGCGTCGGGCGAGGCGGTCGCAACCGAGACCGACGGCGGCTTCGCGGAGCTCACGGACGTCCGTCTCCCGGGGCGGCTGGATCGGTTCTCCGAGTCGTTCGGTGGATTTCTCCCGATCTTCGTGATGATGGCGACCGGGGAGTTCGGCGACAAGACGCAACTGGTCACGATCGGACTGGCAGTCCAGTACGGGGCGACCTCCGCGATCTGGTTCGGGGAGATGCTCGCGATCATTCCGATCAGCCTCGCGAACGCGTACTTCTTCCACGCGTTCGCCCATCGGGTCGATATGCGGAAAGCGCACTTCGCCTCTGCGGCCGTCTTCGCGTTCTTCGGGATCGACACGGCCCTGTCGATCGTGACCGGCTTTTCGGTCTGGGAGACGATCGTCGAGACGATCGGCGTCGTCGTTGCGGGAGCCCTGTAGCGCCCGACCGACACGCTTCGGACCTTTTTTCTCGCCGCCAACCCACGGCGTGAACGATGACGAATCTGCTCGTGACGCTCTCTGCGGGCGTTCTTTTCGGGATCGCGCTGGCCGCCCCGCCCGGGCCGATGAACGCGATAATCGCCGAGGAAAGCGTCCTCAGAGGCTGGCTTGCCGGATTCAAGGCTGGACTCGGCGCGATGAGCGCCGACGCGATCTTCTTCGTGCTGGCGGCGCTCGGTGTCGTCGCCTTCGTCGAGCGGTTTCCGCTGGTCCGTGCGGCGATGATCGGCGTCGGCGGTTTCCTGATGCTGTACTTCGCGTACGGCGCCGCCACCGACGTCCGCTCGTCGTTCACGGCCGGGAGCGGCGCCCCCGACGAGTCGGACCCGCGCGTCGGCACCGGGTTCCGGAAAGCGTTCGTGTTGGCGTTGACGAATCCCTACCAGATCCTGTTTTGGCTCACGATCGGCGTCGGCCTGCTCCAGCCGGGCACGCTCGACGTCCTCGCAGAGACCCCCTACGTCGGCGAGTCGCTTGCGGGGCTGGTCGTCGTCGACACGGGGTCGCCCGCGCTCGTGGCGGGCTTCTTCGGCGGCATCGTCGTCTGGATCACCGGCTTTCCGGCAGCGCTCGTCGGCGCCGAGCGGCGGGTCGACGCGTTCGCACCGATCGTCGCGGGGCTCAGCGCCCTCGTCCTCGCCGGCTTCGGTGTCGTCTTCCTGGCACAGAGCGCCGGGACGTTCCTGGGGTGAACGCGCGGGTCCGCTTCGGGATCCCCGAAACGGGAAACCCTTTCATAATGATCACTCTCGTCTCTTCCCGCCGAGCGCCGAAGAAGGGGGTGGCGCTCGGCGGGAAACAGCGAGAGTAATCATTATCAGCCAGCCACCGCGTGGGGAACGTATGTTCGAGAAGACGACGTGGATCAAACTCCCACGGAACGTCGTCGTCGGCCACGGCGTCATCGAGGACCTCTCGGCGGCAGTCGCGGATCTCTATCTCTCCGGCCGCCCGCTCGTGGTGACGAGTCCGTCGCCGGATCGCCTGGTCGGCGACCGGGTCCGCTCGCAGTTCGACGATCCGGCGACCATCACCGTCGAGACGGCGGGCTTCGACGCGGTCGAGCGCGTCGTCGACGCCGCCGAGGAGATGGACGCGGGCTATCTGGTCGCACTCGGCGGCGGGAAGCCGATCGACACCGCGAAGATGGCCTCTGACCGACTGGGCTGTGGGTTCGTCTCGGTCCCGACCGCCGCGAGCCACGACGGGATCGTCTCGGGGCGCTCCTCGATCCCGGAGGGCGACACCCGCCACTCGGTCGCCGCGGATCCGCCGCTTGCGGTCGTCGCCGACACCGAACTGCTGGCGGAGGCGCCCTGGGAACTGACGACCGCCGGCTGTGCGGACATCATCTCGAACTACACCGCGGTGAAAGACTGGCAGCTCGCCCACCGGCTGAAGAACGTCGAATACAGCGAGTACGCGGGGGCGCTCTCGCAGATGACCGCGGAGATGCTCGTCGAGAGCTCCGCGGCGATCAAACCCGGCTTCGAGGAGTCGGCGTGGCTGGTCGCGAAGGCGCTGGTCTCCTCGGGCGTGGCAATGTCGATCGCGGGCTCCTCGCGGCCGGCCTCCGGCGCAGAACACCTCATCTCCCACCAGCTCGACCGGCTGGTCCCCGACGGCGCGCTCCACGGCCACCAGGTCGGCGTCGCGGCCATCGTCACCGAATATCTCCACTCGGGCGAGCGCGGCGAGTGGGCCGACATCCGCGACGCGCTCGACGACGTCGGCGCGCCCACGACTGCCGCGGAACTCGGGATCGACGAGGAGACGTTCCTGGAGGCGTTGACGACTGCGCACACGATCCGCGACCGGTATACGATCCTCGGCGACGGCGTCAGCGAGGCGGCCGCCCGCGAGGCTGCGACGTTCACCGGCGTGATCTGAGAAGCGTCGGCGACGGCGTCAGCGAGGCGGCTGCCAGCGAAGCGACGACGTTCACCGACGTGATCTGAGCGTCGCCTCGCCTCATCGACAGGCGCCGAGGCGTCCCCCAGCCACGATCCGAAGACGGAATAGGACGGCATCCCAACCGCGGCGTATGGCAACTTCGAGCGCCGACAACGCCGTCAAGCGGCATCCGCTTGCGGCGACCATCGTCCTCTCGATCGTCGGCTACGCCGTCGTGATCGGAACGTTTCTCGGGGTCGTGCCGGCGCGGGTCTTCCCCGACCTCTCGCTGTCGCAGGTGAACCGGCTCGCGGACGCGATCGCGCTGGTGAACGCCGTGAACGTCGTCGTGATCGCCGCCGGCTGGCGGTGGATCCGCCGCGACGAGGTGAAGCGACACGCCGCCGCGATGGTCACGTCGTTCGTCCTCATCCTACTCTTCCTCGTGCTGTATCTGACGAAGATCGGCGGCGGCGGGACCAAGGAGTTCGTCGGCCCGGCAGTCGCGTACTATCCGTACCTGGCGATGCTTGCGATCCACATCATCCTCTCGATCGTCGCGGTGCCGGTGGTGCTGTACGCGCTCGTCCTCGGCGCCACCCACTCGCCGACGGAACTGCGAACGGAGACGCCCCACCGCCGTGTCGGCCGGATCGCCGCGAGCGCGTGGCTGCTCTCGCTCGCCCTCGGCGTGGTGACGTATCTCCTCCTGAATCACGCCTACGACTGGGAATACGTCGAGTCCGCCGCGGCGGTCCTGCTTCTCTTCTGAGATCGTCACGGCGGTTTCTGCCCTGCGTAGTCGGACGCGATCCCCCAAGGAGACGATAGCGACCCCAAGGAGACGATAGCGGCCCCAGGGAGACGGGCCGGATGTCGAGGGTTTTTATCACCGCGACGAAATCCTCGCGTATGCGCCTCGCGTTCGTCTCCCTGTACACCGATCAGCGCCGGTCCGACGGCGCCACGAGACGGACGCGGCGAATCGCCGAACGCCTCGCCGCCCACGGCCACGAGGTCGTCGTCCTCTGTGCGCAGTGGTGGGAGGGCCCGCTCGACGCCTTCGAGCAGAACGGCGTCGAGTACGTGGCAGTCACCCGGAACCTTTCGGTTCGGACGTTCGCCTCGAAGCTCCCCTTCGCGCTCCGGCGGGCCAAGCCGGACGTGATCCACGCGGCCAACAGCCCGCCCTCGCAGGTCGTCGCCGCGAAGACCGCCGCCCGCTTCCTTCGGGTGCCGGTGATCGTCGACTGGTGGGCGGTCCGCGACGACGACACCGAGGGGATGCGCCGCCGGGCGGTGCGGAAGGCCGACCGCGTGGTCGCGCCCTCGGAACTCGTCAAGACCGACGTCCGTGAGTACGGTGCGGCGGAGGCCGACGTCACGGTCGTGCCGTCGTCGATCGACTTCGATCTCGTCTCGGAGGCCGAAATCGACAACCGCGCGGACCTCGTCTACGCCCGCCGACTCGACGAACACGCCAACGTGGAGTCCTTTCTCCTCGCGCTTGCGGAACTCCGCGACCGCGACTGGCGCGCGGCCGTCATCGGCGGCGGCCCTCAGCGCGAGGCCGCAGAAGAGACGGCCGCCGAACTCCGGATCGACGACCGGGTGTCCTTCCTCGGCGACCTCCCGCCGGCCGAGTTCGTCCCGATCCTGAAGGGCGCACACGTGTTCGCCCAGACCGCGACGGACCAGCCGTTCGCCCGCAAACTCCTGTGGGCGCTGGCCTGTGGCTGTGTCGGCATCGTCGAGTATCAGGCCCGATCGAGCGCCCACGAACTGGTGGAGAACTGTGACCGCGGGGTGCGGGTGACGAGCCCCCAGGAGTTGGCCGACGAGGTCGTCGCCGCCGCCGACCACGCGCGGGCGTCGATCAACCGCTCGTTCGCCCGCTACGACCACGACCCCGTGATGGAGACCTACGAGGACCTCTACGCCGCCGAACGCGACGACTACGGGCTCTTCTGACTCGAACCGACGTCAACGGTTCGTGTGTGGGGACGGGAACAAGCCGACCGCCGGTTACTCCTCGTCGACCTCGTAGTCGCCGCCGTACTTCAGGAAGAAAAAGGCGAGGCCCAGCGTGGCGACCATCGCGAACGTGGTCGCGACACCCAGCGTCTTCGCGGAGTCGGGTACCGACGGGACGCTCGCGGGTTCCGGCGTCGAGATCGACTCGACGACCTCGATGGTCGCCTCCATCCCGGCGCTCAGGTGCGGCTCACAGTAGTACTCGTAGGTGCCGAGCGTCTCGAAGGTGTGGCTGTACTCGAAGCCCGTGTTCTCGATCGGCTCGTGACCGCCCCAGTCTGCGTCCTCGGGCTGGCTGTCGACCACGATGTTGTGGTTGTCGGAGTCCCAGACGAAATTGACGGTCGTTCCGGGGGTGATCTGTAGCGGTTCCTCCGTGCCCGGCTCGAAGACCAGGGAGCCGCCCGGGCCGACGACTACCTCCTCGGTTCCGCCCTCCTGAGCCGTCGCGGTGCCGGCCACACCGGCAGCTGCCGCGGTTCCGGCGGCCGTCGTGAGGAAGGCGCGACGGGACATCTCCGCGTTGCCGTCAGTCATACTCGGGGCTTGGGAACCCGCTGTAGTGAATACTTTGGTTTCGCTCTTCGAGTCCCGGCAGCCAAGACCGACCACCTGAAACGAAACCCCGCTTCACCGTCGCTCATTCCACGGGCGGCGAGTGCCGGCCGGACATCTCCTCGATGTCCAGTTCGTACCACTCGGCGTCGAGTTCCTCCATCGGTCGATTGAATCCCGAGAGCCCGGCCACCGAGGCGTGTTCGGCGAACACCTCCGAGGCCCCCATCACTGCCGGGCTCTCGTCGTCGATCCGACAGAGCGGCCCCGTGATGACGACGCTCCGCCAGTCGTCGATGTCGTTCCACTCGTAGCTGACGAGCGAGACGCCCGTGGTGTCCTCGAGGCGGTCCCGTTTTCGGCTGTCTGTGGGGAACAGAAGCTGGAAGATACAGCGGTTCTCGAACACGTCGTAGCCGAACGAGATCGGCAGACTGTACGGGATCTCGCCGCCCAAAGAGAGCACCCCGTGCCCCTGTCGTTCGAGAAACGCCGCGATCTCGGGCTTCGACATCGCTCCCCCGTACTCCTCGTTGCCCATTACGCGAGGGTATCCGACGGGCGGGTATGAATGCACGGATATACAGCCGGGCTATGGGCGGCAGCGGGCGCTCCGCAGTCGCTCTGTGGTCTGCGGATCGCCAGGTGAGCCTTCCGGAACGTTTTTGCGGATCGTCCCGCACGTCCAGTCTATGGCAGACGTAGAGGCGGACCTCCGCCAGCAGTTCACCGAGGCGTTCAGTGGCGCCGACTATCCGATCGACAGCCAGATGGACCTCGTCCCCGCGCTCCCGGACGGCCCCGGAACGACGTTCGAGGCCGACGGCGTGACGCTCACCGCCATGGAGATGGCGGCGAAACTCGGTCCCCACCAGGACTTCCCCTACGAGGACGTCGAGTCGCTCGTCGAAGACGTCATCGAGGGGCTCAAGGCCGAGGAAATGATCTGAGCGGGGCCGGCGACCCACCACGACGACCCGAACGCTTTCCTCTTCGTCCGTCGAAATCGGGGTGTGCCACACGACATCGAACGGTATCTCAACGTTCGGAGCGCCTACGGCGCCTCCGTCGGTCCCGACGGCGACCGAGTCGCGTTCCTGATGGACACGACCGGCGTCCCGCAGGTGTGGACAGTCACCGACCCCGGCGGCTGGCCCGAACAGCGCACCTTCTTCGACGAACGGGTCACGTTCGTCTCCTTCTCGCCCGAGCGGCCGGAGTTCGTCTTCGGAATGGACGAGGGCGGCGACGAGCGCGGCCAGTTGTTCCGCTACAATCTCCCGACGGGGGAGATCACGCCTCTCACGGCGACGCCCGAGGCGAAACACCGCTGGGGCGGCTGGAGTCACGACGGCGAGCGCTTCGCGTTCACCGCGAACCGGCGCGACGAGTCGGTGTTCGACGTTTACGTCCAAGGCCGTGATGAGACGGGCGCGGACGCCGAACTGGTGTTCGAGGGCGACGGCTGGCTGACGCTCGGCGGCTGGTCGCCCGACGACTCGCGGGTGATCGTCTCGGAAGCGTACTCGAACTTCGATCAGGACGTCTGGGTGCTGGACGTCGCGACCGGCGAGCGGGCCCACCTGACGCCCCACGAGGGCACCGTCCGCTTTCAGAGCGCCGAGTGGGGCCCGGACGGCGAGGCAGTCTACCTCGTCTCCGACCGCGAGGGCGACACGCTCGACCTCTGGCGGGTCGACGCCGACGGCAGCGAGTTCTCGCTCGTCGCATCGGATGCGGAGTGGGAGATCGACGGCGTCGCCGTCGACGATGAGGGCGGCCGACTCGTCTACTCGACGAACGTCGACGGCTACACCGAACTGACCGTCGGCGAACTCGCCGACGGCGAGGTGACGGCGACCGCGACACCGGATCTCCCGCGGGGCGTCGCGGGCGGGGTCTCGTTTTCCCCCTCCGGCGACCGGTTCGCGGTCACGGTCACCCGGCGCGGCGATCCGGCGAACGTCTACGTCGTCGACAGCGACACTGGCGCGGCCGAGCGGTGGACGAACGCGTCGACCGCCGGTATTCCGCGGGACTCTTTCGTCGAGCCCGAACTCGTCCACTACCCGACGTTCGACGGCCGCGAGATTCCCGCGTTCTTCTCGCTGCCGGAGACCGACGCCGGGACGGGCGAGACCCCTGTCATCGTCGACATCCACGGCGGCCCCGAATCACAGCGTCGCCCCTCCTTCAGCGCGGTCACGCAGTACTTCCTCGCCAGCGGTTACGCCGTCTTCGAGCCGAACGTCCGCGGGTCGGCGGGGTACGGCAAGGCCTACAGCCACCTCGACGACGTCGAAAACCGGATGGACGCCGTCGCCGACGTCGAGGCCGGCGTCGAGTGGCTGCAGGACCACCCCGCGGTCGATCCCGACCGGATCGTGGCGATGGGCGGCTCCTACGGCGGGTTTATGGTACTCGCCGCGATGACGACGTACCCGGATCTGTGGGCTGCGGGCGTCGACATCGTCGGCATCGCCGACTTCGTGACGTTCCTCGAAAACACCGGCGAGTGGCGGCGTGAACTCCGCGAGGCCGAGTACGGCTCCCTGGCCGAGGACCGCGAGTTCCTCGAGTCGATCTCCCCGCTCAACACCATCGAGTCGATCGGGGCGCCGCTTTTCGTGCTGCACGGCGAAAACGACCCCCGCGTGCCGGTCTCGGAGGCCCACCAGCTCGTCGAGGCCGCAAGTGACCACGTCCCGGTCCGGGAACTGCTCTTCGAAGACGAGGGCCACGGCCTCACGAAACTGGAGAACCGAATCGAGGCCTACGAGGCAATCGTCGAGTTCCTGGCAGAACACGTCAACTGAGCGGGAGAAACAGTTTCGTTTAGGATTCGATTTACGAACTACACGGGACGGGGGAGGGTTGGGTGCTACGTATCGTCTGACGAATTGTCACATTCGTTGATCCACAACAAGCTGGAATGTTTTCGATATCCATCAGACGACCAAACGTCTTAAGCATTTAACGCTCAATCCGAGTGGTATGACGGGAGACGCCGGAGGGGGGCGAATTCTCGTCGTACCGATAGATGATCAGGGCGGGGGGGTAACAGAGGATGTCGGCGATGGGGTCGCGGGAACCACCTCGGCTGGCGAAGACGACGCCGCGAGTCGCACCGCCAGCGACGGGTCGGGACAGGCCGACAGCGAGAGCGCCGACGGATGGGGCCGACAGGAGCAAGGGTACGAGCCGCCGATCGTCGACGACCTCCGGGCGCAGATCGACGCCGACCTCATCGTTCGGTGCGCGGGGACGGCCGTGGAGTACGTCTCGGAACTCGGCCCGACGCTCGACTGTATCGTCATCCTCGGCGACGACACGGACCTGTTCCGCGATCTCGTCCAAGCGGCAGAGATCCCGATTATCGTCTACGACTCGACCGTGATCGCGGTGAGCGACGCCAGCGTTCCCGAGGAAAACGTCGCCGACGAACTCGCAGCCCGAATCTGCTCGGAGATGCGGGCGAACAGGAATCAGAGCAAACTGCGGGAGTCGAACGCACGGCTGACCGCGCTGAGCCGGTACGCGAGAGATATCACCGCCTGCGAGACCGTCGACACCATAATGGAGCGGACGCTCGAAGCGACGACAGACGCCCTGGCGTTCAAGGTCTGTGTCGTCGGACTCGTCCACGACGGCCGACTCGTATCGCATGCATCGACCCTGCCCGAACCGGGTCTGGATCCGATCAGCATCAAGGAGGGCATCGCGGGTCGCGCGTACCGAACCGGCGAACCACAGCTCGTCGACGATATGCAGACCGATCCGGACGCCGTCAACAAAGACGACGGTCGGCACGCGACGGTGGCGGTACCGATCGGCGACGAGGGCGTGATCCAAGTCGTCTCCGACCGCCAGGGCGCATTCGAAACCCGCGATCTGGAGTTTCTCGAAATCCTCGCCGGCTACACGAAGGAGGCACTAGCCCGGATCAAACGCGAGGTGACGCTCCGGGAGGAGCGCGACCGCCTGCACACCTTCTTCGAGGAACTCCCGATGCCGGCGCTCTGTGTCGAGTGGCGGGACGGCGACGCCAAAATCGAGGAGGTCAACGAGGCCTACACGGAGCAGTTCGACGAGGTCGGAGTCTTTCAGCCGCTCGCGGAGGCGGTGTCGGACGTAGAGCGCCGGCAGTACGAGCGAGCCGTCGAAACCCGCGAACGCTCTGTGGAGACCGTCGAGCGGGCGGGTGAAGACGGCTCGTCGCAGACATTCTCGCTCAATCTCGTCCCAGCCGCGCCGCCGGGGGCACGCGAGTGCGTCTACGGGCTCTACTGCGAGCGATCCGCCCGGTAATGCGGCCTCTCCTGCGAGCGACCTGTCCAGTAGACGGCCTCTCCTGCGAGCGATCCGTCCGGTAGAATCAAACGGTCGCCCGGCGAATATACGGGTATGAGCGCCGACGCCGAGCAGGGGCGCACGCAACGACCGATCCGGTGTCTCATCGCGAAGGTCGGGCTCGACGGCCACGACCGGGGCGCCCACGTCATCGCCCGGGCGTTCCGCGACGCCGGCTTCGAGGTCGTCTACTCCGGCCTCCACCGGGCGCCGGAGGAGGTCGTCCAGGCCGCCGTCCAGGAGGACGTCGACGTCCTGGGAATCTCGATTCTCTCGGGCGCACACAACACGCTCGTCCCGAAGGTCGTCGAGGGACTGAAGGAATACAACGCCTTCGAGGACACGCTGTTAGTGGTCGGCGGGATCATCCCGGAAGCCGACCGCGAGGGTCTTCGGGAGATGGGCGTCGCGGCCATCTTCGGCCCGGGGACGCCGATGGAAGAGACCGTGGAGTTCGTCCGCGAGAACGCCCCCAGACGCGACTGATGGTCCGGAACGGGACAGGGTCGGCCGACGACGTCACCGACGCCAAAGCCGAAGCATCGCCGGAGACGGCAGCGCGCAACGAGCGACTCCTCGAGGCTCTCCTCGCGGGCGAACACCGGGCGCTGGCGCGGGTCATCTCACTGATCGAGGATCGCGCGCCCGGCCACCGCGATCTCGTCTCCCGGCTGCACGGGCACACCGGCGGGGCCGACGTGGTCGGGATCACCGGCAGCCCCGGCGCGGGGAAATCGACGCTCGTCGACAAACTGGCGGAGGCGTACCGCGCCCGCGGCGACACCGTCGGCGTCGTCGCCGTCGATCCCGCGTCGCCGTACTCCGGCGGGTCCGTCCTCGGCGACCGGATCCGGATGGCCTCGACTGTCGGCGACATGGACGTCTTCTTCCGATCGATGAGCGCGCGCGGTCGCCTCGGCGGGATTTCGAACGCGACCGCGGACGCGGTGAAGGCCCTCGATGCCTTCGGGAAGGACGTCGTCGTGGTCGAGACGGTCGGCGCCGGCCAAAGCGAGGTCGACATCGTCCGGACCGCCGACACCGTCGCGGTCCTCGTCCAGCCCGGCAGCGGCGACGACGTCCAGATGCTGAAAGCCGGGATCTTGGAGATCGGCGACGTCTTCGTGGTCAACAAGGCCGATATGGACGGCACCGAGCGCACCGTCGCGGAGCTACAGGAGATGATCCGCGAGCGGGACGCGGACGTCTCCCGGGTGCCGCCCGGCCACCACGGCGGTATCGGACTCGGCGACGGGAGCGATTCGGCAGCCTCCGCAGCTGAGACCGACGAGCAGGACGGGACCGACGGAGGGAATCAGACCGACGGACAGACTCGGACCGACGGACGGAACCAGAGCGGCGGACAGACCCGGACCGACGACTGGGAGCCGACCGTCGTCGAGACGGTGGCGACGGCGGGTGAGGGCATCGACGACCTCGTCGCGGCGTTCGACGCCCACGCCGACTACCTCCGGCAGACCGGGCTCCGCGAGGAGCGTGCCCTGTCGCGCTACGCCGAGGAAGTGCGACGGCTCGTCCGAGCCGACGCGAACGAACTCCTCGAAGCCGAGATCGGCCGGCGTGGCGGGATGGACTCGATCGCCCGACGGATCCGGGATCGCGAAACCGACCCCTACGCCGTGGCGGCGTCGATCGTCGACCCGCTGCGGGAGTGTCTCCGGGGGAAACGGGCCGAAGGGGAGGATGCCACACCACCGGACTCGTCCGCCGGCGAGGATCGCGAAGCGGAGTGAACCGTTCCGTCGACAGCGCGCCCAGCAGCCTCAAGACCGTCGCGGTCGTACGGTTCGGTATGAGAGTTAGATCGGCTCTGGCCGGCCTCACCGCGGGCGTCGGCGCCGTCGCGCTCGCGAACGCCGCGGTCAAGCGACGCGCGCCGCCGCTTTCGCCCGCACTCGACGGCGAGACCCGGACGTTCGAGTGGCGCGGAATCGACGTCAACTACGCCGAAGCGGGCGATCCCGACGACGACGATCTCGTACTCCTCCACGGTATCAACGCGGCGGGATCGAACGGGGAGTTCCGCGAAGTGTTCGAGGACCTCGCGACCGAACACCACGTGCTCGCGCCGGATCTCCCCGGGTTCGGCACCTCGGATCGACCGCCGCTGCGCTATTCGGCGACGTTCTACACGGAGTTCGTCCGGGACTTCCTCTCGGTCGTCCCCGAAACGCCGGACGTGATCGCCTCCTCGCTGACTGCGGCCTACCTCCTCGAGGCCGCCCCCGATCTCGATCTCGGGTCCGTGGTCCTGATCTGTCCCACGGAACGCGGCGGGCCCGATCGCAACCTCTTCGCGCGGGAACTCCTCCGGGCGCCGGTCGTCGGCGAGGGACTGTTTAACCTCCTCTCCTCGAAGCCCTCGATCCGCTATTTCAACGCCGACCACGGCTACTACGATATGGACCGCGTGACCGACGAGTGGATGGACTACGAGTGGCAGACGGCCCACCAGCCGAACGCCCGCTACGCGCCCGCGTCGTTCGTCAGCGGCTACCTCAACGCCGACAGCGACCTCGAAGCGACGCTGTCCGACGTCGACGACGTCACGCTGGTGTGGGGACGAGAGGCGGATATCACCCCACTGAAGCGGGGGCGCGAGCTGGCCACGGCGGCCGACCGCCGACTCGTGGTCATCGACGACGCGAAACTCCTCCCCCACGTCGAGTTCCCCGGCCAGTTCGTCGACGTCGTTCACGACGCTTTCGACGCGGGCGAGTGACGCGCTGCGGTCCGTCCGACTGCTGGCGCGAAAGCGATCGCCGCCGGCTGCGCCGAACCGCTGGGTCTTTTTCCCCCAGTGGTCTACCCGAGTGTATGCTCTTTCGGTCCCACGGACGCACACGGTCGACCGGCGGGACGGAGGCGGAACCGTGAGCAGCACGCGCGGGCTCGTGATCGGGGACCCAACCGCCACCCGAGCGGAAGTCGTCGAGAGGCTCGTCGAGACGGAAGATATCGTCGCCGAGTCGGCCGCACCCGGAGACCGGCCCTGGGACGACGATACCGACGACCCTGATTTCGTCTTCGCCGTCGGTCAGTCCGGGCTCCACGCACTCGCGCAGTGGCCCGCCGGGAGCGAGGCCCCGGTGTTTCCGATCGCGATCGACGGCGACCGGTACGGGACTCCGGCTGCGTCCCTCGCCGCTGCCGCCGAGGCCTGCGCAACGGGCGACGTCGTGACCGTCGCACATCCCGTCCTCCATGTCGACATCGCAGGTGAGACGGCCGGCCGTTCGATCGCCGACGTGACGCTCCTGACGACCGAGCCGGCGCGCATCTCGGAGTACGCCGTGGGCACGCCGGACGGGTGGCTCGACACGGTCCGGGCCGACGGGATCGTCACGGCCACGCCGATCGGGAGTACGGGCTACGCTCGGGCGGCGGGCGGGCCACAGCTCGCCCCCGGGACGGGGCTTGTCACGGTCCCGATCTCCCCCTATACGATGCACGCCCACCCGTGGGTGCTCCGGCCGCCGATCTCGCTTTCGGTCGAACGCGACGAGGCGGCAGTGTCGCTCCGGTTAGACGGGGACGTCGTTCGGCCGGTGCCGACAGGGGAGCGGCTCACCGTTCGGGTCGGTCACGAACTGCAGTTCGTCCCCCCGCAAACGATCCGCGAATAGCCGTTGCCTACACGAGAGCGCTCCAGAGCGGTTCGATGACGAAAAAGAGGCTCTGGTAGCCAGCGTACAGCAGCGCGAAGATCGACGCGCCGATCGCCGCAGTCGGTCGTTCGAGTTCCTTGCTCTTCGAGCGGGCCTCCACGCGGCGGGATTCGAGCTCGAAGAAGTCCGAGACGAACACCGCAAGCGCCAGCACGGACATCACCATCCCGCCGTGGGGCTCGACGATCATAAAGAGAAACGACCCGAACACGAGCCCGAGCGTCGTCAGGGTGTGCGGCAGCCACCGGCTCGGCGTCCCGTCGTCGTCGTCAGCCTGATCGCGGTGACGGCTATGCTGGAGCAGGCGTGTGACGATGTTAGCGACCGCGAAAGCGAGCACGACGAACGGGAGGATCGGACCGACCGCCTCCAGCGCATCAAGTGGGACGAGGAACTGTAACGGTTGCATACTCGGAGATGCGTACAGGACTCATTAGAGTTTTTCCAATCCGGCGCGGCAGGGATCGGCGGAAAACGGGGCCGGGAGAAGTATCGCGGTTAGCCTGCTCGCTCTTCGATGGCCTCGCTGGCCTGTCGGACGACCGGGATGAGCACCCAGAACGTCAGGGCGCCGAGGATCGCGAACCAGAAGAACGCATCCATCAGCAGGACGCCGAGGGAGTCGAACATCGTCGCCGAGTCGCTGAGTTCGATCGGTGCGACGAGTTGCTGCTGGCTCTCGAAGCTCGGCGTCCGGTACCAGCCCGCGAGTACCATCCACGCGAGCCCTGCGCCGGTGAAGATGCCCAGTCCCTTGATGAACTCGTCAGCCATCGTTGTTCGAATCTTCGTCGGAGCCCTCTTGAGCGTTTCCCATTCCGCGGGCGCGGAACCGCGTGCCGAGCACGTACACGCCGGCGCCGAACGCGATCATCGTTAGCCCGACTGCAGCGAAGACGGCGCTCAACAGTCCGTCGGCCACGCTGATTCCGAAGAGCGTGAACGCCCCACGGACGGCGTTGCCCAGAAAGCTCACGTTGAGCGTGGCGGCGTCGAGGAGCATAAATCCGAAGACGACGCCGACGACCGCAATCAGCGTCGAGAACACCGTCACGACCTTGTAGATCGGCATCGGCACGACGACGTCGCGGCCGCGGCGGCCGCTGTCTTCGGCCGACTCGTCGCTGGGCGATTTCGAATCAGCCGTCGTTTCGTGGGACGCGTCCGTCCGCTCGTCGGACGCGGGAGCTGTTCCGGTCTCGTCGTCTCGGAAATCGTCCGTATCGGTCTCGTCGTCTCGGGGACCCTCACTATCGGATCCGTCGTCTCGGGAACCATCTCTATCGGTCTCCTCGTCCCGAGAAACCTCAGAATCAGTCGCGTCAGAATCGGAAACCTCGGCGTCAGTCGGCTCGTCGCGAGAGGCACCTACGTCGTCGTCGGTCATCGAAAAATCGACCTCGGTCCGACTATTTCGGCGGCCGCAGCCGGTAGTACCGGCGGTTGAGGTCGTACATGTAGCCTTCCCGCATCGTCTTCAGGACCGCCCACGTGATGAAGCCGCCCACCAGCGGGAGGATGAACGTCAGGTCAAAGGCCAGGTGGGTGTTCATCGGCAGCAGGTTCTTCGCGGAGTAGACGCTGATCGTGAACGCGAAGATCACGCCGCCGACGCCGACCGCCGCCCAGAAGGGCTGTTCGACCGGGCGTCGGGCGCTGCCCTTGTTGAGGAACGGAACGATGGCCACGATCCCGACGACGACGAGGTTCGCGAGGACGCCGTACGTCCGGTCGGCCATCAGCTTCTGTCCGCCCAGGATCGACAGCTCGGGGTTCAGCGGCCCGAGCTTGAGCAGGCCGAACGACCAGTAGAGGTACCAGTCCGGCAGGATGATCGCGGGCGTACTCGAGGGGTTGGCCGGCGCGCCGATGTGCGGCGGCAGCGTCGCCGACAGGAACAGCAACATTCCCGTGAAGAAGCTCGCGATCGCGAGGTTCCGGATGACCTCGTGGGGCCACGTCGGGAACGCCAGCACGTCGCGTTCGACGTAGTCGGATTCTTGTCGGAGATCCTGATCTTCTCGGCGTGCGCGCTCGAAGTACTCGTAGGTGAGCTGCGAGAGCCCCTGCGTGCGCTCCTTGCGCTCACGCCACGTCGGCGTCTCGTCGTCGGGCGCGACGATGCCGCTACCGTCGGTGCGAACGTCGTCGGTGGTGTCGTCTTCGGTCATTGTTTAGTGGGGTTCCGCGATGCCCTGCACCCAGACGATGCCGATGTGGATCGCGATGAGCGTCGTCACCACGAATGGGAGCAGGAACACGTGGAGGATGTACATTCGTTGCAGTGTCGCCTGACTCAGCGAGAAGCCGCCGAACAGGAGCTGGGCCACCCACTCGCCGGCGAGCGGGATCGAAAGCGACATTTCGACGCCGATCTGGCCGGCCCAGAAGGCGAGCTGGTCCCACGGGAGCAGGTAGCCAGTGTACCCGAACACCATCGTCAGGCTGATCAGTACGATGCCGATCAGCCAGTTCAACTCGCGGGGCTCCTTGTACGCGCCGGTGAAGTACACCCGGAGCATGTGGAGGAACACCGCGGCGACCATCACCTGCGCCGACCAGCGGTGGATCGACCGGAGCATGAAGCCGAACTGGAGATCGCGCATAATGAACGCGATGCTGTCGTAGGCCACAGTCGCTTCCGCTGCGGCGGCGGTCGAGGGGCTGTAATAAAAGCCCAGGAGCGCGCCGGAGATGGCGGCGACGACGTACGCTAATGTCGAGAACAGCCCCAGCGTGTACAGCGGGTACCAGTACCAGAACTTGTTGTCGAGGTTGTACTGTTCGGTGTGGCTCTTCGGCATCTGGAGGTTGACCCGGTAGTAGAGGGTCTCCAGAAGCTCCAGATAGTCGACGATGCGGAGCCGCGTGTCGAGCCAGATGAGGGTGGTGAGGAAGGCCGACTCGATCGGCGTCAGATCCTTCTCCTTCATCCAGCCTTTGTGATCGTATTCGTCTTTCTTTTCGAGGCTCATTGTTATCGCTTGTAGTACGGGTAGATCGCGCGCTTGACGTGGTCCCACGCGCCGTCAGCGAACGGCGTGCCGTCGACGTCCTCCTCGCGGACGTAGAGGTCCTCCCACTTGCGACGTCGCTTCTTGACGATCACGACGTCCGGCAGGAACTCCTTGCGGTACAGTGCAAGGATGAACGCCAGGTCGATGAAAATAACGGCCAACACCGCACCGAGGTACATATTGCCCGTGTCGCTCAGGCCCCAGCCGGAGATGAGACCGTAGGTGAACAGGAACGCGAACACGACCTCGATGATCGTCAGCAGGATGATCGCGATGGCTGCTGCCGTGCTTTCGCGTGCCGGTTCGTACCGATGGATATCGCCGTAGGTGCTGCCACTCGATGACATTATCCGTTCCTCCCGGTGCCCGTATGCGGGGATTCACCGTATTTCAGGATGTAGAAGGTGAAGATGATCGTCACGATGATCCCGAGGATCGTGGCCGCGCCGACCCAGTGGGCGTGAATCGGGACGCCGAACTCGTGGAGTTCCTTCTCGCCGCCCCCGCCACCGCCGCCACCGCCCGAGCTGGGGTTCTCGACGACCTCGATGGTCGCCTCCATCCCGGCGCTGCGGTGTGGGTCACAGTAGTACTCGTAGGTGCCGAGCGTCTCGAACGTGTGGCTGTACTCGAAGCCCGTGTTCTCGATCGGCTCGTGGCCGCCCCAGTTCGCGTCCTCGGGTTGGCTGTCGACCACGATGTTGTGGTTGTCGGAGTCCCAGACGAACTCCACCGTCGTTCCGGGGGCGATCTCCAGCGGCTCTTCAGTTCCGGGTTCGTACACCAGGGAACCGCCAGGCCCGACGGTCACCGTTACGGTCTCGCCGCCTCCGCCGCCGCCTCCGGCCTCGGTTCCGGTCCCAGTTCCGGTTGCCGTGCCGGTTCCAGTCTCGGTTGCCGTGCCAGTGGCTGTCCCGCCCGACGTCTCCGTCTCCTGAGCGGCGCCGAGTCCGGCGGTGGCAGAGGCCGTCGTGGCGGCAGCAGGGACGCTTGCTGCGCGCAGAAAGTCCCGCCTCTTCATACAGGCTGATCTCAGGATGGAACGCGCTTAAACCCACCGACTCCCCCCTGTGGACGGTGTTACCGGTCTCCCGAACTGCCTCGTTCGTCGCCCTCGTCGTCGGCGGCGGCGGCGGTTTCCTGTCCCGCCATTCGGACGGCCTCGGGGAGGACATCCGGATCCTCCTCGTCGACGAGGTCGAGCGCTCGGAGCCGGTTGCGGAACTCCGCCGCCCGGAACCGATCCGAAAGGCGGGCGTTCGCCACCACTACGAACAGGAAGACGCCGATCGCGAGGAAGCCGAACGCGGCGACGGGCGCGACGACCGTCGATAGTGAGGGCAGTGCGATCCAGGCGATCAGCAGTCCCAGGCCCGCAAGAATCTGCACGCCAGCGACGATCTGCAACATCAGATTGCCGAGCGCGCCGCTGCCCTCGATGATGTCCTCCGGGTCGGGGAGGGAGGCGTCCGCCGGGGCGTCCATCAGCTCGTAGTCCTCCATCGAGCAGAGTGCAACCGTCGGTTTGACGTCGCGGAGTACCGTTCCCTCACCCTCGACGCTCCCGTCGGGGCGGATGACCGCATAGCCCTCGTCGGAGTAGGCGACCACGCGATCCTCCCCGTCGTCGTCGATCCGCTCGATGATCGCGAAGATCTCACGGATCGCGACCCGCGCGTTCAGTTCCTGCTCGACCCGGTCGAGCAGTTCCTCCCCGACGATCCAGGTGTCCGGGTCGAACGCCGCCTCCCACTCTTCGAGGCTCATCTCCGCCATCTCCGCGGGGCCGAAGTCCTCGAAGTCGTAGGTCTCCTCGACCTCCTCGCGGAGCGCGTCGATGTCGTCGCCGGCGGAATCCGGTCGGTCCTCGCCCGCCGACGACCCCTTGGGAGACTCCGTCATCGTGCGGGGGTTGGGGCGGCACGCTTCTTAGGGTAACGGTTCCCGACCCGGAGCTGCCGCCGCGAGTCGGGCACTTTACCCGCGGAGGATCCTAACTCCCGGCGATGGCATCCGAATCGACCATCGCGACGATCGCTGCGCTGATGGTCACTGCGAGTCTGCCGTTTTACCTCTACGGCGCGTGGATTATGATCGACGCCGAGGTCGTGACCTGGGACGTTCTCGTGTATCACCTGTGGTTCATCGTCCCCGGGTTGATCCTCAACACCATCCCGGTGGTCGCGTGGATGCTCCCCCGCCTGCTGGACCAACTCAGCGGCGTGCTCGTGGTCCACGCCATCCTCGGACTCCAGGCCTACGCGCTGCTCGCGTTCGCGCTGACCGGCATCGTCCGGATCTTGCAGGTCAAACGGGAGGCCGACCTCTACGAGGACCCCACGCAGGACGTCGATCTGAACGACCTCCACCCGAATATGGGCGCGTGGCGGGGACGCCTCCGCGTCGGCGTCTTCGGCTACGTGATCTTCTGGTTCCTCGCGTGGCTGCTGGGCCTGTATCAGTTCGTCGGGCGCTACGTGCTCGGGTGAGTGCTTTGGACGGCTTTCGGTCCGATAGCGACCGCAGCTTGCTTCTGACCGCGCTGCCACCCTCTCCAACGGACTAAACCGGGTCCCGCTGCCCGCATTCGGGACAGAAATTTGGCTCTCCGCTGTCGGAAAGGTCGCTCCCGCAGTTCGAACAGACCCGATATATTTCCGTATCCGTGCTTCCCTGGCTACGTTCCGGGTCCGCATCGGTCGCGGGGTCGTCAGTAACGGCAAACCCCTTATCCCGGAGAAATGCTGTCGCCCGCCCCGCGTGGTTGCCCTGAAGCTCTATGGTGTCGTCCTCCGCAGTCACCCCACAGCCCAAGGTCGATCGGAAATCTGCAACCAGCGCGTCCGTATCCACGTATCTGGAGTCGAATCCCCGGATGACTGTGACCTCCTTTCCGTAGCGTCGCTCTTCGATCTCGACAGTGAGTGCGCCCGCATCATCGGCAGGCTGCTCACAGACACAGAGATCCCGAGGCAGTCCGCACGTTTTACAGACGTCTGACATTAATCGGGCAGTGCAGCGGCGTTCACTAAGTAGTGGCGAAAATTCGAGTCTCACAAGCGTACCTCACGCCATCCGGTCGCTTCGAATCGGGATCAATTCCCGTCCCACGGCTCGCCGGATGCGAGGTCGACGTCGCTGTCGAGTTTCGAGGACGGACAGATGTCTTCGAGTACGCAGTCGGCACAGTCGGGATTCCGCGCGGTACAGGTCTCGCGGCCGTGACTGATGAACAGGTGGGTGCACTGCTGCCACTCCGATTCCGGGACGAGTTCCATCAGTTCTTCTTCGATCTTTTCGGGACGCTTCTCTTCGGTGAGTCCGAGTCGTCTGGAGATGCGCTGGACGTGCGTGTCGACGACGACGCCCTCGACCACGTCGTGGCCGTGCTGGAGGACGACGTTCGCCGTCTTGCGACCGACGCCGGAGAGGTCCGTGAGTTCGGCCATCGTGTCGGGGACCTCGCCGTCGTGTTCGGCGACGAGCGTCTCCCCGATCGATTTGAGGTAGCCCGCCTTGTTGTTGTGGAACGTGATGCCGTAGATGTCCTCGGCGAGTTCTTCCTCGTCGGCCGCGGCGTAATCCGCCGGGGTCTGGTGCTTCTCGAACAGGTCCGCGGTCACCTCGTTGACCCGCTCGTCGGTGCACTGCGCGGAGAGGACGACGGCGACGAGCAGTTCCAGGCGGTTCGAGAAGTTCAGCGAAATCGTCGAGTCCGGATACTCCGCCGTGAGGCGGTCGAGAACCTCCGCAGTCTGCGCTTTTCGGTCGGAACGCGGCGTGCCCATATCTCGGCGTGGTCGTCGTGGTTGATGATGCTATCGGCTTTCCGTCAGTGTGGCCGGCGGCGGCAGTAGCCGCTCCCCCGACCGCGGCCGATCAGTCGTCCGCGCTCGATTCCACAGCCGCCAGCGACGCGTCGTCGGCGCGCGTGACCGTCGAGCGGTTGCTCGTGGGATCTTTCTCGACGGTCACCAGGTCGTCGGCGGCGGCGACGAGTTCGTCGTCGTGGCTCACGATCAGGATCTGGTTGACGCCCAGGCTCCGCATCTTCTCCACCAAGTCGACGAGCCGGGAGACGTGCCCCGAGTCGAGGAACACCGTCGGCTCGTCGAGGATGAGCGGCGGCATCGGCGCCGACCCCTCGATCCCTTCCGCGAGCAGCCGGTAGATCGCACACCGCAGCGAGAGGTTGAACAGCGCCCGTTCGCCGCCGGAGAGCTGTTCTGGGTCCAGCGCGGTGCCGTCCTTCTGGAAGACCGTCAGTTCGTACTCGCCGTCGAGGCGGATCCGCGAGTAGGCGTCGTTGCCGTACACCAACTCGAAGGTCTCGTTGAGCATCCGTTCGAGCGTCTCGACGTTGCGTTGCCGCAGTTCCGCCCGGAGGTCGCCGTAGGTCGACTCCAGCGTCGAGATCTCCCCGTGGAGCGACTCCAGATCCGCGACCCGCGCCGCGACCGCGTCCCTGTCCGATCGGAGTTCTTCCAGTTGGGAGAGTTCGCCGTTCACGCTCCCGATCTCGCTTTGGAGGTCGTCGCGCCGCTCGCGGAGTTCGTCGAGTTTGACCGCGACGTTTTCCAGATACTCCTCGGCTTCGGCCTTGTTCGTCCGTGCTTCCTCGATCCGGGATTCGTCGATCGCCTCGGCGAGTTCTGCGCGTCGGTCCCGCTTCTCCTTGAGGAACTCCCTTCGTTCGTCGTTCCGGTCGGCGATCGCCTCGCGACGTTCCCGGAGCCGGTCGATCTCGGCGTCGACCTCCCTGAGCTCCGACCGGAGGTCCACGACGCGATCGAGCCGGTCGTGCGCCGCCTCGACGTCCGAGAGGTCGTCTTCCAGGGACTCGACGCGCGCTTCCGCCTCGGCGGCCGCCTCCGCCTGAGTCTCCGCCGCATCACGCTTCTCTTCGGCCTCGGCTTCGAGGTCCGCTGCTTCCTCCCGGAGGGACTCCGCCTCCGATCGGTGTTCGTCGGCGGCGGTCCGCGCATCTTCGATCCGATCTTCGATCAGGGAGCGCTTCTCCCGCAGCGCGTCGAGGCGGCTCTCGGCCGCCGCGAGCGACTCGGCTATCTCCAGAGTCGACGACAGCTCCTCGCGCCGGTCGGTGAGCTCTTCGACCTCGGCTTCGAGGTCGTCGATCCGTGCCTCGTACTCGCCGATCGCGTCGACGTGCGGCGACTCCTCGACCGGCTGGCCACACTCCGGACACTTCCCCTCAGCGCGGAGTTCTTTCGCCTCCGTGAGTCGCTCGCGGACAGATTCGAGTTCGGCGCGAGCGTCGGCGAGGTCCTCGCGCACCTCCTGTAACTCCGCTTGCACCGACTGGCGGTGTTCGTCCGCGCCGCCGACATCGATCGGGGAATCGGCGAACCGCTCGCGGAGTGATTCGATCTCCTCGTCGACCGCGTCGCGCTCGTCGATCCGCTCTTCGATCCGCTCGTCGGCCTCCGTCGCCGACTCGTCGGCGTCTGCGGCCCGTTCGCGGGTCGACTCGGCGCGGGACGCCAACTCGTCGGCGCGTTCGTCCAGCTTCTCGGCCTGATTCGACAGCATCGTCTCCCGTTGCCGCGCGTCCTGTAGTCCCTCGCGGACTCCCCCCTCTCGTTCGTCGAGCGTGTCGCGGTGGGCTTCGATGGTTTCGTCGTCGAGTGCGTCGCCACCGCTGCCTACGCCGTCGGTCGCCAGATCAGTCGCCGAGAGCGCCTCGTCCAGTTCGGCTTCGAGATCGTCGAGTCGCTCGCGGGCGTCGAGCACCTCCTCGCGGAGGTCCTCGCGCGCGGATTCGTCGTCGCTGATCGTCTCGCGCAACTCCGCGATGTCGGCATCGAGGTCGTCGAGTTCCGCCTTCGTCTCCTCGTAGGCGTCGAGGACCTCCTCGGCGTCCGCTTTCGTCTCCTCGGCGCGCGCCTGGTTCTCCTCGAAGCGGTCGATCTCGGCGTCGACCTCCGAGAGTTCCGTTTCGAGGTCGTTCAGGCGCTCGTGAAGCCCGGCATCTTCCTTAGCTTCGATCTGGGAATCGAGTTTGGAGAGGGCGCCGCGCTGCTCCGAGAGGACGTCCTCGACACCCAACCGCGCCCTGCTCGCCCGCTCGCGGTACTCCTCCAGTTTGCCCAGCTGCAGGAGGTCGTCGATGGTATCCTGTCGCTCCGCGGGGGTGGCGTTGATGAGCTTGTTCACCTCGCCCTGGCGGACGTACGCGCAGTTGACGAACGCCTCGGCGTCCATCCGGAGGAGGTCGGCAACGAACGCCCGCACGTCGGTGGCGCCGTCGATCTCGACGTCCGGGCCGTCGAGCGTACAGCTGGCGGTCTGCATCCGCTCGCCCGAGCGGCGGAGTTCGCGTTCGATCCGGTAGGAGGCACCGTCGTGAGTGAACGACAGCGTCACCGCTGCCTCGTCCTCGCCGGTCGTCACAACGTCGTCAAGCGTCTCGTCGAGCGCGCGGGCGCCGTAGAGCGCGAAGAAGCACGCCTCGAGCAGCGAGGACTTGCCGCTGCCGTTCAGGCCGTGGATGACGGTCACCCCGTCGCGGAGGTCGAGATCCGCGTCGGCGTACGGTTTGAAGTTCCGGAGCTGAATTCGGTCGAAGCGCATCAGAAGTCCTCCATCGTGACCTGGCCGTCGGGGGCGTCAGTGTCAGCTCCGACTATCCCGTCTGTCGGATCAGCGTCCGGTTCCTCGCCTTGGGAATCGTCTTCCGGTTCCTCACCGGCTTCCGCGGGAGTGTCGTCGCCTGCGTCCGGATCTTCGTCCGCGTCCGGATCTTCGTCCGCGTCCGGATCTTCGTCCGCGTCCGAATCAGCGGCCTCGGCTTCCTCATCGGCATCCGAACCAGCGCCCTCGCCCTCGTCGTCTACGTCCGCCGCGGTCTCGAAGGCGTCGCCGCCCTCCGAAAGCAGGTCCGACACGCGCTGTTCGACCGTCTCCCGGACGTTCGAGTCGGGGATCGCGCTCTCGCGCACCGTGTCGTCGACTTCGAGCGCAGCTGAAGAAAGTCCGAGATCGCGGACGCGTTCCGCGACGGCGTCGTCGGGGTCGGCGAAGGAAACGTCGACCGTCCCATCCGTTTCGCGATCGCGGCGGTCGGTCACGCGGGCGACGAGTGCACCGCGCTCCGACAGCGACTCCTCGATCGCGGCGGGAGAGACGGGTTCCCCCTCGCCAGTCACCTCGACGATAACGACCGCGTCGGTCACCTCGTGTTGGCGGGTCTGCTCGCGGACCCGCGCTTCGCCCTCACCCGGCGCCAAAGACACCGAGACGAAGACGAACGGGCGCGTTTCGAGGGTCCGACGGCGGATGTCGACCGCGTCGTCGAACGTCACGAGGTTGTAGCCGCGCGGTTCCTCCTCGGCCGCACTCGCGCGCTCGGTCGACCCGCAGTAGGTGACCCACGTCCCGTCGACGGTCTCGACGCCCGGCGCGTGGTTGTCGCCGAGCAGCAGGGCGTCGAAGTCGACGTTCGACCGGTCGAGCACGGTCTCCGTGTCCCAGTCGGCGTGGGCGAAGGGCGTGAACAGGCCGTGGCTGACGAGCGCCGCGTGGTCGGCCTCGTGGGCCGCGAAGTCGTAGTCGAGATCGGCACGGCGGGATTTCGGCACGTGGTCGAGCCCGTAAAAGGCCGTCTCGCCGATCCGTCGGGGATCGGCGCCGAGCCGTTCGCCGAGGTTCAGATCCGCAAAGAGATCGAGCCACTGTCCGCCGCGGGTCGACTCGTGGTTGCCGACGACCGCCAGAAACGGGATGTCCGCCTCCCGGAGGCGACGGAGAGCGCGGATCGTACCCAGCAGGTCCCGGAGGTCCGGGCGGCGGTCGTGGAACAGATCGCCCGCGTGGACGACGGCGTCGACGTCCATCTCGACCGCGTCGTCGATCACCCGCTCGAACGCCGCGAGGAAGTCCGCCCGGCGCTCAGGCGAGTGGTACTGCCGGTACCCGATGTGGGTGTCGCCGGTGTGGATCACCCGTGTCATCTATCGGCGTGTTGATCGCTATGGGGTAAAACGGTTCCGCGAGCGCGGCGGAAGTGGATCGTGGCCCTCACGGCGATTGTGGGTCCGTCGGTGCTCGGTCAGTCCCAACCCTCGGTTCGGCCTGTTCTCCAGACAGTGCAGCCTCCAGCCGGCGGAGCGTCGCCCGCGCGTCTCGACCCCGTTCGGCAACCTCGACCGCGCCCCGGCGGTCGGCGGCTTCGATCGCGGCCGACAGGTTCGGGAGGCGACCCGCAGCGAGGTAAGCTGCGGCCGCGGTTGCAGCGGAGACGGCGCGTTCGGCGTCGTGAACGACGCGATCGGGATCACGGACGGCGTGTCCAGGTTCACCAGTTGGGTCGGCATCGCGTTCAGATCCCTCGCACGTACCGCGATCACGCCGCTGCTCGTCGAGTGACGTCGTCGACGCCGGACGCGCCGCGCCCGCGGTCGACGTCGCGAGTGCGCGCAGTGAGCGACGAACCGCCTCGGTCGAGGGCGATTCCGGGGCAGGTGCGGACGGCTGTTCGGTCACGGAGACCCTGGTTCCGTCTTCCTACTTGAACGTCTGGATACTTGGAGTCCCCCACAGTACGAACGGCAGGTCGTCAGAAACGGGTGGCCGGACCGTCAGAGACCGAGCCGTCAGAGACCGAGCCGTCAGAGACCGAGCCGTCAGAGACCGAGCCGTCAGAGACCGAGCCGTCAGAGGCCAAGCCGTCAGAGACCGAGCCGTCAGAGATTCAGCGTGTACAGGCGCTTGCGCGCGTCAGTGAACGAGAAACGCGAGTCGACGACGTTTGCATCTTCGAGTCTGGACAGCGCGTACCGAACTGTCCGCGGCGGCAGCAGGGTCTCCTCGGCCAGTTGGCTCTGCGTGAGCGTGTCGTTGTAGTCGAGTACCTTCGCGACGAGTTTCGCGCTCGGCGGCATCTCACGAACCGGTTCCCAGCGGTCCGTCGATTCCTCTTCGTTGGCGAATACCTCGGTGGTGCTCATTCGTGTTACCCACTGCGAGATGTAGGTAAATAATATTTACTATACCTGATTATTACCCATAGGAATTCCAAGATGGAGTAGACGGTCTATTCGATCGCTACTCCGGAGCGATATCACAGCGGTCCCGGCGCAGTTTCGGCCCTAGTGGCGCATCGAAGGCACCGGTGTCAGTCGTCGGCGTCGGATTCGACGCCCCGGCGCGATGCCCGGCGACTGGCGCGCTCGACGAACTCCTCGGGGAGTTCCTCGATCTCGCCCGCCTGGACTCCCCACAGGTGCGCGTAGAGTCCGTCGTTGGCGAGAAGCTCATCGTGGTCGCCGCGTTCGACGATACGCCCGTCTTCCAGGACGACGATCTTGTCGGCGTCCTTGATCGTCGAGAGGCGATGGGCGATGCTGAACGTCGTTCGGTCCGCCGTGAGTCGGTCCAGCGAGCGCTGGATCAGCATCTCCGTCTCGGTGTCGACGTCGGAGGTCGCCTCGTCGAGCACGAGGATCTCCGGATCCCTGAGCACCGCCCGGGCGATCGAGAGCCGCTGCCTTTGACCGCCGGAGAGCTTCACGCCGCGTTCGCCGATCTCGGTGTCGTAGCCGTCGGGGAGGTTCCGGATGAATTCGTGGGCCTCGGCGGCCTTCGCGGCCGCGACGACCTCGTCGTGGTCGGCACCGAACGTCCCGTAGCGGATGTTCTCCTCGACCGTGCCGTAGAACATAAACGTGTCCTGGCTCACGTAGCCGATCGATCGGCGGAGGCTCGGAATCGTGACGTCGCGGATATCTGTCCCGTCGACCGTGATCGCGCCCTCGTCAACGTCGTACATCCGGAGCAGGAGCTTCAGTACGGTGGATTTTCCCGATCCGGTGGGACCGACCAAGGCGAGCGTCTCCCCGCCGTCGACGGTGAAGGAGACGTCCTCGACGATCGTCTCCTCGGCGTCGTAGCCGAAACTCACGTCGTCGTAGACGACGCGTCCGTCCTCGACGACGAGGTCGTCCGCGTCCGGATCCTCGGCGATCCGGGCGGGTTCGTCCATCAACCCGAAGATCCGCGAGGCGGAGGCGTACGCGCGCTGGTACATATTGATGATCTGCCCGAACTGTGCCATCGGCCAGATGAACCGCTGGGTGAAGAGGATGAACCCGACGAACTGCCCGGGCGTGAGCCGGCCGGTGAAAAACAGCGGCGCCGTGCCGGTCTGCTGGTACGTTAGCACCCACACGCCGCCGATGAGGAACGTGACGACGAAGCTGATCCCCGACAGCAGCCTGAGCCCAGGGAAGAACTTGATTCGCGTGCCGATCGCGTCCCAGTTGGCGTCGAAGTAGTCCTGGGACGCATCGTCGACGCGGTCGGACTCGAACGTCTCCGTGTTCGAGGATTTGATCACCTGGATCCCGCCGAGGTTGTTCTCCAGCCGCGAGTTCAGTTGCCCGACCGACGAGCGCACCTCGGCGTACTTCGGCTGGATCGTCTGCACGAACCGGTACGTGAAGTAGCCGATCAGCGGCACGACGGTGAGCGTGACGACCGCCAGTTGCCAGTTCCAGTACAGCAGGATCGCCGCGATTCCGAGCACCATCACCCCGAGGCGGAACGCCGAGTTCATTCCGTCGTTGAGGAACCGCTCGAGGCGGTTGACGTCGTTCGAGAGGATCGACATCATCTCGCCGGTCTGCTTGTCGGCGAAGAAGTCCATATTCAGCCGCTGCATCTTGTCGTAAGTATCGGTCCGGATCGCGTGCTGGATGTGCTGGGCGAATGAGTTCCACCCCCAGTTGCGCGTCCAGTGGAACGCCGCGCCGCCGAAGAAAGCAACGGCGATCAACGCCACCGACAGATAGAGCTGCCCGGTCTGTGTTGCGGGGAGCCACGCGTCGGGCACGAGCCAAAGCGAGAAGGGCCGTTCGTCGAAGAAGATGGAGTCGACCGCGACCGTCAGCAGGACCGGTGGCAGCAGGTCCAGCAGTCGCGCGACGACGCTCGACGTGACGCCGACGACGAAGGCGAGGACGTTCTCGCGGCCATACTCGCCGAAGAGCCGGCGCATCGGGTTCTCCGCACGCTCACGCTGGCGCTCGAACGGGTCGTCCTCGTCGACGGGGGCCGCCATCACCGACGTTCGGGGCTCGTCGGTACTAAAGGGTTCCATCCGGCCAAAGACTTCGGCGATATCCGCTGAACGGAGCTTTCGATGTTGGGTGGAGGCAGTCGGTATCGAACGCCGTTTGCCGAGCGTCCTGACGGCAACTAGTTGTGAAACGCTCCCGTGACAGCAGCGCAGTCAAGACAGGAATATGGTCCCGGGGAAAGACGGGCGATCCGACTGTCCCCTGGCGTATATAACTAACTATGATGTTTTATATAGTTCGCACGAAAAACAAATACAATTATGCCACACGACCAAGATGTCGAGGACGCAAACAGCCCCGAATCCGAGTCGACGTACGAATGTCTCAAGTGCGGGAGACTGACCGAGTCGATGACACACCCGGGGACCTGTGCCTGCGGCGGGGAGTTCCAGAACCGCGGGAAGTCCTTAGAGTAACTGTCGCTCGTTCTCCGAGGGTGCGGGATGGAGAGCGAAGACGCGACTCACAGCGACTGTCGTTCGATTTCCGGATCGATCCCGGCCGTGTCGAGATCCTCGCGGATCCGCTCGCGGAGCGGCTCCGGGACGGTCTCGCGACCGACGGGCACGGCGGTTTCGCCGTCGCCCTTGACTTTCCAGTAGAGGACACATTCGGAGGGGCCGTAGAACTCGATGCTGTAGCGATCGCCCGCGCCGTGGTAGTGGACCCGGGCGGCGTACCCTTCGGCGTGCCACCCTTCGAGGGCGTCGAGTTCGGCGGTGCGGTCGTCCATACGGGCCGAACGGTCCCCCCGGTCCTCGGCTTTTCGGATCGGAGCCGTCGGCATCCCGCCACAGGAGGCTACTCCGCCGTCGGTCCCCAGTCGCCGGCGATTCGGACGCGGTCGCCGACGGTGATGTTGTGGTCGTCGGTGTACTCGTACGGGGCTTCGAGGACGTATCGGCCGCGACCGGAGTACCGGGGTGAGTCGGCGCCGTCCGCCGGGAGTTCGGCGTGGTGGATCGCCGTGATCCGCCCGTCGCTGTCGACGAAGACGATGTCGATCGGGAACGACATCCCGCGCATCACGTACTCGTACTCGTCTTCGGAATCGTGGACGAAGAGCATCCCCTCGTCTGCGCCCAGTGACTCGGTCTCGCTGAGTCCCGTGTAGCGTTTCGCGGTGCTGTCGGCGACGCGGACGTCGACCGCCGCGAGCTGCTCGCCGGAGTCGTTGTCGACGACGGTGACGGTCGTCCGCTCGTACTCGCCAGTCGGGAGCAGTCCCGGATTGCTGGCGACGGCAACGAACCCGATCGCAAGGAGGATGACGACCGCGACCGCGAGGGCGGCGAGTCGCGTCCGGTCGGCCATACCGGGCGTTCGGGCGTGCAGTGGTAAGGGTTCCGCTCCTCGGGATTGGAAACCGTTTTACCCGTGTATAGTCTCCGTCGAGGTGCGGGCTCGTGGTCTAGTGGTAATGACGCTTCCCTTACAAGGAAGAGGTCGGCGGTTCGATCCCGCCCGAGCCCACTCAGCCCGAGGATTTTCCGAGCGGCGGATCGAACCCCGATTCAGGAGTGGCCACCCAGTAGATGAAAGAGATCTCCGAGATGGACGACGAGGAACTGCTCGACGAGTACAGGGCAACAGTCGAGTTCCGGGCTATCGAGTCCGAGCACGGGCAAATCACCCCGCACGAGATTCAGTTCAGGAAGGCGCTCGAAGAAGAAATCCTCGAACGGATGGGCTAGTTACCCGGAAGGCTCCGTCACCGTCGATTCGATCTCGGACGCACGGACCACACGGCACGGGAACGAAACCTATTCCGGCGAGGCCGTCGAGACCACGGTCGATGCCCGGGGGGCTCGCCGACGCCGTCGAGATCGACGTCCACCGCGGAGTGCCCTTCGCGGCCCGCCCGGACGAGACCCTGCTGCTCGACCTCTATCGGCCGGCGCCAGCGTCGGCGGAGTCGCCCCGGAAGTCGGCCGAACCCGCCGCCCGCCGCGCCGCGGTCGCGCTCGTGCCCGGCGCCCAGTGGCGGACGTGCGACCGGGGAGAACTGGCGCGGTACGCGCTCGACCTCGCCGAGCGGGGGTACGTCTGTGCCGTCCCGTCGTACCGCGGCAGCAACGTCGCCGCTTTCCCGGCGCAGATCCGCGATCTGAAGGCCGCGATCCGGTGGCTCCGGGCGCACGCGGCCGATCTCGGCGTCGCCCCCGGGCGGATCGGGGCGTTCGGGCACGACGCGGGCGCGCATCTCGCCGTGCTCGCGGCGCTGACGGCGGACGACGAGGCGTTCGCGCCACAACCCGAGGTCGTTGTGGACGTGGCGGAGCGTGTCGCCATCGACGTGAGCGATGCGCTCGCGGCGGTCGTCGGCGTCGCGGGCACGTACGCGCTCGAACATCAGCCGGAAACCGACGCGCTCGTGGCGTTCCTCGGCGGCGATCGCGAGTCGGCGCCGGAGGCCTGGAAGCAGGCGTCGCCGTCGACGTATCTGCGGGAGCGGGCGGGAGGCGGGTCCGGAAGGACCGGCGTCCCACCGCTCCTGTTGCTCCACGGGGAGGACGACGACGTCGTCCCCGCGATGGCCTCGGAGTTCTTCCACGATCGGCTGGCGGAAAACGACGTCCCTGCGGAGTGTGTCGTCGCCACTGGAGCGGGCCACGACGTCCACCGGACACAGCGGTCGTTCGCGTTCGGGTGGACCGAGGGGTTCTTCGACAAACACCTCCGGTAAGGCGGTCCTAATCGTCTCATCGCTACCACCCTCGCCGTCGGGCGGACGTTCCGTACTCCTGTCACATCCCGGGTAGATGTCTGACGTACGTTTATGTGGCCGGAGGCGGGCTATATTCCCTATGAGCAACCGCGTGGAGGAACTCGAGTCGAAGGTCGCGGAGCTACAAGCCGCCGTCAACGGGCTGACCGAAGAGCTCGTCGAGACGAAAGAACGCGTCCGACTCCTCGAGGAGGAGGTCGAGGTCGACCTCACCGCGGGCAGCCGACCGGTCGGATACGGGACCGACAGGTCCGAGGACGCGACGGCTGACGACGCCACGGCCGATGAGGCGGCGACAGACGCCGATCCCGAGGCGGAGACGGTCGTCGACGATCCCCACCGGGAGTCGGCGGCACAGGCGGAGTCGCGCCGGGAGGCCTCCGCCCAGCACGCGGACGACGCCGACTTCATCGACGCCGACGCCGAGGATCACGTCCCCAGCGAGGCGAGCGACGCCGACGGGGATAAGGGGGACGAGGCCGACGGTGACGACGAGGCGGCGACCGAAGACGACGATATAATCGTCGCATAACCGGGGCGTCCGCCCGCTACGAGCAACCTATGCACATCAAAGAGCTCGTCCTTGACGGATTCAAAAGCTTCGGGCGGACGACGCGGATTCCGTTCTACGAGGACTTCACTGTCGTCACCGGGCCGAACGGCTCCGGGAAGTCGAACATCATCGACGGCGTGCTGTTCGCGCTGGGACTGGCCCGCACGCGCGGCATCCGCGCCGAGAAACTCACAGATCTCATCTACAATCCCGGCCACGCCGACGACGAAGACGGGGAAAGCGGCAGGGCCGGCGGCCCGAAAGAAGCCTCGGTCACGGTCATCCTCGACAACGGCGACGGGACGCTGGACCGCTCGCAAGTGGTCAACGCCGCCGGCAGCGAGGACGTCGGCGACGTCTCCGAGATCACGGTCAAGCGCCGCGTGAAGGAGACCGAGGACAACTACTACTCGTATTACTATCTCAACGACCGCGCGTGCAACCTCTCGGACATCCAGGACCTCCTGGCGCAGGCGGGGATCACCCCCGAGGGCTATAACGTCGTGATGCAGGGCGACGTGACCGAGATCATCAACATGACCGCCCACCAGCGCCGGGGGATCATCGACGAGATCGCCGGCGTCGCAGAGTTCGACGCGAAGAAGGAGGACGCCTTCGAGGAACTCGACGCCGTCGAGGGCCGAATCGAGGAGGCCGACCTCCGGATCGAGGAGAAGGAGACACGACTCGACCAGTTGGCCGACGAACGCGAGACTGCCCTCGAGTACCGCGACCTCCGCGAGGAACGGGAGGAATACGAGAGCTACCAGAAGGCGGCCGAACTCGAAGACAAACGCGACGACCTCGAAACGACCCAAGGCCGAATCGACGAGACCGAATCGAAGCTGGAAGCCCACCGCGAGGAACTGGACCGGCGGCAGGGACGCGTCAGCCGGCTGGAGGACGAACTCGACGACCTGACCCGGGAGATCGAGCGGAAGGGCGAGGACGAACAGCTCCGGATCAAATCCGAGATCGAGGAGGTCAAAGGCGAGATCGATCGCTTGGAGAACGCGATCGAGGCCGCAGAAGAGCGGATCGAGGACGCCGAAAGCGAGCGCCGGAACGCGTTCGTCCAACTCGACCGGAAGAACGAGGAGATCGACGAACTCGACGGGGAGATCCGGGAGGTGAAAGTCGAGAAGGCGTCGGTGAAATCCGACATCGGCTCCCTGGAGACGGACCTCGCCGAAGTCCAGGCCGAGATCGACGACGTCGACACCGAGTACGACGAACTCAAGGCGGACCTCGCAGAGAAGAAAGAGCGCCTCGAAGAGCTGAAAACCGAGAAAAACGACCGCCAGCGCGAGAAGGACCGGCTGCTCGACGACACGCGGCGGCGGGCGACGGAGATCTCCGAGGCCGAGGCCGAGATCGAAGAGCTCCGCGAGAAACTCCCCGATCTGAAGGCCGAACTCTCGGATCTTCACTCGGAACTCGACAAAGCCGAGAAGAACGAATCGAAGATCGAAGACGTCGTGGAAGACCTCCGGGCCGAGAAGGCCGAACGGAAGGAGAAACTCGACGAGGTCGTCGAGGAGATCCAGTCGAAACAGTCCGAATACGCCACCCTCGAAGCCCGCGCGGGTGACGACGGCGACAACTCCTGGCCACGGGCGGTCACGACCGTCCTCAACGCCGACCGCTCCGGCGTGCACGGCACCGTCGGCCAACTAGGCGCCGTCGAAGGCGAGTTCGCGAGCGCCTGCGAGACCGCCGCGGGCGGCCGGCTCGCCCACGTCGTCGTCGACGACGACGGCGTCGGCTCCTCGTGTATCGACTACCTGAAGTCCCGCAACGCCGGGCGGGCGACGTTCCTCCCGATCACGGAGATGGAGGACCGCGGGCTCCCGTCGCTGCCGGACTACCCCGGCGTCGTCGACTTCGCGCGGAACCTCGTCGAGTACGACGCCGAGTACGAGTCGGTGTTCTCCTATGTGCTGGGCTCGACGCTCGTCGTCGAGGATATGGAGACCGCCCGCGACCTGATGGGCGACTACCGGATGGTGACGCTCGACGGCGACCTGGTCGAGCGCTCCGGCGCGATGACCGGCGGCTCCGGCGGCGGCTCGCGCTACTCCTTCTCGAAGTCCGGCGACGGGCGGCTCGAGCGCCTCGCGGCGGAGATCGAAGACCTTGAGGACCGCCGCCGGAGCCTCCAGGCGGAGATCCGCGAACTCGAGGAGGACATCGAGGACGCTCGAAGCCGCGCTACCGACGCCCGCGACCGGGTCCGGTCCATCGAAGCCGAAATCGAGGACGCGGAGGCCGACATCGAGGAGGCCGAAGCGGAGATTGACGCCCGCGAGGACGAGATCGAGGAACTCCGCGAGAAGCGCGCGGAGGTCGACGCGGAGATGCAGGACCTCGACGAAGAGATCGCGGACCTCGACGAACAGATCGGGACCGTCCAGGCGGAGATCGACGACCTCGAAGCCGAACTCGCCGACTCGAAGATCCCCGAACTCACCGCCGAGGCCGACGAGATCCGCGAGACCATCGAGGACAAGGAATCCCGGATGGACGACCTCGACGGCCGACTGAACGAACTCCAGCTAGAGCGGCAGTACGCCGAGGATGCGGTCGAGGACCTCGAAGCGACAATCGAGTCCGCCCAGGAGAAGAAGGCCGACGCCCGGGACGTCATCCGCGAGAAGGAGGCGGCGATCGAAGACCGCGAGGCGACGCTCGAAGAGAAGCGCGAGGCCGTCGAAGAACTGGAGGAGGAGCTCGCGGAGCTGAAATCCGACCGCGAGGATCTGCAGGCGACGCTGCGGGCCGCGAAAAGCGAGCGCGACGAGAAGCGCGACGAGGTCGACCGGATCGAGGCGAAACTCGAATCGCTGCGGGAGGAGGCCGAACGGCTCTCGTGGGAGATCGACGAACTCGAAGCGGCCGTCGGCGAGTACGATCCCGAGGAGATTCCCGACCACGACGAGGTCGAGTCAGCGATCGAGCGACTCACCGAGGAGATGGAGGCACTCGAACCGGTGAACATGCTCGCGATCGACGAGTACGACGAGGTGAGCGCGGAACTCGACGACCTCCAGGAGCGCCGAGACATCCTCGTGGAGGAGCGCGAGGCGATCGAAGAGCGGATCGACCGCTTCGAGGCGCAGAAGAAGGAGACGTTTATGCGGGCGTTCGACGCGATCAACGAGAACTTCACCGACATCTTCGAGCGACTCTCCGATGGGACGGGCGAACTCCACCTGGAGGATCCCGACGATCCCTTCGAGGGCGGCCTGACGATGAAAGCCCAGCCCGGGGACAAGCCGATCCAGCGGCTGAACGCGATGTCCGGCGGCGAGAAGTCGCTGACGGCGCTGGCGTTCATCTTCGCCATCCAGCGCCACAACCCCGCGCCGTTCTACGCGCTCGATGAGATCGACGCCTTCCTCGACGCCGCCAACGCCGAACGCGTCGGGGAGATGGTCGACGACCTGTCGGCGGACGCGCAGTTCGTCGTCGTCTCCCACCGCTCTGCGCTGCTCGAACGCTCCGAACGCGCCATCGGCGTGACGATGCAGGGCGACAACGTCAGCGCGGTCACCGGAATTCAACTCGGTGACGGCGAAGAACCGGAGGTGCCCGCGGATGACTGATCCCGCAGGTTCCGCACCGGGTGGACACCCTGCCGCCGACGACGACCCGCTCCCGACACGGGACGGCGCGACCCCCGGACAGGGGACAGCGGACGACGACGAGGTCGAACCCGTCGAGCTCCTCGTGCAACTGGCCGAGGAGGGCGAGATCGACCCCTGGGACGTCGACCTCGTGGAGGCCACGGACGCATTCCTCGACCGACTCGACGAGACGGACCTGCGGACCTCCGGGCGCGCGCTGTTCTACGCCGCGGTCCTCCTGCGGATGAAAAGCGACGCGCTGTTGGAGCCCGACGACGAGGCCGAGGAGGAACTGGAACCGTGGGAGGCCGCCCTAGAAGGCGGCGATCCGATCGCCGAAGCCGGCAGCCACGGAGGCGCCGCCGAGAACGGCGAGGCGTCCGCTTTCGACCCCGTCGACGCCCTCGAGGCGGAGATGGACCGCCGCCTGGATCGCAAAACCGCCCGGGGATCGCCGGAGACGCTGGACGAACTCGTCCGGGAACTCCGGGAGGCCGAGCGGGAGTCGTGGTGGAAGCGCCGCCGCGAGTACGACACCTCGGAGTCGCCCCACGGCCACAGCCGCGGGACGCAGACGCTGGATTACCGGTCGGCCGACGAGTTCCGCGAGGACGACGAGCCGACCGCCCACGACGTCACGGGGACCACCCACGCCGAGGACATCGAAAGCTCGATCGCGGCCGTCGAGGAGGCGATCGACGTCCACTACGACAACGGCCGCAGGGAGGTCCTGTTCGCGGAGGTCCGCGAGGCCGCCGAAACACCTGTGACAACGTACCTCGCACTGCTTTTCCTCTCGCACCGGGGCGAAGTGCACCTCCACCAGGACGACCTCTTCGGCGATCTGTGGATCCGGGATCCCGACGCCGTGACCGAGGACGGCGACGACGAGGTCCCCGTAGCGGGAGCAGCGGCGGAGACGGAAGAAGCAGACGGAGAAGCGGGAGAGAGGCTCGAAGGGGAGAAAGAAGAGCCCATCCCCGCTGCGGACGACGACTGAGCGCGGTCGACGCCGACGTCTACTCGAATTCAATCATCTTGACACCGTCTCAGGGTGTTATGGAACTCTTGGCGCGATGGTTATTTCACAGTCTGGAAACCGAATCAGCCGTAAGCGTCTGTGTGCGAGTTGAGCATCCGCGAGCGAACGTAGTGAGCGAGCGGTTCACCGACGAAGCCGCCGAAGGCGGCGGAGTCGGTCACTTTTTGGTCCAGATTTTTGCAAGGAGTGGTCGCGCGCAGCGCGACCCGACGCAGCAAAAAGGTGGGCTGTAGTGAGCGATTCCTGTGTGGGTGTGGGAAGTCTTCTATGACATCCTCGCCGTCCTCCTACCCGAGATAGTCCCCGAGCAGCGGCGCCAGATCGGCCTTCGTCGACTCGGGGATCGCCGCGTCGGGCGTGTTGATCGTGCCCGAAAGCGCGTCGTGGCAGTCGCAGTCGTGGTCGTCCGGGATCGCCCGGATCGCCGCCTCGACCGTCTCCTTGATCGCGACCTCGTTCTTCTCGGCGTTCTCCAGCACCTCCTCGAGTGTAACTTGACTGTCCTCCTTCCAGACGTCGTAGTCGGTGACGCCGGCGACCGTAGCGTAGGCTATCTCCGCCTCGCGGGCGAGTTTCGCCTCGGGGATCGTCGTCATCCCGATGACGTCCCACCCCTGCGCGCGGTAGAACTCGCTCTCGGCGCGCGTCGAGAACTGCGGCCCCTCGATGCAGACGTAGGTGCCCTCGCGGGCGACGTCGGCGTCGGTTGCCGACTCGGCGGCGTCGGCGAGGATCTCGGCGAGTTCCGAACAGTACGGATCCGCGAACGGCTGGTGGACGACGACGTCCTCGTCGAAGAACGTCAGCTCGCGGTGTTTCGTCCGGTCATAAATTTGATCCGGGATCACGAGCGTCTGCGGCGGGAGGTCCTCGCGCAGGCTCCCGACCGCGTTCGAGGCGATGATGTGTGTGACGCCGAGCTGTTTCAGTGCGAAAATATTCGCGCGGTAGGGCAGCGTGGTCGGCGAGTAGCTGTGATCGGGGCCGTGCCGCGGCACGAACGCCACCTCGCGGCCGGTGTCGCCGAACTCCCCGACCGTCAGCGGCGCGGAGGGCTCGCCGAACGGCGTCTCGACGTCGACGTCGCGCGTCTCCCGGAGCGGCAGGGCCTCGTAGATGCCGCTGCCGCCGATGAATCCGATGGTCATAGTGGGAGTCTGCACGCGACGGCGCTAAAACGTGGCGGGTAGCCGTCACCGGCGCAGCACCGCAGCCCGACCGAGACGGACCGACGCTCAGATCACGACGCCGCTCTGCAGGACGGCGATGAGAACGGTCAGCGTGACGACGGAGACGAGGGTCGTCGCGAAGATGGCCGTCGAGACGAACTCCACGATCGGGACGCCCGCGACCTCCCCCTCGGTGAACTCCCCGACGAGGATCATCGGCGTCACCGCGGAGGGCATCGCGGATTCGAGGACGAACGTCCGCGCCACCGCGGGATCGCCGAACCCGGCGACCAGCGCGATGCCGAGCCCGATGATCGGCGCGACGACCATCTTCAGGCCGACGACGCCGCCGACGGCCGAGAGCGTCGAGCCGACGTCCGTCCGGGCGAGTTGAATACCCACAAGGAGCAACATCACCGGAATCGCCGAGTCGCCGACGAGCTGCAGCGTCGACATCGCGGTCGAGTCGGCCGGCGGAACAACGTCCAGCGCGCGCGCGAGGAGCGCGACAAGAACGGCGTACACGAGGGGAACGCTGAACACGCGCCGGACGCCGTCGAGTCTGCTGTCGGTGCTCCCGCGGGAGGCGATGTACACCCCGACTGTCCAGATGAGGACGGCCTGCACGGAGAGGTAGACGACGGCAGTCGCCCGCCCGGTGTCGCCGAACGCGAAGTTCGAGACCGGCACGCCGTAGTTCCCCGAGTTGGGGAACGCGGTCACGAGGATCACTGCCACGAGCGCCGTCTCCGACGCGCCGAACAGGCGGCCGGCGGCCTCGGCGGTGACGATCGCGAAGGCGTGGAACGCGACGACCGCGAGCGTGATCTTCGTGAGCGTCGATCCCGCGAGCGTCGTCGTCGCGAGGCTGTGAAAGACGAGCGCCGGCGCGAGGACGTAGACGATGACCGTGTTCAGGCCGTCGGTGTCGATCTCGCGGAACCGCCCGAGGAGATAGCCCACGCCGCCGACGGCGACGATCGGGAGGATCGCAGTCGCGAAGACGGAGACCAGAGAGACCACACCGGAGGGACTTGGAGTCGATACTCAAACGCTTCGATAGCCGGCGGGAACTCGGGACGGCAGGTCCGCCAGGTTCCCAGCCCTGTCAGGTCCCGACGCCGTCGCTGTCGTGAAGCCGCCAAGCGTCGCCGTCGACCTGCTCGATGTGCCCGCGACGCTCCATTTCGGTCAGTACCTCCTGCATCCGATCGGGCTGGGCGATCTCCATCTCGATCCGGTCGATGTTGTGGTACTCCGAGAGGAGGTGTCTGATCTCCTCGGTGTCGACGGTGTCGGCGTCGGCTTTCTCCATCACGCCCGCGGTCAGGTCGATCAGATCCTCGATGAAGTTCCACGGGTAGACGATCCAGGCCCACTCCTCCAGCCGCTCGCCGACGAAGTCGGGATCGAACTCGCTCGTTCCCAGCAGTTGCAGGGTCGCCGTCCGCACCTCGTCGGCGTCGCGGTCGGTCACGTACTCGTGGGCGCGCTCGATCGACCCGCCGGTGTCGGCGATGTCGTCGATGACGAGAACGTCCTTGCCCGCGACGCTGCCCTCCGGCATCGGGTAGCGGACCTCCGGTTCGCCCGACTTCTGGGCGGTGCCGACGTAGTGTTCCATCTTCAGGCTGGTCAGATCGTCCAGCCCGAGGAAGTCACAGAGACACCGGCCCGCGAACCAGCCGCCGCGGGCGAGCGCGACGACGACGTCCGGCTCGAAGTCCGCTTCTTTCACCTGGTCGCTGACGTCGCGGCAGAGCCCGTAGATGTACTCCCAGTTAGTGATCGTGCAGTTGAACTGATCCGGCAGATCCCCCATATGTGGTCACCATTCCGAGAAGGCGCCTGCTGCGCCCTTAATCTGTTCGTCTGGATCGGCGGCGCGGCGGTGGGACGCACAGATGCAGGTTCGGCGGCGCGGCGGTCGGACGCACGGATGCAAGTTCGGCGGCGCGGCGGTCGGACACACGGATGCAAGTTCGACGGCGCTCACCTCGATTCGACCGCGAATAGTCTCGATCGGTTCAATCCTCGCCCAGCGACGACTCGCCGACGTCCCCGCGGCCTTCGATGACTTCCTGCCCGCCGAGATACGGGCGGAGGGCTTCCGGAACGGTCACGGTGCCGTCCGCGTTCTGGTAATATTCGATGATCGCGACCATCACGCGCGGCAGCGCCAGCCCCGAGCCGTTCAGCGTGTGGAGGTACTCCGCGGATTCGTGGTGTTCCGGCCGGTACTGGATCCCCGCCCGCCGCGCCTGGAATGCCTCGAAGTTCGAAACCGACGACACTTCGAGCCAGCGGCCGCCCTGTTCGGGGCCCTCGTCCATATCGTCGCCGGGAGCCCAGACTTCGAGATCGACCTGCTTTGCCGCCTTGAACCCGAGGTCGCCGGTACAGAGGTCCAGCGTTCGGTAGGGGAGCTCGAGGCGTCGGAGCACCTCCTCGGCCTCGTCGAGCAGCCGATCGAAGTCGTCGTAGCTGTCCTCCGGCGTCACGAAGTTCACCATCTCGACTTTGTTGAACTGGTGAACGCGGACGATTCCGCGGGTCGCAGTCCCGTGTTCGCCCGCCTCGCGCCGGAAGTTCGGGGTGTACGCCTGGTACTTGAGCGGGAGGTCCTCCGAGAGGAGGATCTCGTCGCGGTGCATGTTCGTCACCGGCACCTCCGCGGTGGGACACAGCCACAGGTCCTCACCCTCGACCTTGTAGGCGTCCTCGTCGAACTTCGGGAGCTGTCCGGTCCCCGTCATCGAGTCGGAGTCCGTCAGTATCGGCGGGAAGACGTCGACGTAGTCCTGCTCCCGATGGATGTCCATCATAAACTGGATCAGCGCGTGCTCCAGTCGGGAGCCGTCGCCCTTCAGAAAGTAGAAACCGCTGCCGGAGGTCTTTCGCGCGCGCGCCTCGTCAATAATGCCCAGTTCCTCGCCGAGTTCGTAGTGGGGAACGACCTCCGCTGGGAGGTCACGCAGGTCGTCGAACCCCTCGCGTCGCCCCTCGACGTTGTCGGTTTCGTCCTCGCCGACGGGGACGCTCTCGTGGGGAATCTGCGGGATGCGGAGCCGCCGGTCCTCCAGTTCGGCTTCGAGTTCCTCTGCACGCTCCTCGATCTCCTCGATCTCGCTTTTCAGCTCCTTGGACTCCTCTATGAGTTCCTCGGCCTCGTCGGATTTGCCCTCCTGCTGGAGGGTGCCGATCCGGTCGCTGATCTCGTTGCGGCGGTGCCGGAGGTCGTCGCCGCGCTGTTTCAGCTCCCGCCACTCGTCGTCGAGTTCCAGATACGCGTCGAGGTCGACGTCCTCGTCGCCGCGTTTCTCCAGGGACGCTCTGACCTCCTCGGGGTGGTCCCTTATAGTACTCCGGTCTAACATATGTGGTTAGTATAGCCATCCGGTGCTTAAATGATGTGCAAGGGCGATCCCTGCCGTCTACGGGGCTTTGAACCGGCGATGACTTCAGCGGGCCGCGGCCGCTCGTCAGCCCTGCCAGACGCGAACGCCGTCGGGTGTTCCGGCGCCGACCGCGAGCCGGTCTCCCTCGAGTGCGACACCGGTCACGTTCGTCGCGAGCGATCCGCCGAGAGCGAGCGACCACGGCGTCTCGATGCCGGTGTCGGTGCGGCGCACTGTCGCCAGCGTCCGTCGGTCTGTCGTCGGAACCAGTAGTTCACGGCGGCCATCGTCGTCCAGATCAGCAGCGAGCGCGCCGTCGACGTTCCTGGATCCGTATGTGTGGCTGGCGTACCCCCGAGCGGTCGCGGTGACGGTCAGTTCGCCGTCGGCGAGTCGGTAGAACTCGACCGTCCGGTCGACGTGGGGCTTCCTGACCACCGCCAGTTCCGGTCGCCCGTCCGGGCCGAACGGCGCGACACAGAGCTGGTGGCGCCAGCCCGATCCGTAGACGGGACCGGTCGCGAGTTCGCGTCCGTCGGCTCCGTACACCCTGATACGCGCGCCGGCGGTCGAATCCGAGACGGTCGTCACCAGTTCGCTGTCGCCGTCGCCGTCGACGTCGGCCACGAGCGGCCACAGCCCCTCGAACACCGCCGGCGGATCGAGCGTGACTTCGACGTCGACAGTCCCGCTTGCAGCGTCGACGACGAGCAGGCTGCCGCCCTCCGTGCTGTCCCCCAGTGCACCGTGTCTGTAGCGGTCGGTTTGCGCACCGTAGAGGGCGTACCGGTCAGCGTCGACCGCGACGAGGCGAGCGTCCACCGGCGCGTTCGCGGACAGCCTCCTGTTCCCGTCCGCCCGGCGGATCACGAGGTCGCCGTCCGCCGCGACGTACACCAGCCTGTCCTCGCTCACGACTGGATGGGTGAAATCGGCGCAGTCTGCGGGCCTGTCGACGAATGCAATGTCCCCATCTGCCCGGAACGCCAGCGGCGGTTGCGGCACGCGGTCGTGTGTCCCGACGCGCTCGCTGCGCCCCTCGCTGACCCGGTGGGTCGTCGCCGTACCGTCCGTCGTGACGATCGTCCAGTAGCTCGCATCGTTCCCGAACGCAAGCAGCCACGCCGGTCGGCCGTCGACAGCGATATCGACTGGATCGGCGTCCGCGATCGAGCTACGCCCTGGGATAAACCGGTTACCGCTGGGCTGCAGGTGCGTGTACGCGTAGCTCGCTTCCGTGGGCGGCACAGTCGGCGTGCCAGTATGGGTCGCTGCGCCCGGGGATCCCGCACAGCCGGCTGACGCTGTCGTTGCCGAGCCGAGCGCGGCCAGCAGTTCTCGGCGGGTCACCGGCACGGGACGCGATTGTTGTGACAGTGATATAAAGCTGCGCTGAACCGACTGTCGACGCCGAGTAGTACCGGCCGGGAGCGACGTCCCACGCTCGTGGACTCCTCGTGCGGTCATTCCTCGCGCACGTTCGACGGCAAGCGCCGAATCGCACTTCGCCGTAGTATCAGATCATAAGTCCAATGACAATATCGGGATCGAAAGGTCACCCGTAAGAACCGCTACAACCGATTAATATGGTTGCACTGTTTAGGGATAGTAATGTCTCAGTCGAATGCCATAACTGTCTCGTCGATTCACGTCTTATATGTAAACGGCGACAGCGATTTTGCCGAATTGGCCCGGGCAAAGCTCCGGAATAGCGACCCCGAATTCGAGATCACGGTCGTCGAGACAGCCGACGATGCCTTCGAGGCGCTCGCGACCGCTGCGATCGATTGTGTCGTCACCTCCTATTCGCTGCCGGACGGAACGGGCCTCGACCTGCTGGACCGGTTGCGAGCGGAAGGGCACGACGTACCGACGATCCTGTTCACAGGGCGGGGAAGCGAACAGATCGCGAGCGAAGCGACGCAGGCAGGCGTATCGGATTATCTTCCGATCCACTCGGAAGGGAACAGTTTCGAGCGCCTCGCACACCGAATTCAGACACTCGTCGAAGCGGCCCGCAAAGAGCAAGTCGCCCAGCGGATGTCGGATCGGTTCCAGCGGACGCTGGAGCGCGCGACTGACGCGATCTACGCCGTCGACGAGGACTGGCGCATCGAGTATATGAACGAGAAGATGGCCGAGCGTGTCGGCCGGGCCCCGGAAACTGTGGTGGGGACCACACTCTGGGAGTCGTTCCCGTCGATCGTCGGAACGGCGCTCGAAGAGCGATATCGAACCGCGATGGAGACCGGTGAAACAATGGCCTTCGAACAGCATCTGGGGCCGCCGTTCGACTACTGGGTCGAAGTGCGGGTGTTCCCGGATGACGACGGTCTGACCGTCTTTTCACGGGAGATCACGGCCGAGCGGGAGCGAGAACTGGAACTGGAGCGCAGCGAAACCATCCTGCAAAACATCCACGACATAGTGTTCGTCCTCGACGACGAGGGCGTAGTGGAGTTTGCGAATCGAGCCGCAAAACGGCTGATCGTCGGTGAGGAGTCGGCGGCACTCGAGGGACAGTCGCTGGAAACGGTCGTCGATGACCGCGTTGCCGAGGAAGACCGAGACCGATTCTCGACGGCAGTCGACTCGACGCTCGATGGTATCGAGGCCGACGATGGCCTTCCCGACCTCTACGAGACGGACCTACAACTCGATCTCGAGACGAGCGGGGAGAAAGAGGGGACGTTCGACGTCCGTCTCACCCCGTTTCGGAGCAGCGAAAAGCAACGGGTGCTCGTCGTCGCACGGGACGTCACCGAACACACCGAGGTCAAACGACAGTTAGAGCGGGAACGGGATGCGCTTCGGGGACTGCAGGCCGCGATGGCAGCGAGCGACATCTCCGCCGAGACGCGCCTCCAGCAGCTGCTGGACGTCGGCTGTCAGACGCTGGATCTGGAGGTCGGGATCGTCTCGCACATTCAGGAAGGCGACTACACAGTCAGGGCCGTCCACGCACCGGCTGCCGACATCGAATCCGGAGACCAGTTCGACCTCGAATCGACGTACTGCGAGGACGTCGTCGAAACTGAGGGTGTCTATTCCTTCGCGAATGCGGTTGCCGACGGGAAATCGACACACCCAGCCTACCGTGAACTCGGGCTGGAATCGTACATCGGCACGCCACTCGTCGTCGACGGCGAGCGGTACGGAACGGTCAATTTCTCGAGCCCAACGACACGAACAGCACCGTTCGGCGCGCTCGAACAAACCTTCATCGAACTGTTGGCGGAGCTCGTGAGCGCAGAGATTTCGCGAGATCGGGACCGGACCGAACTCAAGCGGCAGGATTTCCTCTTCGATCGGATTCAGGACATCGCAGAGATCGGCGTCTGGGAGTATTACCCATCGAGGGGCGACCTCGAGTGGTCGGACGGGGTTCGTCGGATCCACGGCGTCGAAGACGACTACGAGCCGACCCTGGACGAGGCGATCGAATTCTACCACCCCGACGATAGAGAGACAGTGGCGGACGCAGTCGAGCGAGCGATCCAAGACGGAGAGCCCTACGATCTCGATCTCCGCCTGGTCCGGGCTGATGGGGAAGTCCGTGACGTGCGTGCGTGGGGAGAGCGCGTCGACGAGACAGAAAAGCGGGACTCCGTGCTCCGTGGGGTCTTCCAGGACATCACAGTGCGGAAAGCCCAGCGACGCGAGTATCAGGAACTCGCGGAGGAATACGAAGCACTGCTGGATAGCTCGGGAGATGCGATATTCCTTCTCGACGTCGACTCGACCGGGGAGGGAGAGACATTCGAGTTCGCCCGGCTCAGTCCCGGATACGAGGACCAGACCGGGCTCACGACCGAGGCGGTTCGCGGCCGGACACCGCGGGACGTCTTCGGCGCGGACCGCGGCGCAGAACTCGAAGCGAACTACAGTCGCTGTGTCGAGAACCGTGAACCGATCTCGTACCGCGAGGAGTTGGACGTCGCTCCCGACGCGCGGTTCTGGGAGACGAGCCTCGCGCCCGTCATCGTCGATGACGAGATCGTACGGATCGTCGGCATCGCGCGGAACATCACGGAACAGGTCGAACGACAACAGGAACTCGAGGCCACGAATCAGCGACTGGAGTCGCTCATCGAGGCGGTCCCGCTCACGATTATGGAGATCGACAGTGACGGCACCGTGGTCCTCTGGAACGACGGAGCCGAGGAGATGTTCGGGTGGTCGCCGGAGGAGGTCATCGGCGAATTCAATCCGATGATTCCTGACGATCAGCGAGGCGAGTTCAAAACACACCGGCAGCGTGCGCTGAGCGGTGAACGGATACGTGGAAAAGAAGTTCAGCGAGAGACAAAAGACGGTGCGCAGTTGGATTTACTGCTGTCTGTTGCGCCGCTCACGAACACGGACGGAACGGTGACGAGCGTCCTCGCCGTCCTCGAAGACATCACCGAACAGAAACAGTTGGAGAAGACCCTCCGTGACCTCCAGGAGACGGCACAGGAACTCAGCCGAGCAGTGTCGAGCGAAGAGGTCGGCGATATCGCCGTTGCCGCTGCCGAGGACATACTCGAGTTCGAGATCGCCGGAATCTGGGAGTACGACGAACAGCAAACGGCGCTTGTACCCATCACGGAGACGGAAGGAGGCCGGGAACTGTTCGGCGAGTCGCCACGGTTCACGCCCGGGGACAGTCTCGCGTGGGAGGCCTTCGAGTCCGGCGAACTGCAACTGTACGACGACATCCACTCCCAGCAGACGCTCCACAACCCCGAGACGGATCTCCGAAGCGAGATTCTGCTGCCGCTGGGCGAGTACGGACTGCTCGTCGCGAGTTCGCAGTCGCAGCAGACCTTTACCGACACCGACACCGATCTCTTCCGAATTCTCGGGGCGACTGTCGAGGCGGCCCTCGCGCGTGTCCGACGGGAGCGCAGGCTGCAGCGACAGAACGAGCGACTCGATCAGTTCGCGAGCGTCGTCGCACACGACCTCCGGAACCCCCTCACGGTGGCGGCAGGGTTTCTCGAACTCGCCGAGGAGACGGGGAACGCACAGCACTTCGGGAAAGTCGAGTCGGCACACAGCCGGATGGAACGGCTCATCGCGGATCTTCTCACATTGGCTCGCGGGGACACGACAATCGAAGATCCGGAACAGGTCGATCTCAGGACGATCGCGACGGAAGCGTGGGGATACGTCGATACCGACGAAGCCACGCTGACGGTCGAGGATCCGGTTCCGACGGTTGCCGGGGAGGAAGGGCGGTTGACGCAACTCTTCGAGAACCTCTTCAGAAACGCCATCGAGCACGGTGGCGACGAGGTCACGGTCACCGTCGGGCAACTGCAACGGGCCCCAGGATTCTACGTCGAGGACGACGGTGACGGCATTCCACCCGAAAAGCGGGAGGACGTATTCGATCACGGCGTGACGTATAGCACCGGCGGAACCGGCTTCGGCCTCTCGATCGTGGCCGACATTGCAAAGGCACACGGCTGGACCGTCTCCGCGACGGCGGGGACCGACGGGGGGGCACGATTCGAGTTCGAGGAGTCCGGCTAGACGAGGTCCGAGACAGGACGGACGGGGTTCAGATCGTCACCCGCGGCTATCAGTACGACACCCACGGTGACCAGTCCGAGACTGACAGCGTTCAGTCCGAAATACGCGGTGACCGGTACCACTGGCCGCGATCGGGTGCTATGTGAACTGAGTGCTCTCTGTACCACGACGGACGCTTCACTTCCACGGTCGATCGTCACGCGAGATGACTCCCTGTCTATATTCCTCTATATAACGATCAGTGCGGTCTATACCACTCATAGTAGCAGTTAATCCGACGCCTCTCGCTCGTATTTGTTGTGAAGGGCGGATCGAAGGCGACACACTCACACCGCGCGATGACTGCGCTCATCGGGGCTTTCTCCCTCGTATCGACAGGTTCGATCCCCCGATCAGAGACAGAAGATATGGGAACACAGACATTCTCGGAACGCGGGACGATCGTCCTCGAAGAAGCAACCGGAGACAACGCGGTCTACGGTGCCGAGTGCTTCGTGACGGGAAAAGACCTCTCCGGAGGCACCAAAGCGGTGCGGATCCGATCCAACGATGCGGCAGAGAGTTTCTACGTCTCGATCGATGGTGTCGAGACGCTCTGCCGTGATCTGGAACGGGTGTCGTTCGAGGAGACAGAACCGGTACGTATCGCCGCCGTCGAGGGAGAGGTCTTCCGGAGAGAGATCGAACTCAAGTGCTTCGGAGGACCGTCCGACAGCAGGTCGACGGTCCGTGACGTCTCCTGTCTCGTGTGCGGTGAGTCGATCGACAGTAAGGACGGCTTTCTCGGTGTATCGGACATATACACAGTCCCACTGGTGCACGCAGGCTGCATCGAAGCGTTCTGTTCCACCGTAGAGACAGTCGCGAAAGAGGCGATGGCCTGAACGGCGCCCACAGCGGCTCACGTTCTCGATCGTCGCTCCCCAGGATCTTGCGCGGCCGCGGAACCGTCCAGACGACGGACACTCGATTACGGATCAAAACGGTCAACTAGCGTCTGGTCCGAAACCAGTCGGGACATTTCGGGCTGAATGGGCCCGATTCACAGGCAAGACGTGCTCACGGTGTTGCCGCCCTAAATAGCTCCGACCTCTCGACCGAAGTACGATGACAGCAGAACGCCTCTCGCTGACCGGGGTCGTCGCGGTGCTCGTTCTCACCGCGATCGCGGTGCTCGCACCGTCTTTGACCCTCGGTTTCGTCGATTGGCACAACACCTTCGAGCTCCGTCTTTGGGGGACGACGATACTGTTTACCGCTACCGCGTTCGTCTGGATCGTCCTCACATACGTCGTCGGCGTGATTTACGAACCGCCGGCTCCTATCTACGGGGGCAGCGAAATACAGGTTCGCATCCTCACCGTCGACGCCGAAGACGTCGTGCAGGCCACCGTGGACTCGCTGCGGCCGAGTTCGACGACGTCCACGTCGTCGCCGAGGCCGATATCGACGTCGCTGGCGCGACCGTCCAGGTCGTTCCCGATAATTTCTCGTGTGCGGCCGTCCGGAAAGGACGGGCGCTCGAGTGGGCCCACCAGACGCTCACGAACGACCGGGAGTTCGTCCTCTACCTCGACGAGGACAGCCACCTCGAGTCGTTCGAGGGACTTCCAGACGCGGATATCGTCCAATTTCGCGAACAGCCCCGTCGCACCGATTCGGTGCTCTCGTATCTGGCTGACGTCTACCGGATGGGCGTCCAGATCGAGCAGCGCGCGTTCGCCCGCCTCTCGATCCCGCTTTTCGCCTGGGGTGGCGGTATCGCGGTCAAGCAAACCGTCGAAGACGAGGTGACTTGGGACCGCGAGACGATCGTCGAGGACACCGCGTTCGTGTGGGCGGCCGCCCAGAAACTCGAGGACTTCTCATTCGAGCTCGCGACGGCGACCTGCCGGAACGAAGCGCCGCCGTCCTTGACCGAGATCACCCAGCAGCGCCGCCGCTGGTCGGCCGGCAACATCGAGGCTGCCTCCGCGTTACCGTTCGGCTATCAAGTGCTGACCCGCGTCCGCAACTACGCGTGGGCGCTCTCGCCGATCGTGACGCTGATCGTCGTGCCGCTTGCGCTTCTCGGTATCGGCGTCGGGGCCGGCGGGCTGTTCGCCGCCGCCTCGTTCTCGCTGGGGCTTTTGACCCTGTTCTGGTATCTCCGGGGGGTGCAGTACTACGGCGTCGACAGCATCGGCTGGGCGCTGCCGCTGCCGCTGGCCCCGCTCGTGATTATCATCCATTCGATGGGGACCGTCGCGGGCATCCTCAATCCGCCGACCAGCTTCCGCGTGAAAAAAAGCAGGGAGCACGTAAGGCAACACCAAAATCACAGGGACACTCCGACACTTTGGCACCCAGTTTAAAGAAGACTTCAGTACTTGGCAGAGGTATGTCAGACGCGGAGGGAACCTGCGAATACGTGCTTGACCCAAATGACCCCGAGACGTGGGGTGGGAAAGCGGATGAGAATTGTTTGATTGATGATGAAATCCTGGACGAAGACGGTGTCTGGGCCTGTCCTCACGATGCGGAGGCGGACAAGGACCGGTGTATTTTCCATCTCCCCATCGAAGAGAAAGCCGACGATGAAGGCGTTGACGCCTTTCTGGACGCAGTCGACGAAACTTCGCCCAGCGACGACACCGAGACGCGACAACTGGAGTTCGTCGGTGCGAAGTTTGGTATGTTCGATCTGCGCGAGGAATCCACCCTCACAGTTGAGGACGGGAGGGTTGCATTGGACTACGCAACGGTTACTGGTGTATTAGACTGGTCTGAGACCGTCCTTGCTGTCCAAAAAATCACCCTGAACGGGATCAAATGTGACGACGAAACTCGCTTCCACAGGACGCAGTTCGGAGGAGAAACTACCTTCGAACGGGGAGAGTTCGGGAAGATGGCCGACTTCAGATGGGCAGAGTTCGGAGGAGAGGCCGACTTCAAGGAAGCGGAGTTCAACGGAGAAGCCGATTTCAGAGGAGCAGCGTTCGGAGAACGGGTCTACTTCAGGGAAGCAGAGTTCGGAGGATGGGCCAACTTCCCAAGTGCAGGGTTCGGAGGAAGGGCCAGCTTCTGGAAAGCAGAGTTCGAGGGAGAGGCCAGCTTCGTCTCGGCAGAGTTCCGGGGAAAGGCTAAATTCTGGGAAGCAGAGTTCGGAGAAAAGGCCGATTTCAGGGGAGCAGAGTTCCGGAAAAAGAGCGATTTCAGGGAAGCAGCGTTCACGGGAGATCGTCTCGTATTTAGTGATGTAGAGTTTGAGGAGGGTCCCATTTTCGAAGACCTGACTCTCGATGCGGTTCAATTCGATGGAGGGGACTTGACTGACTCGACATTTACGGGGGCGAGTCTCCGGAATGCGAACTTCGAATCAACCCTGTTGAGCCGAGCAACACTGTTCGATGCAGACCTGCGCGGCGCAAAGCTCAATGGAGCAGTCCTCGGTGATGTTCGGATCAATGAAGGGACGCAATTCCTCGGCCACCCATCAGATGACTCCGGTATCTCGCCGCATACAGTCGTTGCTATCCGCTCTCGACCGACCTGTATCTACGACCCGGCGTATGGAGAAGACAACGAAGACCAGGACGTGGACAAGGCGAAAAGCGTCTACCGATCTTTGGAAGAGCTTGGCGGAAAGCACGCCCGCCCTCGGTTGCAGGCCCGCTCGTTCGTCCGGCGCCAAGACCTCCAAAAAAACGAGTATAAGCAAGCTGCTAAGGAGCGGAATTCGTGGGAGGAACGGCTGATAGCAGGCGCTCGGTGGAGCAGAGCGAAAGTAGCACGTGGGACACTCCTGTACGGTGAGAGTCCGTGGCGCGTCATTGCGTGGAGCCTCGGTATCATCTTCTCGTTTGCACTCCTGTATCCGCTCGGCGGATGGATGAAACCGACCGACGGAAACCCGATTACCTACGCGCAGATTGCAGCTAATCCCGCCGAAATTCTGAATGCGATTTATTACTCAACGTTGACGTACACTGCTCTCGGCTTTGTCGACTTCCAGCCTGTTGGCTTCGGCCGACTGTTGACAACGCTTGAGACGGCTCTTGGGGCAGTGATGCTCGCCCTGCTCGTGTTCATCCTCGGTCGAAGGGCGGCACGGTAACCACCCTATTTCACTGCTCATATTTTCCTGTGGAAAATGCCGCCTCCCAGCATTCGAAGTGTTTTATTACTACTAAGCATTAAGCGGTGAGACGATTCAGTTCTGCAACTGTGATCCGGTACGTGATCTTGTGAGGTCATCGACACGGTCTTCGAGTTCGCCTCGCAGACCTTCGATCTCTCCGTCTTCACTTGCAGCCATCCGTACGCAATAATTTGCGGAGGAATAGAACTATTACGTTCGAGTGGGTACTATCGCGTATGTCACCCGAAGAGGCGTCCAACGACGAACCCGAGTGGGTAGGGACGTGGAAGAAGCACGCGTCGGCGTTCGATCGGGTGAAGTCAGTCACGATGACGCTCTCGGAGCCACAGCCCGCCCCGTGGATCGCCAAGGAGGCTGCCGTCTCCCCGAATACGGCTCGGGATCACCTCCACCGACTCATCGATCTCGGCGTCGTAACGGTGACCGAGAACGACGGGACCCGTCGCTACTATCCGGACCCACTGTACACCCGGCTTCGGGATGTTCGAGAGTTACTCCGAGGGACGACAAAGCAGGAACTCTCAGAACAGGCCGCTGATTTGAAAAACGACATCGCGGCCTGGGAGACAGAGTACGATGTCCACTCGCCTGACGTGTTACGCGAGCGGGCGACTGCTGACGACGTTTCCGCCGAGCAAGCGTACGAGTTCGTACGGATTGCGAGCGACTGGGAACTCGCCCGGTATCGGCTCTCGCTCGTGCAGGACGCCATCGAGAACTACGACACCTGGACGTCGGATCCGTCGTCGATCACGGTATGACGAGCGAACGGGACACGCCAGAGAACTCACCTGACACCGGTAATCACCGAACCAGCCACCCTTGTTCTGGTTCCCGTGGGGAACGTGTTCGCTCCGATGGAGGTGCGAATTCGGGCCGGGATCGTCACCGCATCTTACGCGAGGTACGCAGCGAGTTGGTACGACATCCCGCTGTTCGATCCGTCGAAGGGGAACCGTCGGACGAGTACCGGGAACTCCGAGCCGCCCTCGACCCGTCGTGGTTCGGTCGCGGTACAGAGACGGCGTCGCTCCGGGTAACGTGGATCCCGGATCCGACACCCGGCCCCGAAGCATCCGACCGCGCGAACGACACTTGGATACGAACCCCGATTCGTGCGTACTACACCCTCCATTACAGCGAACCGGACGGGCTCGACTGCGGGTTCCACTGTGAACCGAATCCGCACGTGGATGGGTTGCTCCACTACCAGAAACGGGAGGACGCGAACGACGCGTACACGTACGAACTAGTCTCGTTCGGCGCACGCTCAGTCACCGGACTTCTGTGGGAGATGATGGACGCGCTCGGCGATCGGCTGGACGACCTCGATTGAGAGACACAGAGATTCGTTCACCAGAACACCGTGATTCGAGAGGGAGGAGTAACCGGTTAGCATTTACTGCGCGTACGCTACGCCCGCCGGCATTTGAACTGTGAGTATAATGCCGCCTCCCGGATTGTGAACCACGCCGAGACATTCCTGCTCGCATCGCTGCGCGGGCTGTGACTCGTCTCGTTCAAATCCGTTCGGGTCGCACTGACAGAACCCGCCGCGCTCGCTCCGCTCGGCGGTCGGGTTCAGAGAAGTGCCGCCTCCCGGATTTGAACCGGGGACAGCTCGATCTTCAGTCGAGTGCTCTCCCAGTCTGAGCTAAGGCGGCGCGCAATCGAAGCGACGCCCAGTATATAAAAAAGCGTTTCGAAGGCAAATCGACAGTCGCGACGACTCCTTCGATAGTGCTCGTCATCAGAGGGTTCAATTCACCCCGGGATCTATCGCCGGGAGTGACCGAATCCAGACAGTGGGTCGTCGCGTGATCGATATCACGGGCGACCTCACGGTTCCGTTCTCCGACATCACCGCGGAGCGTACCGACCGCGGGATCAGCCCCGTCGTGGGAGCGGTGCTGATGATCGTTCTCACGCTGTTGCTCGCGACAGTGATTGCGGCCGGCCTCTCCGTCGATCTGCCGCAATCGGCCGCGAACGACGTCGTAGAGGGAGACCTCGGGGATGACGCAGCCCTTCAGGAGGATCTTGTCGTCGCTGAAGACCCCACCGCAGGGGCCGACGACGTCGTCCACGCGACCGTCCTGAACGCCGAGGACGCCGAGGGCGAGGAACTCGAGTCGGTGACCGTCGAGTACCCAAAGGAGGCGGTCGACCTCGACACCGCGAAACACGAGGAGATCCTGACGGTCGGCGTCGACACCGACGCCGACGGCGACCTCGAAGAGACGTTCGGGGAAGGCGATATAAGCGGCGTGAACACGAACGACGACGACAGCGTCCTCACGGTCACCTTCGAGACGGGATACGAACTCCGGGCCGACGACCGGGTTCACCTCCGGTACGGCGCGGCCGAGAATCCCGATTCCGCCGGCGAGTACGACGTCAGCGCCCGAGTCAACGACGCGGCGTGGGTCACGGGACGGCTGGTGATCGACGGGTGAGCGAGGCCCCGGAGAATCCGGACTCTCGGGACGCCAGCAGTCGACTGGGCGCGCGGACAGTCACCCCGAAGAGTACACCTGCGTCACCATCTCCGACGTGCCGGAGACCGTCTCGACGCCGTATCGTTCGAGCGCCCGCTTCGCGTTCAGATACTTCGCGATCGCCTGGGCGTTGTCCCGCAAATTGTCCCAGCGGTCACAGGGCACGGCGAACTCCTGGCCGCCCTTGCTGTAGTAAGCCACGACGCCAGGATCGTCGGGGTTCGCGTCCGTGTAGGGTATATTCGGATCGTTCGCGAGGTGGTTCGCCGCGCTCTCGACGCGAGCGTTCTCGACGTCTCTGTGGTTCAGTTCCGCGAGAACGTTCCTGAACGCCTCCCGGAGGTCGACCCGGAAGTTGTGCGGATACGGCTCTCGGTCGGCCGGATCCGTCCGGGCGAAGTCACTCGGCCAGTCTAGACTCGAACTCCCGTTCGACATCTCATCCGGGCGTAGGCTGTCAGCTCACAAGAACTTTGTCGCGGTGAGAGCCCCGTCCTCAGCATACCGGAAGAGTCACCGAGACCGACCCGACTGCTGGCCGGAAACTGCCCGCCGGATCCGACCGACTGCCCGGAGTGCCGTCCGGTCGGGACGGAGCCCGTACTTCGCGAGCGCGCCGGCGAGCAGCATAATCGCGATCCCGTACAGCGGGACCGACGCGAAGGTGACGACGGAGACGAGCGCGGATTCGAGGAGGTTCGGGAGGCCGTACTCGCGGATCCCCGACACCAGTCCTCCGGGCGTCGCGTTCGCGAACATCACTACCCCGCCGACGAGAAAGAGCCGCCGCCCCGGCCCGTCCCAGACGTACCAGAGCGGAACCATCGGGAAGAAAAGCAACACGAGATACCACTGCAGCGCCGGAACGACCGTGACCGTCACCACGAGCGTCGCGAAGATGGCGAGGAGTCGGTCCTGACGGGTTTCGACGTCGACGTAGAAGACCGCGAGGACGGCCGCACCGAGCAGCGCCGCGAGGGGCGTCAGCAGTTCCGGCGGAGCGTCCGGGAACACGCCCCACAGGAGGTGCGACAGCGGCCGCTGGAACGTCACGTAGAACGTGCTGTCGACGGGGTAGCCGCCGGCGAAGGCCGCGGTCTCGGTGCGGTCGACAACCACATCCGAAAAGAACGTCGCTGTCGGCTCCCACCCGTACGCGACCACGCCCGCGAGGATGCCACCGACTCCGACGACCGTCGCGGCCGCGATTGACCGCCAGGAACGACGCCGAAGCAGCCACGCCCCGACGAGGGCCGGAAAGAGTTTGAACAGTGCCGCAAGCCCAAACGCCGTCCCGGCGACCGTCTCCCGGCCGTCATCGAGCGCGAGAAAGCCGGAAACGAACGCTGCGGCGACGAGGAGGTTGATGTTACCGTAGTAGATCGTCCCGAAGGTGAACGGCGAGGCGAGAAATAGTCCGACGATCAGAGCGACGTCGACCCACCCGAGCCGCCGGTCGACGCGGTCCAGAAAGCGAACGATCGCGGCCGCCACACCGACCCCGGCGAGTGCGTTCAGCCCGACCAGGAGCCAGTAGCCGGTCATCCACTCCAGCCCCGTGAAGGGGTAGTACGCGGTGACGGTGATCGGCGGGTAGAGGTACACCGCCCATTCGGCCAGCCCCGGCGGGGCGACGCCGTAGAAGGACTGCCCCTCCAGCGCCAGTTCCGCGGCGTACTGGTAGGTGCGGAAGTTGGCGCCCACGTTGCCGCCGGGATTCCACGCCCACCCGAACCACTCGGGGTTGAAATTGCGGTCGTAGGCGCGATAGCCCCACCAGATCGCAAACAGCATCACTGCCCGTGCGCCCTTCTCGGAGTGATTGACCAGCGGCCGTCGGAGGGAGTCGGGGAGGTCCATAATTCGGTGGGGGACCGCAGGTACGAGCACTATCCCCCGTCAGCTCCTTATACTCTCCCCGGGGAATCGGGCGGGTGCAGGGAGATCGCGGTCCGCCCCGCCGTTCCCGTTAGCCTTTAGCCGCGCTGTGTCGAAACGCAGCCAATGACTGCGAAGGCGCTCTCGGAGGGGGACCTCGTCACCGTCATCGGCCTGGAGGTCCACGTCCAACTGGAGACGGACACGAAGATCTTCTGTGGGTGTTCGACCGAACCGGCCGACGACGAGGAACCGAACAGCCGCACCTGTCCGGTCTGTCTGGGGCTGCCCGGCGCCCTGCCTGTCCTGAACGAGGGCGCCGTCGAGGCCGCCGTCAAGGTCGGCAAGGCGCTCGGCGCCGAGGTCGCGGCCCATACGCGATTCCACCGCAAGAACTACTACTACCCCGATCTGCCGAAGAACTTCCAGATCACGCAGTACGACGCGCCGATCTGCGCAGGGGGGACGCTCGAAGTCTCCGTCGAGGGCGAACGCCGCGAGATCGGTATCGAGCGCGCCCACCTGGAGGAGGACCCCGGCAGCCTCCAGCACAAGGGCGGCAGCATCGACACCGCCGATTACACGCTCGTCGACTACAACCGCGCCGGAACGCCGCTGATGGAGATCGTCACCGAACCCGACTTTCGCAGCCCCGCAGAGACCCGCGCGTTCCTCGCGAAACTGGAGGAAGTCCTGGAGTATCTCGGCGTCTTCGACTCCACGCGCGACGGATCGCTCCGCGTCGACGCCAACATCTCGCTCGTCCCCGCCGAGGCGGTCGACGACGAGGGCGCGATCGGATCGGAGACACTCGAATCTGCGAACCGGACTGAGGTCAAGAACATCTCGAGTCACAAGAACGCCGAGCAGGCGCTCGCCTACGAAGTGACGCGGCAGAAAAACGCCGTCCAGCGCGGCCGCGCGGTCGAACAGGAGACGCGCCACTGGGACGAGTCCCGCGGCATTACCGTCTCGATGCGCTCGAAGGAAGAGGAGAAGGACTACCGGTACTTCCGGGAGGCAGACCTGCCGCCGCTGGAAGTCTCGGATTGGAAAGCCAAAATCGACATCCCGGAACTCCCGGACGCGCGCCGCGAGCGCTTCCGCGAGGAGTACGACCTCGATGCCGAGTCGGCGTCGAAACTCACCTCCACGAAGGAGGTCGCGGACTTCTTCGAGGACGTCGCCGCGCAGTTCGATCCCGACCTGGCGGCGACGTGGGTCGCCGACAACCTCCTCGGCGAACTCAACTACCGCGATATGGCGATCACCGACGTCGACCACCGACTCGACGAGTTCACCCGCCTCGTCGAGTTGGTCGACGCCGAGGAGATCACCACGAAGAACGCCGAGGAGGTCGTCCTCCGGACGATGCTCGACGAGGGAACGGATCCCGACACCGTCATCGAATCGGAGGGACTCGGCACCGCCGACGACGACGAGGTCACCGACGCCGTCGCGGAGGCCATCGACGAGCACCCCGACGCAGTCGAGGACTACCACGCCGGCGAAGGAGGCGCGATCAACTTCCTGGTCGGGCAGGTGATGAGCAAGACCGGCGGCAGCGCCGACCCGGGCGACGTGAACCGCCTGCTCCGCGAACGGCTCGAGGAGTAGCGGCGGAGCGAGGCGGGCGGCCGCGACGCCGAGACGAAACCGAGACGCCGAGACGCTATACGGTCGTTCCGCGCGCACACGCGCGCTGTCCGGCGATTTCCCCCGACGCGGCGCGAAAGGTTTAGGCCGACCCCTCGCTTACCGGCGGCCAATGAGCCAGGGCCCGGAACTCATCGTCACCGAGAAGGACAACGCCGCCCGGCGGATCGCCGACATCCTCAGCGGCGGGTCCGCCGAGGCCGACCGTCTCAACGGCGTCAACGTCTACAAGTGGGGCGGCAAACGCTGCATCGGCCTGTCGGGGCACGTCGTCGGCGTCGACTTCCCGCCGGAGTACAACGACTGGCGCGACGTCGAACCGGTCGAACTGATCGACGCGCCGATCGACAAGCACGCCACCCAGGAGAACATCGTCGCGGCGCTGCGCCGACTCGCCCGGAAGGCCGGGCGTGTCGCAATCGCGACTGACTACGACCGCGAGGGCGAACTCATCGGCAAGGAGGCCTACGAACTGGTCCGGGAGGTCAACGAGGACGTCCCGGTCGACCGCGTGCGCTTCTCGTCGATCACCGAGCGGGAGGTGACCGAGGCGTTCGAGAACCCCGACGAACTCGACTTCGACCTCGCGGCCGCGGGCGAGGCGCGGCAGATCGTCGACCTCGTGTGGGGCGCCGCCCTGACGCGCTTTCTCTCGCTTTCGGCCCGACAACTCGGCGACGACTTCATCTCCGTCGGCCGGGTGCAGGGGCCGACGCTGAAGCTCATCGTCGACCGCGAACGCGAGATCGAGGCGTTCGACCCCGAGGACTACTGGGAGCTGTTCGCGGATCTGGCGAAGGATGCGGGCGCGACCGGCAGCGACGGCGCCGACGCGGGCGCCTTCCAGGCGCAGTACTTCTATCTCGACGAGGACGGGAACGAGGCCGAACGCGTCTGGGACGAAGAGGCCGCCGAGACTGCGTACGAGACGCTGGAAGCGGCGACCGCAGCCACCGTCGACTCCGTCCACCGCCGGACCCGAACCGACGACCCGCCGGCCCCGTTCAACACGACCCAGTTCATCCGCGCGGCGGGGTCGCTCGGCTACTCGGCCCAGCGCGCGATGAGCATCGCCGAGGATCTCTACACCGCCGGCTACCTCACCTACCCGCGGACGGACAACACCGTCTACCCCGACGACCTCGACCCGCGCGACCTCCTGGACGCGTTCGTCGGCACGCGTGCGTTCGACGACGACGCCTCGGCGCTGCTCGAACAGGAGTCGATCGAGCCGACCGAGGGCGACGAGGAGACGACCGACCACCCGCCGATCCACCCGACGGGGGAACTGCCGAGCCGCACCGAGCTCTCAGAAGACGAGTGGGAGGTCTACGAACTGGTGGTGCGGCGCTTCTTCGCGACCGTCGCCGAGTCGGCGACCTGGGAGCACCTCCGTGTCGTCGCGACCGTCGGCGACGACGAGGACCTCTCGTTGAAAGCCAACGGCAAGCGCCTGGTCGAGCCGGGCTATCACGCGGTCTACCCGTACTCGAACGCCAGCGAGTCGTTCGTGCCCGACGTGACCGAAGGAGAGACCCTGACCGTCACCGACACGAGTATCGAGGCCAAGCAGACCCAGCCGCCGCGGCGCTACGGCCAATCAAGGCTCATCGAGACGATGGAAGAGATGGAGATCGGGACAAAGTGTCTGACAGAAGATACGAATGTTCTCGTCCGGACGGAAAGCGGGGAGATCAAACGTACTTCTGTCGACACACTCTTCGAGGAGGAACAGATCGTCATCGCGGACGGCGATACGGACATCGGAACGACTACCGGCGGTCCACGAACGGTTTCGTTCTCCGAGAGCGCAGGGCGGACGATCGAACCCGAGAGCGAACTCGTCAGTAAACGCCCACTGGGGCCGAACGAACGAGTGTTGGAAATCGAAACCGAGTTCGGAGGGTTCTCCGTCACCGAAGAACACCCACTGTACATCAACAGGGGTGGAACGCGGCGTGTCGTTCCCGCCGCCGAAATCGAGCCCAGTGATGAACTCTTGGCCACCCGAGCATCGCCGTCGGATTCCACCGCTGACCGAGGTGACGCACCGGTCGTCCTCTCCTGGGAGGAGTTCGCGGCGACCGCGGACGAGTCGACGAAGCTCTTCGGGGTCGAGTGTGGCGATGTGGTCGCTCGGATCCGGTCGGACACGGAGGAAACGCAGACGGAACTCGCGACGCGACTGGGCACAACCCAGGCACGGGTATCCGCGATGGAAACCGGTAAACGCGGTGTTCCAGTGTGGGTTCTCGGCAAACTCGGTACCCGGCCGACCGAACTCCGCGGACTGAACCAGGAAGTCTGCTTCCGCAACCCGTTTCCGCTACGATGGTCGTCTGTGCTCGCACGGGTCTTGGGTAATCTCCTCGGGGACGGCTCCGTCCACGTCAACGAGAGAGAGAACGTCGTCGATGTCCGGTATCACAACACCAACACGAGTCTCATCGATCGGTTCACGTCGGATATCGAGACCCTGTTCGGCGTGGCTCCTTCGGTCAGTGCTCATCCCGGACACGAGGAATACCACAGAACGAAGTATCAAGTCAACGTTCCGGCGAGCATCGGTCGCGTCCTGCATCATCTGCTGAAATCCGTCCAAACCGACGGCTGTCCGGACCTCCCAACCGAGTTCGCGCCGGCGTTCATCGGCGCGCTCTTCGACGACGAGGGGCACATCTCGCGCGAACGAAAGGCGTTTATATCGAACGTCGACCACGATCTGCTCGCTGGCGTCGGGAGGATGCTCGACGAGTTCGGCATCGAATCGAAGCTATCTCCCGCTCAACACAAACTACACATCCGAGGACGGAGAAACGTGGAGCGGTTCTTCGATGTCGTGCCGGTCGCTTCCGACGAGAAGTTCCACAGGGCACTCGATGGGCTCCGCGAGTACGACGTCACCCATCATAAGGCCCACATCCTGGAATCCACTGCGGAGCGTCCGCAGACTTCGGACGAACTTGCCGCCGAGATCAACCTCACACGAGGCCGAACGAACGCGATCATACGCGAGTTACGCGAGGACGGATACTTGAACAGAGAGATCGATGGGAGCAACAGGAGCATCGACGACAACCGGACTATTCGATACGTCGCGTCGGGGTTCGATAGATCGATCTACGCGGCAGTACTCGGATGTCCATCGCTGGCAACAGTCCGTTCGGTCACTGAACGCGACTACGACGGTCCAGTGTATGACCTCTCGGTTACCGACGAGGCACCCAACTTCGCCGTCGATGGCGGCGTCATCGTTCACAACTCTACCCGCCACGATGTCATCCAGAAGCTGTACGACCGCGGGTACATCGAGAGCGACCCCCCGCGGCCGACCCGACTCGCCCGCGCGGTCGTCGAGGCGTCCGAAGAGTTCGCAGACCGGATCGTCAGCGAGGAGATGACCGCACAACTGGAGCAGGATATGCAGGCGATCGCACGCGGCGAGGCCTCCCTTTCTGAAGTGACCGAGGAGTCCAGAGAGATCCTCGAAAAGGTGTTCGAGGGATTGATGGAATCCGGCGACGAGGTCGGCGAACACCTGCGGAAGTCGCTGAAGGCCGACAAGACCGTCGGCGAGTGTCCGGAGTGCGGCAGCGACCTCGTGATCAGAAAGAGCCGCGGGGGATCGTACTTCATCGGCTGTGACGCCTACCCGGACTGCACCTACACGCTGCCGTTGCCGTCGACCGGCAAGCCGCTCATCCTCGAAGAGGAGTGCGAGGAACACGGCCTCAGCCACATCAAGATGCTCGCCGGGCGGAAGACCTTCGTGCACGGCTGTCCGCTCTGCAAGGCCGAGGAGGCCGACGCCCAGGAGGATCTCGTGATCGGTCCGTGTCCGGACTGCGGTTCCGAGGAGGGCGCGACGTCGGAGACGTCGCGAGGCGAAGGCGGTGAAGCCGCCGAAGCGGGCGGCGAACTCGCGATCAAGCGCCTCCGCTCGGGATCGCGGCTCGTCGGCTGCACCCGCTACCCCGACTGCGAGTACTCGCTGCCGATGCCCCGGCGCGGCGAGGTCGAGGTGACAGAGGAAATCTGCGAGGAACACGACCTCCCGGAACTCCGGATCACCTACGAGGACGACCGCGAGCCGTGGGAACTCGGCTGTCCGATCTGCAACTACCGGGAGTACCAGGCCGAAGAGAGCGAGAGCGGCTCCGAACTGGAGAGCGTCGACGGCATCGGCGAGAAGACCGCCGCGAAGCTGAAAGACGCCGGCGTCGACGACGTCGCGTCGCTGAAGGAAGCTGAACCGGACACGCTCGCGGATCGCGTCGATGGCGTCGGTCCCGACACCGTCCGGAAGTGGCAAGCCGACGCCGACTGATAGTGTTTGCTCTCACTGTGTACCGCCGGGCGCCACCCCCGTTGGCGGCACCCGGCGGTAAGAGACGAGAGTAAACACTATGAGCGGAAGCGCGCCGCCTCCGAGGAGAGCTAAACCGCGATTTCTGTCTCTTCTGTCGCCGCCGCGAGCGCCTCACGAACGCGGGCATCGGGGGCGGCCCCCTCCGTCTCCGCGACGTTCTCCATCAGGACTGTCTCGGAGGGGAAGAGATGCTCGCCGAGGACCAGCCCGTGGTTCCGAGCGGTCGAGCCGGTCATCGTCAGATAGACGCCGAGGCCGGCGTCCGCGATTGCGGCTTCCTCCTCGCGTTCCCCGTCGGGGTACACGAAGTCGATGCCGTCGAGCGACCGCGTCCCGAGTACCGCCTCCACCAGGCGCTCATAGCGCGGGGAGATGCACAGCGGCCCCTCGTAACCCTCGACGAACCCCCGGTCGAGTTCCGCCCCGGGCGGGAGGATCTCCGGCCGAGCCATCAGCGTGTGGTACACCGTATCGCCCATCCCTGAGACGACGCGGACGTCGGTGTTCATCGGATCGATCCGTGCGTTGACGTCGGCAATCGACCCGATCCCGTCGGGTTCGAGTTCGACGACTTCCTCTAAGACGAGGTCGGCGCTGTCGAAGCCGAGCCCGAACTCGTGGGTGCGGAGCGCACGGAACGGCTCCTCGCGGCCGACGAACTGGACGGGAACGCCGGCCACGTCGACGGTCAGGCTGTCGAAGACGATCCGTCGCGGCATCCCCGATCGGTCGTCACGGAGGAGCGAAAACTCCGGCGCGTAGTCGTCGTCGAGATCCGAGTACCCCGCGAGCCGATCGTAGACGTCCGCGTCGGGATCGAGTTCGTCCTTCGTGATCGCCTTCTCGTGGCGGAGCGTGGAGATGATCTCGTCGGCGACGGCCTCGGCGTCCGCGACGTCGGCGACGCGTTCGAGGACGGCTTCGAGCGGGCGGCCCTTTCGGGGGACGGCGACGCGAATCGCCTCCGTCTCGGTCATTACTGGAACAAGATGATGGGGCGCTAAACCGGTTGCGCTTCGGCCTGATGCCGCTCAGGCTCGATCTTCGACCGCAGAGCGCCCACCTTTACTCCCCTGTCGGCCCGAACGCGTCGTTGAGGCGGTCGCGGAACGTCTGTAGCTCCTCGATGTCGCGCTCGATCGACTCGAAGCGGTCGAGCTCTTCGGAAAGCGTCGACAGGTCGGCCCTGAGATCGTCGATCTCGGCTTCCAGCGAGTCGCGGACATCGACGACGTCGCCGTCGAGCGCCGCGATATCCTCCCGCACCTCGCCCATCTCGTCGTCGAGCCGGGAGACGTGGGCGTCGGTCTCGTCGACGTCTACGGCCACGTTCTCGACCTCCTCGACGACGGCGTCGACATCGTCGGCGACCGTCTCGATTTCCTCGGCGACGCTGTCGACGTCGGCGGCGATCGCATCGATCTCGTCGAACGCATCGTCGAGGCTCTCGTCGACGTCCTTGACGTCTCCCTCCACGCGATCGACGCGGTCTTCGGTCGCCGCGGTTCGGTCCTCGATCGCGTCGGTCCGTTCGGCGACGTCGTCGACGTCAGCCTGCGCCGCCCGAACGTCGTCCCGGAGTTCCTCGCGGTCCGCGCCGGCGGCGGCGAGCGACGACTGCACGTCCGCGAGTTCGTCTGTGATCTCCGCCAGTTCCGAATCGAGCCGTTCGACCAGTTCCGCGCCGGTGCCCTCCTCGTCGATGAACTCCGCGATGGCGTCGGCGTAGGCGTTGAGATCCTCCATCTGCGCCTGTAACCGGCGGATACGGACGTCGGCACTCCGGGGCAGTCCGGCGTCGAGTTCGTCGCGGAGGGTTTCGAGATCGGACTCGGAAACCTCACCCGCGCGAATCTCCGCGGCAAGCGTGGCTGCGAGTCCGTCCTCCGCGGCGTCTCCGGTACCGGCGGCAGCGGCCGCCGGCGTCGTGGTCCCGTCGTCGGCTGCCTCGGGGGAGCCGCTGGCTTCTACATCGGCCTCGGCTCCGATGTCGACGTACTCGTCTGCATCCGCCGTGGCAGCCGCGTCCGCTTCGGCAGCAGCGGGTTCGTCGGCAGTATGCGTCGGCTCCGCAGTCGGTTCGTCGGCGGTATCGGCGGGTTCGTCGGCGGTATCGGCGGGTTCGTCGGCGGTCTCAGTTGATTCGTCGGCGGCATCTGTCGGTTCCGAAGTGGATTCATCGGCCGCATCCGCCGGCTCATCAGTGGGTTCGTCAGCGGTAGCTGCGGTAACTTCACTGGTCGGGGCGTCCTCGTCCGCGTCGTCTGCAGCCGCCGAGTCGGCTGCGTCCGTTCCGACGTCCTCGTCGGACTGTGGTTCGACAGCGGGGTCCTCCGCCCCGGTCCGCCGCGTTGCGGAGGAGAGATCGGCGTCGAGTTCGCGCGGGGAGATCGCTTCCTCCGCGGCAGCGGCGGCGTCGGCCAGTTCGTCGTCGGACGATTCGGCCGGCGCCTCCGTCTCGGGCGTGTCTTCGGTCGCCGCCGCGATATCGTCAGCGGCGGAGTCTGGCTCCTCGGACGCGGCGGCGCCGTCCTCGGTCGTGGTGGACTCCTCGTCGAGTTCCGACGCGGGCTCGTCGGGATCGGCTGCGGTCGGCTCGGGATCGTCAGCCTCGGCCGCCGGGGCGACGGGTTCGGCGTCCGGGTCCGTCGACGCAGGGACGTCCGACGGCACGTCCTCCCCGCCGGCCTCGTCGACGAGCCTGCCGTTCCCCTGCAGCGCATCGCGGACCAGTTGACTGCGATCCGCACCCAGGATGTCCTCGACGTCCGCGCCGTCCGGCGTCTCTTGGGGCCCTTCGGGTACGGGCGGGCGTTCGATGATCGGCTCGCCGAGGAACCCCTCGAGGTCCGAGGTGTCCTCGATCCGGATCCCGTACACCGTCGTCGTCGCCTCACCCGGTTCCAGTGTGCGCTCGTATTCGACGCGGTGATCCTTGTAGGCGGTCCAGTTGTCGCTCTCGTAGTCGGGGTGGAACCCGACTCCTTCCATCGGGAAATCCTCGGGGATCCCATCGACGAGGCGGATGTGGACCGGTTCGTCGCTCTCGGACAGAAGCCGGAACTTGATCGCCGGCACGGGGAACTCCTCGCCCGCGAACGATTTCTCGACGTGGATGTCGTCGTCCGCCACGACGATCGTCTGATCGGCGTCGGACTCGTTGCTCATAGGCCACCTTACCTGAACTGATCACATAAAACAACCGGGCAAAATACCGTTCGTGATACTACCACCCCCCGTCTGCGGGGGTTGTGAGTGAAACGGTATCGTAGCGTTTGCACCTGATTGCGCATCCGATCGCACGTAGTCGTGTGATCGGATGAGCGAAGACTTGCAAACGTTACTATAATGCAGCGGGCGATCGAATCTTCCGGCTGATGTCCGACGACGATAGTCCACAGAAGGATCCGCTCTCGCCGTACTACCCCGGGGACGTTCCCGAGGTACCGGGGAACGGCCGGACGTGGTTCGCGGTGCTGATCGCGGCGATGCTCCTTCTGGGAGCGGCCTACGGCGTCCTCTCGCTGCTTTTTTTCTGATTTGAGCGCCTCTCGTGTCAACCCCTCAGGATGTTTACCGGCGAATGACGACCGTCTGAACGGCCGAAGCGGCGGAAGTCTTTTTCCGTGGTGGAGACCACTGCTGAACGATGGCAACCGACGACGACGCGTCCCCCGCCAATGGGGAGGGCGGTGACGCGTTAGAGGGGGACGGGGAGCAACCGCCGTCTACCCTCGAGGGGAATGTCGATGGGGCCGCCGGGGAGGCGGGAGCAGCGTCGCCGGGTGCGACCACCGACGAGGGACCGACGGTCGCCGTCGGCGAGTACACCTGGGCGGATTTCCTCGACGAATACGGCGGCGACGGCGACGTCGAGTCGCTGTACCGGGGGTACGATCCCCGGGAGCACGACGAGGAAGACGATAGCGGCGGCCGCTGGGACGACGGCGAGGAGGTGGCGATCCCGACGCCGACCCGCGCGGACTGGGACTCGGTGAGCGTCGACCCCGAGTCGTATCTGAACTTTCACCCCGTCGACGCCGACGACGAGGTCGAGTCGGCCGCGGAAACTGCGGCCCGCCTGTCGCAGTCCTTCGAGTCGTTCTGCGACCCCGAGACGACGCCCGTCGTCAAGGACGTCTGGCTCTGGGAACACTACAAACGGCAGTACTACTACGAGGACGACGGCTCGCGGCCGCGCGACGACGAAGGCGAGATCGAACGGTTCGACCCGGCCGCGGCCCTGGGATTCGATCCGGACGCGATCGAGGAGACGCTCGCCCACGGCGGGACGCGCGCGTCGGAACTGAAAGAGATCGTCGACGAGCGAACCGTCGATGTCGCCCCCGAGTTCGACGAGGACGCCTTTTTCACCGACGCACGCGGGATGACGACCGTCGTCAACCGCTACGACCTCGAGAAGGCCGTCCCCTTCGAGAAGAAGACGCACTTCCGGGAGGTCGAACGCTACTGGGTCAACAAGCCCCACTCCTTTGTGATCATCTTCCACTCCCGGAAGGAAAACGAGAAGAAGTACTACGCGATCCAGCCCCACCAGAACCGGATCGAGGGCGAACTCGCGGAGTTCCTCACGGGGAAGCTCCGGACGGCGATCAAATACGACGACGACAGCGTCACAGCGGAGGGGCCGGACACCCGACGGAGCGTGATCGAACAGCAGTCGCTGGAACTCCTCGAACGGTACGGCCTCTATGAGCCCCCCGACGATCCGCGGGCCGCGGGGCTGTCGATACTCCCGAAACGAACCGTCGAGGCCGAGGAGGAGGAAGGCCTGCTCTCCGGTCTCGATGTGAACCTCGGGATCGGTGGCGACGACGAGGACGACTCCGGGGAGTCGGAAGCGCCGCCGTCCGAACGGCGGATGGCCGCCTACGCCCGCCAACTCGGGCTCCACGAGGGCTCGTTCGGCGGACGACTCGACTGGCTCTTCGAGACCGCGAGCGATGCCGAGGAGGACGGACTCGAGGGACTCGCCGCGCGCCCGGAGCCGGCGGTGCTCGCGGAGGATCCGACCGAACTGAGCGACTATCAGGTGGAGAAACTTTTGTACGTCCTTCGGCGGGACTTCATCGGCTACGAGCGGATCGACCCGATCAAACACGACGTCAACGTCGAGGACATCTCGTGTGACGGGTACAACTCCCGGGTGTTCGTCTACCACTCCGACTACGAGCAGATCATCTCGAACGTCGAGCACGGCGAGGACGAACTCGACGACTTCGTCGTGAAACTCGCCCAGCGCTCCGGGAAGGGTATCTCCAAGCGGCGGCCGCAGGTCGACGCGACACTTCCCGACGGTTCGCGTGCCCAGTTGACGCTGGGCCGGGAGGTCTCCGATCACGGGACGAACTACACGATCCGGCAGTTCAAGGACGTCCCGCACACGCCGATCGACCTCATCAACTGGAAGACATTCTCCTTAGAGGAGATGGCGTTCCTGTGGCTCTGCATCGAGAACGACAAGAGCCTGATCTTCGCGGGCGGGACGGCGTCCGGGAAGACGACCTCTTTGAACGCGGTGTCGCTTTTCATCCCCTCGAACGCGAAGATCGTCTCCATCGAGGACACCCGCGAGGTCGAACTCCCCCAGCGGAACTGGGTCGCCTCGGTCACCCGGCCGTCGTTCAGCGACGACGACCGCGGCGACGTCGACGAGTTCGACCTCCTGGAGGCCGCACTGCGACAACGCCCCGACTACATCGTGATGGGCGAGATCCGCGGCGAGGAGGGGCGGACCCTCTTCCAGGTGATGTCGACGGGCCACACCACCTACACGACCTTCCACGCCGACAGCGTCGGCGAGGTGCTCAAGCGCTTCACCACCGACCCGATCAACGTCTCGAAGACGATGTTCACGGCGCTGGATCTGGTGTCGATCCAGACCTCCACCCGCGTCAAGGGCGACAAGGTCAGGCGGAACAAGTCCCTGACCGAGATCAACCACTACGACGCCGAGAACGACGAGATCAACGTCCAGGACGTCTATCAGTGGCAGGCCGAGGGCGACGAGTTCCTCAAGATGGGGTCTTCGAACACCTTAGAGGACGTCCGGTTCGACCGCGGGTGGACCCGAGAGGAACTCGACGAGGAACTGTTCAAGCGGCGCGTCGTCCTCGCGTACCTGATCGACCGCGGGTTCAACACGTACACGCAGGTGGCAGCGACGCTGCAGGCGTTCATCAACGACCAGGAGACGATCCTCGCGTTGATGGCCCGCGAGGAACTGGAACGCAGCCTCGAGGACCTCCGGGAGATGGAGTCGGTGCAGATCGACGTCGACCCCGAGAAGGAGAAGATGGTCCCGCGTCCCGACCCCGGCGAGGAGGTCAGTGCGCTGTGTAAGGAGATCCTCGAGGAGGCCGCAGAGAGGCTGTGGCCCGAGTACCGCGACCTGGAAGACGTCGACGTCGCCGACGCCTTGGTCGACGTCGAACCGGCACCTGACGTCACGCCCGCTGCGGGCGAACACTCGGAGCTGGACTCGCTGGCGGCGGAAGCGGACGCCCCGGCGCTCGATGCCGGGCCGGACGAGAGCGACAGTGAACTCGACAGCGGCGAGTCCTCTGCGCCGGCGCTCGATGGAGTCGTCGACGAGGAGCCGTCCGACACCGTGGAGGATGGCGTCTCCGCGGGGACCGACGACTCCGACGAGTTCGGGACCGGAGCGGAACCCGACAACGCCGACCAGTCCGAGGCGACAGCTGACGCGGACATCCCACCCGGTTCGGCTGATGCGGACGTCTCACCTGGTTCGGCGGATGCGGACGTCTCACCCGGTTCGGCGGATGCGGACGTCTCACCCGGTTCGGCTGATGCGGACGTCTCACCCGGTTCGGCTGATGCGGACGTCTCACCCGGTTCGGCTGATGCGGACGTGTCTCCGGACCCAACGGACGCGGAAGCGTCCTCCGGCACAATAGACGCCGACATCGTCGACGAGAGCAACACCCAGCAGGAGGCAGACTCCGAGGATGACCTCCCCAGCGGCGAAGATGAGAACGATCTCGGCGCGGATTCGACGGTTAGCGCCGCTGAGGACGCTGCGGAGGACGGCGAGTTCGGCATCGAGGATCTGCTCGAGGAACCGAGCGACGAAGAGACAGACGACGGGGAGTGGGACTTCGGCGAGTTCGAGCAGGTCGATCCCGACGAGGGCGACGAGTCCGACGAGACGGGTATCAGCCCGGACGGCGGAGACGAAGCCCGATCGGCGGGGAGCGACGGTGACGGGGCCGAAGAAAGCACCGACGGCGAGCGGGGGTCGGAGGAATGAGCCTCGACGTCGGCGAGGGCGACGGCGGCGAACTCGACCGGAGCACCGACACGCTCGGCGACGCGTTCTATCCCCTGTTCCAGTTTCTCTTCGACGAGGAGGGTGATTTCGTCGCGGACGTCGGTCGGAAGCTCGAACAGGCGCGGATGCCGGCAACGGTAGAACTGTATCTCTCGAACGCGCTGGCGATCGGCGTCATCTCGGGTGGTGCGCTCTGGCTGCTCGGGACGTTCATCGGCTGGGCGATCTTCGAGTTCGGCCTGGTCGCGCCCGAAGTGTTCAGTATCGGCCTGCCAGTGGGCGACGCCGCGACGGCGGCAGCACTGAATGCGCTCACCGTGCCGGCGGTCACGATCGTCTCCGGACTCGTGTTCGGGTCGATCGGGTTCGCCCTCGGGTTCGGCACGCTCGTGGCAGTCCCGTACTCGAAAGCGTCGGGGCGCAGGCGCGAGATCAATATGCTGCTGCCCGACGCGATCTCGTTTATGTACGCCCTCTCGGTCGGCGGGCTGAACCAACTGGAGATCCTGGAAGCGATGGGCCGCGCCGACGACACCTACGGCGAGGTCGCAAAGGAGTTCCGGAGCATCGTCCGCGAGACCGAGTACTTCGGCACCGACTACCGGAACGCGATCCGCGAGGGCGCGATGACCACGCCCTCCGAGGAGCTGTCGCAGTTTCTGACCGATATGCTGTCGATCGTCAACTCCGGCGGCGATATGGAGCGCTTCCTCGACGACAAGAAGGAAAAGCACCTGCGGACGGCCAAACAGGAACAGGAGACCGTTTTGGAGACGCTGGAACTGTTCGGCGAGATGTATATGACGCTGTCTCTGTTTCCCCTGCTTCTCATCATCATCCTCGTCATCATGAGTATGCTGGGGCAGGCCCAGGACTCGCTCCTCTACGGGACCGTCTACGGCCTCATTCCGCTGACGGGCGTTGGATTCCTCGTGCTCGTTTCGACCGTCAAACAGGACGAGCCAGGCGACGGCTACCTCCAACCGTCGAACAGCACCGATCGGCTGGAACAGGTCAACCGCGAGGGGTTGATCCACATGGGGTTGATAGAGAGCTTCATCGGCGAATTCGGGGTCTTCGAACACATCCGGGCGCGGGAGGGGACGTACAAGACGAAACAGTTGCTTCGGCAACCGCATCTGTTCTTCCGGGATCACCCGCTGTACACGCTCATCCTGACCGTGCCGGCGTCGCTTGCACTCCTTGGCGTCGCCATCACGAGCGGGGCGGCGCCGCTGGGCTGGGAAGGGATGCTGAACAACCCCATCTGGGGCACGTTCATCTGGTGGTACGTGCCGGTGTACATCATCGGGATCCCGCTCGCGATCTTTCACACCTGGAACGTGCGCTCGCGGAACGCGATCGTCGGCAAACTCTCCGATAACCTCCGGAAACTGTCGAGCGCCAACGACACCGGCCAGACCCTGCTGGAATCGATCGAGACGGTCGCAGCGACCTCCTCGGGGAAGCTCGCCGACGAGTTCGAGGTGATGCACGCGAAGGTGAACTACGGGATGAGCCTCCGGAGCGCCCTCGTGGAGTTCAACAACAAGTACCACATTCCCAGACTCGCACGAACAGTCAAACTCATCTCGAAGGCACAGGAGGCCTCGAGTCAGATCACGGAGGTCCTGACGACGGCGGCGCAGGCATCCGAAAACCAGGACGACATCGAGCGCGAACGGAAATCCCGGACCCGGATGCAGGTGGCGATCATTCTGATGACGTATCTGACGCTGCTCGGCGTGATGGCAATCCTGAAGACGCAGTTCCTCGACGTGATGGCTGGACTCGCCACCGAGGCCGGGTCAGGGGGCGGCGAAGCCGCAGGCGGCCTGAACTTCGGCGGCGGCATCAACATCGACCTGCTGTCGGTGCTTTTCTTCCACGCCGTGACGCTCCAGGCGGCGCTGTCGGGCTTCATCAGCGGCTACATCCGTAACGCCGACATCATCTCGGGAGTGAAGTTCGTGGTCATCCTGCAGACGATCGCGCTGATCGTGTGGATGGTGGTCGGGTGATGCGTGCCGCAAAGCGGCGGAACCGAGAGCGGGGACGGGTCGGCCATCGGGCGCAGACGACGATCGATTTCGCGATCGGCATCGGCGTGTTCCTGCTCGTCGTCGCCTTCGTCGTCGCCTTCGTCCCGACGATCTTCACCCCGTTTCAGAGCGCCGAAGGGCCGGGGACCGCAGACCGGATCGCGACGTCGCTGTCGACGGACCGACTCGGCGATCCCGCGACGCCGTACGTGCTGAACGACACCTGCACGAACGCCTTTTTCGACCAGTTGAACGGCGGCGCCGACGCCCCGACGTCGTGTGGGTTCGACACGACTGCTGACACGACCGACGAGATGTTCACGCCGGGCGCGACGCGGGACGTCAACGTCTCGATCCGGACGCTCGACGGGACGGTCGTCACCGACGGCGTGCAGTACACGGCAGGACCGCCGGTCACGGAGACGACTTCGGTGACGGCCGCGACGCGCGTCGTGTACGTCAACGGCGAACCACACAGGCTGCTCGTGAGGACGTGGTGATGGACCGGGCACAGGCGCACACGCTGGAGGCGATCACCGCCGCGATGATCTTGATATCCAGTCTCGTGTTCGCACTCCAGGTGACGGCCGTCACGCCGTTGACCGGCAGCACCTCGAGTCAGCACATCGAAAACCAGCAGGCAGCCGTCGCCGAGGGCGTCCTCGCGTCGGCCGAAGAGAACGGAACGTTGGCTGAGACGATCCTGTACTGGAACGAGTCCGCCAGCAACTGGCACGGGGCGACCCGGGAGGGGTATGTCCGCGGCGGCCCCCCGACGACGTTTGGCGGCGTATTGAACGACACGTTCATCGAACGGGGCATCGCCTTCGACCTGACGGTCTACTATATCGACGAGGACGGGACCCGCCAGAGCCGAGCGATCGTCGACCTCGGCGAGCCGAGCGATCACGCCTCGACGGCGCGACAGCTGGTCACGCTCGCCGACGACGATCACCTCGTCAACGCGGACGGCACCCGCTCGTCGACGACGCTTTCGAACGCGTCCTACATAGTTGACGATGGGCACGCGGAGGGGAACCTGTACTCGGTTATGGAGGTGGAGATCGTCGTATGGCGGATGTGACCGCTCGGGACGGTGAAGGTGGGGGGCGTTCCCCAGACCACGACCGCGCCCAGTTGCTTCTGGTCGGTGCGCTCGCACTCGCAGTGCTTTTCGTCGCGCTGGCGTTGCTCCTGAACACGGCAATCTACACCGGCAATCTGGCCACGAGAGAGACCGGCGCCGACGCCGTCCCGGCCGTCGAGTACGTCGGGGAAACCCGGACGGCCGGCGTCGACACCATCCGATCAGTGAACCGCCTGAACAACACCTCGACGGATGCGCTGAACTCGGCGTTCAACGCGTCGATAGATCGGTGGGACGACCTGGCATCCCACCACCGCGCAGTCGCCGGGGACGGCGCGGCGGCCAGCGTCGTCGCCGTCGAGAACGGCACGCGGATCCAGCAGGACAACGCCACGCGGGACTACACCGACGAGAGCGGCGCGGCGAACTGGACGGTCGCAGCCGACACGGATCTCTCCGGCGTCAGGTCGCTGCGGCTGGAAGTCGACGAATCGACGCTCCCCAGCGGCTTCGCCGACGACGTCTTCCACGTCAACGTCTCCTCCACCGAGGGAACCTGGAGCGTCTACGTCTACGATACCGGCAGTGGGCCCGAAGTGCGCGTGTTCGACGACGGGAGCGAGGTCGCACAGTGTCCGGCCGCGTCGGTCACTGACGATACGTTCGTAATCGACGTGCCGAACGAGTCCGTCGGCGGCGCGCCGTGTGCGGCGCTCGGCGACGTCGACGACCTCGGCACCGACGCCGCGATCAGATACCGGTACGGTGACCAAGCGGGCGGCACGTACACGATGGTCGTCGACGAGCCACCGTCGGCGCTGACGCTGCCGGGACTCGCCGACGCCGGGACGGGACAGCCCTACGACACTCCGGCGATCTACAGCGCGGATCTCTCGGTGCGCTACCGCACGCCGGAACTGGACTACGAGGCCCGAATCGAGGTGCAGCCGCCGTGACGGAACGACGCGGACGGTCGCAGAGTGAGGATCACGGCGCCCGGGCCGACCGCGCGGTGTCGATTACGGTGAACTACGTCATCGCGCTGAGCATCACCGCCGTCCTCATCTCGGGGCTCCTCATCGGCGCCAGCGCGTACGTCGAGAGTCAGCGCGACCGCGTCGTCCGTGAGGAACTCGACGTCATCAGCCAGGGGCTCGCTGCCGGCATCGACGACGCCGACCGGCTCTCGCGGGCGGACGCAGAGTCCCGCTCCGTGCGTGTGGGCGTCGATCTCCCGCGGCGGGTGGCGGGCGAGTCCTATCAGCTCCGAATCACGGAACTCGCGAACCCGCCCGACCAACCGGCCCAGTACGAACTCACGCTGCGATCGGCGCGGTCGGACGTGAGCGTCACGCTTACCCTCTCGACGCTCGTACCGATTCAGGAAGGAACAGTGACAGGGGGGCCGGTCGTCGTCCGACTGGACACGGCCGGACCGGTGCTCGTCATCGAGGCGGGCGACTCGACAGGGTTGCCGTCGCTACGCCAACCGAACATGGGGGGAGCTACGATATGACCAACCGGGCACAGTCGTCGAATATCGGCTTCATTCTGCTCTTAGCCCTGACGATCACCGGGGCGGGAGTCATCGTCGCGGTCGGCTCCTCGGCGCTCGGAGACGTCCAAGAGCAGACGTCGCTTACCCGTGCGGAGCACTCGATGACGCTGCTCGACGCCCGAGTGGCAACCGTCGGACTGGGCGAAAACTCGGTCCAGACTGTCCGACTCGGCCGCGCCGACAGCGGCGACTACACCGTCGAGTCGGAGACCGGCTGGTTGCGGATCGACCATCAGAACTACACCGCAAACGAGAACGAAACGATCTACAACGCCAGCCTCGGCTCGATCACCTACCAGACCGCCGGAACCGAGATCGCTTACCAGGGTGGCGGCGTCTGGCGCCATCAGGACGGCGGGACGTCGATGGTGTCGCCGCCGGAGTTCCACTACCGCGGGACGACGCTGACGCTACCAGTGCTGCGGATCCGCTCGAACGACGCCGCGACTGGAGATGCGACCGCGAGGATCCGCCGCGACGGGGAGATGGTCCGGATCTTCCCGAACGAGGCCGAATCGTACGACGTGACGGGCGAGCCGTACGTGAATCCGATCCGGGACGGAACCGCATCGGTGACCGTCCACAGTCGGTATTACAAGGGGTGGGCCGACTACTTCCGAGCCCGTACCACCGGGAACGTCTCCGTCGACGACGGAAACCGGACCGCGACTGTCGTTCTGGAGACCGCAGACATCGCCGGTCCCTTCGAGTTCCCCGAGAAGGGCGGGGAGGTGCCCGTCCGCCGTGTCCAGTCCGGTCACTCGCTCACGGACTTCGAGACATCGGTCAAGAAAGACAGCGGGACGTTCAACAACATCTACGTCTCTTTCTACGCCGAGAGGGGCGACACGGCCTACGAGGCAGGCGTCGAGGTCCCGAGCGGGATCGGGAACAGCTACTGTCAGGACGGCGAGCCCGGCTCCGCGGAGCTGACGATGGACGTCTACTACTACGACAACGGGACGTCGGAGGGCGTCCACCGGTGGTCGAACGACAGCATCCCCTCGGACTCGGGAGACGTCCAGTTGGACTGCACCGAGGACGACGACACGGTGATCCGGATCGACTTCACCGGCACGGAGCAGAATTTGACGTACGGCGGCAGCAACGTCACTGAAGAGACCGCCATCGACTGGGATGCGCTCAACGACTCGGCGACCACAAAGCCCGATCCGACCACGTTCGCCCACATAGGCGATGACGGCGAGGACACCACGTACACCTACGGCGACGAACAGAACGTCCGGATCCTCACCCGCCACTACTTCGCGATGTTCGGCGAGGACTTCGATCTCCGGGTGTTCCACGGGCCGGGCGACCGCGGAACGACGCAGATCGACACGACCGGATCGGGCGGGACGCTCCGGTACGACCGGGCCAGCGGCGGCGCGTACATCACCTACCTGCACGTCACCGAGAACAACGTGAGCGTCGAACTGAACTGAGGGGGAGTATCGCGCTCACCGAACGCGGAGGCCTTCAGGGATGCTTGCTGCACGCGGAGAGATTCTATTGGATCTTACCGCGCGCGGAGGCCTTCAGTGAGGCTGAGGATGCCGTTGCCGACCTCGATGAGGGCAGTTCGGTCGGGTTGCGGACCGAGTCGACAGCGGAGAGTCTCCGTTCGCTGCCCATCCAGGGTCGCCCGAATCTCGTACTCGCCGGCCGGAACCGCGTCGAGTTCGCTTTCTGTCGCGCCGGGCTGCAGGTAATATGAGTCCTGAAAGACGGTGTCGCCGTCGAGCGTCGTGACTTCGAGCCGAAGGTCGTACGCTTCCCTGTGGGCGTAACTGCGGATGTGGAGGTCTTCGCTGTGGACGTGGACCGTTCTCGCGCCAGTCGCCTCGCCGTCGGTTCCGCCGCGTCGCCGCTTCGCTTGCTTCGGGGACATACCTACGCGTTCACTCAGAAACGTCAAATACCTAACTTAGGCTCAAAGCCCTCTTTGACTGTCCGCCCGACGACGTTGCCTCGTGGCTGGACGCGGTCCTGAAACAGGTTTACAGATTGCAAGGAGAATGCCCCGAGGCGATTCACGACGGCGCCAAGTGGACTACTCGAAGGAGGTCCGCACGCGGCTCCAGACGATCGTGACGCGGTCGACGTCGGTGGCGTTGCAGGATACCGTCCCGGAGCTTCCGGGGGTGGCCGCGTCGACGACCGAACAGTCGAAGCCGACCGACTCGTAGTGGCGCCCCCACGCGTCCGGATACGGCGTTGTGACGTTCACGCGGACCAGATCGTGGCCGCCAGCGTCGTCGTAGAACAGCCGGGAACGCGACGCGGCCGTCCGGATCCGGACTGTCTGTGAGCCACCGACGGCGACCGGCCCGGAGTGCTCCTGTCTGATCAGCGTGAGCTGAATGTGGTCGTCGTCGACGACCACGGGTGGGCCGCGAATCATCGCGGCGCCGCCGCCGGCACTGTCTCGGAGGACCGCACCGTTGCTGAGGCGTATCTCCCCGCCCGCCTCGATATTGTACACCAGCGGCGACAGGGAAAACTCCCAGTTTCGGGGGGTTCCGCCACCCGCCGGGTCGACGGTCACGTTCATCGAAGCGTCGTCGGCGGAGCGCAGGGTCGCCTCCGCGAGTTTGACCTCGGTACCCCGGCTCGGCGCGCCCTCCAGGACGTCGTCGACGTTGTCCGCGAGCACGTCGAACGCGCGCTGGGCGTTCTCGATCCGCTCTGCGTCGCGTGTGGCTTCGAGTTCCGAGACGCCGATCGCGTAGACGGCGCCGACGGAGGCGACGATGAGCGAGAAGACCAGGACGAAGCTGATTGTCTCGCTGACCGCACGGTCGGTGCGCGCGGGCGTACGCCAGCCACCGTCGCCGTCGCGTCTCATACTTCCGGTTTTGCGGTGAGGGAGTTAAGGATACTGCCGGACGAGCCGCCGACCCGGCGGGACGCGTCCGCTTTTCGGCGTCGGTCGCTCGGTGAAAGGGGACTGGCGGTCAGAGCTTCGATATCCCGAGCGTCTCCTGTCCACACTTGGGACACGCCCGTGCGACGAACTCTCCGGTCCGGTCCATCAACTTCGTTCCTTCGTCGCGACAGTTCGTACAGGAAACTGGCGCCTCGTCGCTGTCCATTGCTTTCCCGACTATCGAGCGCTGGCTGCTCATACTGTCGGCTGTAATCTATGAAGACTCTCGCGACCCAGGGGTCGCAAATATCTTGCAATATCGTAGCGTTTGCAAGTCTTCGCTCACACGATCGCACGACAGCGTGCAATCGGATGAGCAATCAGTTGCAAACGCTACTATAGGAACAGCCGACAGTGTCCATCTCCCGTCGGATGGTAGCTGGGGAAATTCACGCCCATATCGGGGCGGAGCCGATCATCGCGTAGCGGATCGATACGGGTCGCTGCAGATATGCATCCAACCGTGGCCCCGGTGTTTTTATAAATAGGAGGAGAATGGTTACAGGTTGTGGGGCAGCTGGGTGACACTATTGACACGGGGGACTGACGACTGGCTGCAGGCGGTTGGGGTCGCGTTCGTAGGCGTATTATTGGTGATGTCGCTAATCGCGCCTGCAGCCGCGGCTGCGGAACCGAGTGCAGACGTGACGTTCGTCGAGTCACAGATTACGACAGATACTACCTGGACACCGGCCGATGGGCCGTATCGGGTGATTCAGGACATCGAAATCGCCCCGGGGGCGACACTGACGGTGGAACCGGGGACGGAGATCGAATTCGCCGAGGATATCACCGTCACCGTGAGTGGTTCACTCCAGACACGGGGGACGGCCGCCCGCCCGGTGGAGATCACACGATCCGACGGCGCAGCGGCGGACCGTCGCTGGGCAAGCCTCGAGTACAACGGGACCGAAAGGAGCAGCCTTCGCATCCGGAATACGACCCTCGAAGGCGGCACCGCGGGGATTACCGTGGCGAGCGATGCGGGGACAGTCGAGGTCGTCAATTCGAGGCTGCGTGATTTCACCAGTGCCGGCCTCGCGATCGATGAGACGACGGCAGCACCACCGATCACGGTCAGGAGGACGACGTTTCGCGACATCGGAAGCCACGCAATTCAGGCGAGTCCGAACGCTGGTCCGACTGACCGCGTCTCGTTGACGGCCACACCGGACACGACAGATGATGCTGCGGAGCATACGTTCGCATATCAGCCCGGTGTTGGTGTCTCGCTGGACTCGATCCAGCTCGACTATCGTTCGGACGGTTCCGTCGCATCAGTGGGAGCAGACAGTATCGAACGCATCGGTCTCGACCGGAACCGAAACGGCAGCATCGAACGATCGTTTGCCGATTCGGTGGCTTCGGTTTCGTCGACGGACGCCCAACTGCAGATAGCGCTGTCCGAGTCCGTCCACATCCCGGACGACGGACAGCTGATTGTCGAATACGAGGATGCGGTGAACCCGACGACACGCGGGATCTATCCGGTTGCGGTCACGCTGCAAAAAGGGGGAATATCGCAGATCGCCGCCGGTGTCGAAGCACCATTTGTCGTCGGAGATGTGACGTCTCCAGCCGACGGAAGCCCGGAGGCCGAACAGCCGACGACACGAGTGAAGGGGCTTACCGTCGTCGACTCGGCGTTCAGTGAGGTCGACGGATCCGGCATCTTCGTCGCGGCCGATCGCGTCCGGCGCTTTCAGGCTTCGCGAAACCGGATCGACGGAGTAGACGGCAGTGGTGTCGTGGTTCGTGCAGAGGAAAGCGAGAGCTACTTCTGGTACAACACGATCACGGCCGCGAATGACGGTATCCGGATCGGTACCCGTACTGCCACGTCGATGACGGCCCACGGGAATCGGATTCACAACAGCCGAACTGGAATCCGGATACGGCAGTCTGAGACGGATAGTTACCGAACCGGAGACGTCACACTGCGGGAAAATACGCTCACCAACAACGTCGTCCACGGCATCGGCATAAGCACCCGGAGCCTCGAACTTGCGGTCGATCTCTCCAACAACACTGTTCGGGAGAACGGCCGTGACGGCGTACACGTCTTCGGATGGATACTTCGCCGGGGGGAGATCAGCGGTAACGAGGTCGCTGACAACGGTGACGACGGTATTGCGATAGATGGCACCGTCGTTTCAAAACTGTCGCTCTACGATAATACTATCGGAGATAATGCCGCCGACGGTGTGGCGATTCGTACCGATGCCGCAGCACGTGCGCTCGACGTCCACAACAATACGGTGAAAAACAGTGGCGAACACGGGGTCACGGTTCAGTCGGACCTCCTCGTTCACGGAAGCACGGTGAGTGGAAATCAACTCACGAATAACGCCGGCGCCGGACTCGTTGTGTCCAGCCCCATCACTCATCGCGGGAATCTCTCCGTTGCGAACAACGTGATCGCTGCAAACACCTACGGGATGGTCCTCCGGGGAGTGATGGAGACGACGGTTCGCGACAACGACATCGTGTTCAACACGAACCGCTTTGCTGATCCGGTCGAGATGCCGGACGTCCAGCCAGGGACGGGAAGCTACGTCGCTGAAGGCGCTGCCGGTGTGATCGTCAATCAGGCGCAGTCCGACGTCCCGCTCTCGGAACTCATCTCGGATCCAGCAATCACCGAGGATCTCAGAGCTGTGCGGCTCTGGGAAGGAACGGTGGCTGTCTTACGCACGGACGGACCCAGTGAAACCCGGACCGCCGAGCGGAGTGCCCTCACACTCCGACGAGTGAGCGGCGACATCCCCACCGGAATAGGGATCGAAAAAACCGGCTCGACGAACAGGAGCTACCGGTTCACGGACAACGGCCTCTACGGGCAAGACCGCGGCCTGACAGTCGATATCGCGCCGCTCATCACGGCCAACACGACGGCGCTTATCATCCCCGAATCGAGCCGGACAGTCCACGCTGAATCCAATTACTGGGGGAGTCGCCGTGGCCCGTATCACTCGTCAATTCTCCCGGAAGGAGATGGGAATCCGGTCGTCACGAAACGTGGCTGGGTCGATTTCGTTCCGTTCCGGGAAACGCCGCCTGACACCGAATACACCCGTCCGACTGCGACGATCGACGCCCCGATGAACCCTCGGCCGGGAGATGACATCCGACTCTCCGCGAGTGGCTCGGCAAGCGAGCAGGGGTCGATCGTCCGGTACCGGTTCAGCGTCAACGGGGACACGCAATCGGTTACCGATCGCCCGACGGACAGTTTCCAGATGCCGGACGAACCGGTCGAGGTGAGCCTCGTCGTCGAAGACAACCTGGGAATCGACAGCAACACTACCTCGATCACGATCGAACCGGGAACAGCAACGACAACTGCGACGCCGACAGCGTCGTCAGCAGCCGAGACGGGGACGTCACCGACACCGTCGGCCACAGCCACAACGCCGGGAACGACACCACCGGCGGATTCGGCACCGACACTACTCGGTAGCCTGAACTCGACCTGGGGCATACTCGGAGGGGCGTTCTATCTACTGGCACTGTTTTTCGGCGGCTACGGAATGGCACTGACAGTGACGAACCGCTCTCCACCCGTCGATGGGCTGCAGATACAGGCTCTCGCGGGGGTTGGTGTGTTGATCTGGATCGTCGCCGGATTTTTCGGTGCTGGCCCGTTGCTGACCGTTGGCATAGCCGCTGCGGTCGTGTGGGGTGCGCTGACGGGAGCCGCATACTTGATCGCAACACGAGGACTGCTGTAATCGGAACACGCGAGGGGCAACTCGGCACCACCGGCCACGCCGACGAGCAGGTGTCGTTATCGCGGCCGTCAGCGACGGTCACGCGGTCAGTTCTTTGTCGACAACGACCGCCTGAGACGGTTTGTGGACGATCTCTACTGATACCTCGCTTCCCTGCGTCAGCGAACACTTGCTGTCCGGTATCCGAAAGAGGATGACGTCACCGGCGGTGAACTGTCCACCCTGGAGCAGCGCCCCACCGTTGTCGACGCCCGCCACGTTATTGTCGATCAGGTTTAACGATCGTTCGTCGAAAATATTGTCGCCCTCGATTTGGCCGTCGGATTCGCGGATCGCGTTCCCCGATCCCGCCGGGAGGTTGACGATCCGCCCCCGTCTTGTCCCGTCGCTGCATTCGGCCCGCACCGAGATTTCGATCTCCGATATCGTGAGTGGATCACCGGAAACGTGTGTGATCTTGACGATCCCACCGCTGTTTCCGTCCTGCGGGAGGAACTCTCCGTCTGACTGTGCGACGTTCGGCGCAGGTTCTCGAAGTTCGTCGGTGAATCCGAACATCACGGTGGATATCGTCGCTGCGAGAATTACGACGATGCCAACTAGAAGTATAGTAGCAATAACATAGGAGATAGCCCGGGATCGCCGCACCATACCGGAGCTAGCCCTGGCGAAGGTATACCGCTTCCCTTGTGGACGCGCGAACGATCGGTTCGCGGCTCGGCCCTCCCGCGTGCCTCCGTGGACGAACGGGAGCGGGGGGAAACCGAGAAAACGCGTCCGGAATCCGGCTCAGTCGTCGCTGGTCTGGGCGACCGCGTCGCTGTCGTCGCCGGCGGGCGTCGCCCCCGCCGCGGGCGGAAGCTCCTTCCGGACGTCGTCGCGGGCGCGCTCCGCGATGACCTCCGCGTAGGCGTCGGGCATCACCTTCACGAAGTCGGAGACAACGTTTGCCCAGTCGTCGAGCATCCACGCCGCGCGGTCGCTGTCGGTGTAGGTCGCGTGGTTCTCGACGAGCCGGCGAAGCATCTGTCTGTCGAGGTCCTCAAGCGTCCCCGACAGCGAGACCATCCCGGTGTTGGTCAACGCTGCGAACTCGTCGTCGGGGTCGTAGACGTAGGCCACGCCGCCGGACATCCCGGCCGCGAAGTTCCGGCCCGTGTCGCCGAGCACGGCGACGACACCGCCGGTCATGTACTCACAACCGTGGTCGCCGACGCCCTCGACGACGGCCTTCACGCCGGAGTTGCGGACGGCGAAGCGCTCGCCGGCGACGCCGTTGACGTACATCTCGCCCTGCGTCGCGCCGTAGAGTGCCACGTTGCCGACCAGGACGTTCTCGTCGGCCTCGTAGGCGGCGTTCTCGGGCGTCTGGACGATCAGCTTGCCGCCGGAGAGGCCCTTGCCGATGTAGTCGTTGGCCGCCCCGGTGAGGTGCATCGTCACCCCGCCGGCGAGGAAGGCGCCGAAAGACTGGCCGGCGATGCCGTCGAAGTCACAGCGGATCGTATCGTCCGGGAGCCCGTCGCCGCCGTACGTCGCGGAGATGCGGTTCGACAGCATCGCGCCGACCGCGCGGTCGACGTTCGAGACCGCCGAGTCGATCGCGACGGGCTCGCCGCCTTCGAGCGCCGGTTCGGCGCGCTCGATGAGTTCGTGATCCAGCTGGGCGGCGACCCCGGCGTGGATCTGTTCCTCGGTCTTCTGCCGCGCGTCGCCGGCGGGCTCGGCGATGACGTCCGAGAGATCCAGGTGTCTGGCCTTCTCGTGGTCGGTCTCCCGCTGGGTGAGCAAGGAGGGACGGCCGATCATCTCCTCCAGCGAGCGGAAGCCCAGTTCCGCCATGATCTCTCGGAGCTCCTGGGCGATGAACGTCAGGTAGTTGATGACGTGGTCGGGCTGGCCGGGGAAGCGGTCCCGGAGCTTCTCGCGCTGGGTGGCGACGCCGACCGGACAGGTGTTCTCGTGACACTGCCGCGCCATCACACAGCCGGAGGTGACGAGCGAGGCCGTCCCGAAGACGTACTCCTCGCCGCCGAGCAGCGCCGCGACCGCGACGTCGCGGCCGGTCTTCATTCCGCCGTCGACCGTGACGCGGATCCGCGAGCGCAGGTCCGTCGCCCGCAGCATCTGGTTCGCCTCCGCCAGGCCGAGTTCCCACGGCAGGCCGGCGTTCTTGATCGACGTCTTCGGCGACGCCCCGGTCCCGCCGTCGTGGCCGGAGATGTGGACCACGTCGGCGTTGGCCTTCGCGACGCCGGCCGCGATGGTGCCGATGCCGGCCTCCGAGACGAGTTTGACGTTGATGTCGGCCTCGGGGTTGGCCGCCTTCAGGTCGTGGATGAGCTGTTTGAGATCCTCGATCGAGTAGATGTCGTGCAGCGGCGGCGGGGAGATGAGGCCGACGCCCGGCGTCGCAAAACGGACGTGGGCGATCATCTCGTTGACCTTCTTGCCCGGGAGGTGCCCGCCCTCGCCGGGCTTCGAGCCCTGCGCCATCTTGATCTGCAGTTCGTCGGCGTTCGTGAGGTACTCGGAGGTGACGCCGAAGCGCCCGGAGGCGACCTGCTTGACGTTGCACTCCTTTTCCGTGCCGAACCGCTCGGGCGGTTCGCCGCCCTCGCCGGTGTTGGATTTGCCGCCGAGGCGGTTCATCGCCATCGAGTTGTTCTCGTGGGCCTCCGGCGAGAGGCTGCCGAGCGACATCGCGGCCGTCGAGAACCGCTGGACGATCTCCTCGACCGGCTCGACCTCCTCGATCGGGACCGACTCCCGGTCGGAGTCGAACTCGAGCAGCCCGCGGAGCGTCTGCAGTTCCTCGGTCTGGTCGTTGATCAGCTCCGCGAACTCCTGGTACTTCTCGTAGTCGCCCGATCGGACCGCCTGCTGGATCGTCCCGACAGTCTTGGGGTTCCACTGGTGGTGGATGCCGTCCGAGCGGTGTTCGTACTCGCCCTGGCGTTCCAGTTGCGGGTCGTCGCCGAACGCCACGGTGTGTCGCGTGCGGACGTCCTCCTCGATCACGTCGATGCCGATGCCCTCCGTGCGGATCTCCGTCCCCTCGAAGTACTCGGCGACGAACTCGGAGTCGAGGCCGACCGCCTCGAAGATCTGGGCGCCCTGGTAAGACTCGACCGTCGAGATGCCCATCTTGGCCATCGTCTTCAGCAGGCCGTCCTCCAGCGCCTTCTTGTACGCCGCGATCGCTTCGGACTCGTCGGCCCCGTCGGGACCGGCGACGACGTCGGCGATCGTCTGGTAGGCGAGGTAGGGGTTGACGGCGTCGGCGCCGTAGCCGACGAGGGTCGCGATGTGGTGGACCTCGCGGGGGTCGCCCGATTCGACGACGAGGCCCGTGTGGTTCCGAAGCCCGTTGCGGACGAGGCTGTGATGGACCGCGCCCGTGACGAGCAGGCTGGGGATCGCGACCCGGTCCGGACCGAGGTTTCGGTCCGAGAGGACGACGACGTCGGCGCCCGACTCGATGGCCGCGGCGGCGTCCTCGCGGACGCGCTCGACGGCCGCCTCGAGGGAGCGCTCACGATCGTAGGTGATGTCGACGATCGTCGATGACATCGCGTCGCCGTCGGCCTCGCCCAGGGATCTGATGCCCGCCGTCTGCGCGTCTGTCAGCACGGGCGAGTCGAGCACGAGTTGGCGGGCGTGCGCCGGCGTCTCGTCGAGGAGGTTCCGCTGGGCGCCGAGTCTGGATTCCAGCGACGTGACCAGTTCCTCGCGGATGTAATCCAGCGGCGGGTTGGTGACCTGCGCGAACAGCTGCTTGAAGTAGGTGAAAAGCGGCCGGTTGAAGTCCGATAGCACCGAAAGCGGCGTGTCGTCGCCCATCGATCCGACGGGGTCCTTGCCGTCTTTGGCCATCGGTTCGATGAGGTGGCTCAACTGGTCGTGGGTGTAGCCGAACGCGGCCTGCGCCGCCCGGAGGTGCTCGAACTCGTCGCGGGGGGCGTAGTCGTCGGTGTCGACCATCGCTTCGAGCTGTCGTTGCTCCTCGTCGACCCACTCGCCGTACTTGTCGTCGGTCAGCGACTCGAAAACCTCCTCGTCGGGAATGACGCGCCCCTCCTCGGGGTCGGCCACGAACAGTTGGCCCGGCTGGAGCCGGCCGCGTTCGCGGATCTCGCTGGGGTCGGTGTCGAGGGCGCCGACCTCGCTGGCCATCACGAGCGTGTTGTCCGTCGTCACGTCGTACCGGCACGGCCGGAGACCGTTCCGGTCGAGGACGGCGGCGACGCGGTCGCCGTCGGTGGCGGCCACGAGCGCGGGGCCGTCCCACGGCTCGATCAGCGAGGCGTGGTAGTCGTACCACGCGCGGCGGTCGTCGTTCATCCGCTCGTCGCCGCGGAACGCCTCCGGGATCAGCATCCGGAGGACGTGCGGGAGGTCGCGGCCGCCCTGCAGCAGGAGTTCGACCGCGTTGTCGACCGACGCGGTGTCGGACTGGTTCGGATCGTTGATGATCGGCTTCAGCGTTTCGAGGTCGTCGCCGAAGGCCTCGTGTTCGAGGTCCGTCTCCCGGCTCCGCATCCAGTTGATGTTCCCCTGGATGGTGTTGATCTCGCCGTTGTGGATGATGTGGCGGTAGGGGTGCGCGAGGTGCCACGCGCCCAGCGTGTTCGTCGAGAAGCGCGCGTGCACAAGCGTCAGCGTGGTCCGCAGCCGCTCGTCGTTCAGATCCGGGTAGTAGTCCGCGAGTTGCTCGCCCTTCAGCAGTCCCTTGTAGGTGAGCGTCTTCCGCGAGAGCGAACAGATGTAGAAGCGCGCCGAGGCCTCCGAATCCAGTTCCCCGACCTCGTTTTCGACAGCCCGTCGCGAGACGTACAGCGCGCGATCGAAGGCGTCGGCGTCGAGGTCCTCTTCGGGGACGACAAACGCCTGCCAGACGTCGGGTTCGGAGTTCAGCGCCGTCGCACCGAGATCCGAATTGTCGGTCGGTACGTCTCGCCAGTGAACGACGTCGAGGCCGTGTTCACCGAGAACGCGTTCGAAGATCGTGACGAGGCCGGTCCGGGCGGCGTCGTCCTGCGGCATAAAGATCGAGCCGACCGCATACTCCTCGGGGAGATCGGCGTCGACGACCGCATCGAAGAACTCGTCGGGGCGCTGTACCATAATCCCGGCCCCGTCGCCGGTGTTCTCCTCCGCACCGGTCGTCCCGCGATGTTCGAGGTTCTCCAGCAGTTCGATCCCGTCTGCAACAGTCTCGTGCGATCGACCGCCGTCGAGATCGATGACGGCGCCGACACCGCAGTTCGACCGTTCGTCCGTCGGATCCGCGAGACCGACGGACTCGTCGGTCGTGTCTCTCTGTGGCTTGGTCATACGTCTCAATCGGGGTGGGTCCTAAAGGGTCTTCTCCTCAAACAATAAGGGTACACTAACCACATATAAGGGCATTAATACAATACAAATGTGAGTGAATTACCGTTCGACAGGCGACGAACGGAAAGAACGATCGTGACGGTCACTTGGCAGTCGAAGACGCGAGCGGATCGAGGATACGAGACAGGCGACCGGTATCGGAAACGCAACGACCGCGACAGGTCGCCCTGACGTCCCTCTTGGATCTGACGCCCCGATAGAACAGAGAGATATGATCGGAACACAGGGCGCGGAAGTACAAAACCGACTCTCTGTTCGGCCAGGTTGCGGTCGATACTTAGGCGGAGTTGTCCGTTGTCGAGTCGGTGCCCGAACTGTCCGCTGTTGCGTCGCTGTCTGCAACCGTCGAGTCCGCGGACACAGTTCGAATCGTCTCGTGAATGCCCAAAACGAGGGCCGGAACGACGATCATAAACAGATGTTCCTCGATCGGAATGCCGAACAGTTCGTGCCCCGTCCGCAGTGTAATCTCGAAGACCCCCACTTCCAGCGTGTACCAGTCCCAGACGTACGCGATGGGATACAGGGCAGCGATCGTGAAAGCAGCACGGCGAAGCGCGTCGGCGTAGGACAGCAGTCCAAGCGCAATTGCGCCGAAGAAAATCTCCGTTGTGAGATAGGTGTACGGCCCGAGTACCGTAATATCCGGGAGCACGATTCCGGAGAGCGGACGGAACCAGACAGCCACGAACAGAAGCGCCAGAAAGACGTACGCACCCCGAATCAGTAGCATCGTCGCGATCGTCGGCTCTGCACGGATCGCGATCACCGCGATCGTTACAAACGCGAGTGCGGCAAGCGGTGAGGCCGGTGGAAAGGCCCCGCCGAGCGTTCCCCAGAGCACACCTACGAGACCGAAAAACAGGAGCGCGGCAGCCACTCGCCGTGCCGGCCGGGGGCCGAGTAGCACGGAGACGGTCCGTTTGTCGATCGACCGGTCGTACGCGTAATCCTGCTCGTCGTCGATGATCTTGACACCGGCCAAGGTCACAAGAAAGACGAGGGCGAATCCGATCGCCGCCGGAGTGAGAGTCCCGGTCTGGACGTAGAAGCCACCGAGGATCGCAAGCGCGATTCCGGTCGGATAGCCCAGGGTCGTCGTGACTGGGTTCGTGTCTAACTGTGGCGCGTGGAGATAGCCGATGAACCAGGTCGGGAGTGTGATGAGTGTCGCTCCCGGCCCCACGATCACCCCAAGTGAGAGGGTACAGGCTGCGAACCCGAGGGCTGCACCGAAGAGTGCGAATCGACAACCACGCATCGACATCGGGTGGTCGTCGTCTTCCCCTCGCCGATAGAAGTCGACGTAGCCGTCCTTCACGTGGGCAGTGTACACGGCGAAGAACATCGCGGTCATATGGAGTGCGCCGATGGCGATCGCGAACTGGCCAGCGACAGCAGCACCGAACCAGGAGGCAGCAAGCGGCGGCAGCATAAATACGGGATGGATCTGGGAGAGCAGCGCCCGGACATCCGCACTGACACTACTTTCGTGTCGTGCGATAGCCATATTATCACCAGGGATTGAGAACGATTAACACTGTTGGGGGACTCGTCGCCGCAAGGGACAGCAACAGAGCGGCGCCCGTGGGGTATCACCAGTCCGCGTCGTGCGTTCCTGCGAGCGCTGCTTCGAGTGAGTTGCGATGGAAAGCGACGGCACCCTCGCGGTCTCGCTCCGGATACCGCGGGTTGGTCACTCGCCGTGCGGAGTCGACGGCGCTATCGGCGATTGCGGCAACGCGGTGGGCCGTGGGGACGTCTGGGTAGGGCCGCACACGTTCGTAGCCAGTCCGAAACGCCGCCCGGAGGGGCGCAGGCTCGCTCACGTACCAATCGGCGACGAGATACTCCGCTTTCGCGACCGAAAGCGTTGCTGGAGCGGCCAGCGGAGCTTCCCAGTCCAGCACGGCCGTCACCCGGTCGTCGGCAACGAGGGCGTTCCCGGGCCGGAAGTCCCACGGATAGAGTCGCGCCTGTGGGCTCCCGTCGATCGCCGGCTGCTCGAACAGTTCTCGCAGATCGGATCGCAGGGGGTCGAACTCCTGCGGAAGGCGGTCAACTGCCCCCAGGCCGTACTCCCGGAACCACTCCTCCCAGTCCTCGCACGCTGGCGAAAGCACGTCACCGGGCGGCGAGAACTCACCCGGTGATTCGAGCCGGCCGTAGCCGTCGAACGGAAACACGTCGTGAAGTTGCGCCAGGTAACTTCCGAACGAGCGCGCGAGCAGCGTTCTCACCTCGGGATCCGCCGCGGTAAACTGCTCGTGGAGATCGTCCCCAGCGACGTAGGCGGTCAGTAGATACGCGACACCATCGTGTTCACCCGCTGCCAGCACGGGCGGCACCGGTACCCCCGTCCGGTCGCGGATCAGGGACAAAAGCGTCGCCTCGGTCCGCAGCCACCTCACCTCCGCGCATACCTGCACGACAGCCGGCCCCCGCCTCTCGAACCGAGCGATCGCGGTCCGCTTTCTGTTGCCACGAGGGATCGGCTCCACGGCAGTTACGGTCGCTTCCAGCGTTCGGAGTGCCGCTCGTGCACCGGCCCGCAGTCGCTCGTCCCCGAGGGCTCCCCCAGGTGGCTTCCCGGTCATCGCTGCCCCTCGAGTATCGTCGGCAACTCCGACAGCGAGTCGATCACGTATTCGGGTTCGTAGGGGGCTGCAGCGCTCTCCTCGCTACGCAGCCACGCGACCGGGAGTCCGGCATTTTGTGCGCCAGCAACGTCGTATGCGAGTGAGTTGCCGACGTACAGCGCCCGTTCGGCCGACGTCTCGAGTTCGGCGAGCGCGCGGTGGAACGGCAGCGCGTGTGGCTTCTTTCGGCGCAAGTCGGCGGCGTACACCACGGAATCGAAGCGGTCGGCGACACCCAGTGCGCGGAGTTTCGGCTCCTGACGCTGTCTCGGCCCATTGGTCACGACGCCGACCGCACCGCAGGTAGCGGCGCTGTCCAGCGCCGCTTTTGCTCCCTCGGTGAACGCAACTGCGGAGTCGTCGACGAATTCACGGAGCGCTGCAGCGAGGGCCAGCGGGTCGACGTCGGTACGACTGTTTTGGGCGGCGAGACGGGCAAATCCTGCGCCGATATACCCCGTCCAGTCGTCGTGATCCGGCGAGCCGTCGAGCGCGGCCCAGAGGTCTGCCGGTTCGCCGAAGGGTGTCGCACCGACGTGCTCGAACGCTGCCGCGTACACAGCCGCCGTATCCTGTGTCCGGTGACAGAGTGTCCCGTCAAGGTCGAATAACACGGCATCGAAGGCTGACACGGCTACCTATTGGTGGGAACGGACAAAAACCATCGCACGGGCGATCGAATCACAACCTCGGCCGGGACTTCGAGGGATCAAATCCGTCTTCGATGCCGCTCACGCTCGTTCGGGAACTGCGCCGGCCGGGATTGTGAACCACGGTCGCTCTGCTCACTGCGTTCGCGCCGCTCCCTGATTCAAATCGCCGGCAGGGCGATTTCTCTGCTCACTCCGTTCGCAGAAGAAATGCGCCGGCCGGGAGTCCCGTGAGCAGCGCGAACGGGACATCGGCCGGTGCACGACTGAAAGGAGTGCGCCGGCCGGGATTTGAACCCGGGCCATGAGCTTGGAAGGCTCAGGTCCTACCACTAGACCACCGGCGCGCTACGGGCGATCACCACTCGGAGCGGTGTCGGCCGTCACCTGTCACTTTCCGGTCCCCGAATAAGGACCTTACCCTTTCGGGCTGTCAGACTGGGTGCCGAATCAGAAGACCGCATATCGTCTCTCCGGTCTCTTCCCACCGAGCACCGTCGACGGGGCTACGCTCTGCGGCAAAAAAGTAAGAGTGATCAGTATCAGTCGTCAGCGGCGGATTCGGCCTCTGGCCGCTCGATCGGCGGCGCGCTCGCCTCCTCGAAGTCATCGGCAGCGGCGTGGACGCGCTCGCCGATGCCCGGGACGGCATCGGCGTCGACGGGGCCGTCCGCGCGGATCGATTCGAGATCCCGCGGGAACTCCCGGAGCCCGTAGTGGATGTCGATACCGGCCTGGACGCCCTCGCCCATCGCGGCCGGAATCTGGTTGTGGCCGGGCGTGAGGTCGCCGACGGCGTAGACGCCGTCGACGCTCGTCTCCCCCGACTCGCCGACAGCGACCGTACCGTCGTCGTTCAGTTCACAGCCGAGTTGCTCGGGGAGGTCGGTGTTGTAGTCCGACCCGTACATCGGGAAGCCGCCGCGGTAGTTGCGGACGCTGCCGTCCTCGAACTCGAATGCTTCGAGCCAACCGTCGTCGCTCTTTTGCATTCCCGTGATCTCCGATTCGACGATCCCGATCGGGTGTCCGCGGAGCTGTTCGTCCGTCTCTGCGCTCCACTCGGGCTCTGCCCCGCGGAGCAGAATGTCCACGTCGTCGGTGAAGTTGAGCATAATCATCGCGACGTGGGCGGCGGCCTCGCCGGTCCCCATCACGTACACCGGCCGGTCGATGAACATGTACGCGTCACAGTGGAGGCAGTAGTGCAGACCCTTGCCTGTCCGGGGGAGCGGCGGCTCCGGCCGCTCGTCGCTGAAGCCGACGCCGAGAACGACCCGCTCGGCGAGGTACGTCCGTTCGTTGCCGACGAGCCGGAAACGGCCGTCGTCCGTCTCGTCGGCCTCGGTAACGAAGTCGCGGACGACGTCGCCGCCGTAGGACTCCACCTGCTCCCGCGCCGTCGCGAGGAACTCGTTGCCCGACGTCTCCTCGGTGACGCCGATCACGTTGTGGGTGTCGAGCATCATCGCCGCGCGGCCGCCGCCGCGGTCGACGACCGCCGTGTCGTGGCCCAGCCGCGTCGTGTACAGCGCCGTCTGCAGGCCGGCCGGCCCGCCCCCGACGACGACCACCTCGTACTCGGATGTGTCCGCTGTCTCGCTCATTCAACCCCTACTATCCACCGCGCGGACTTAAGCCCAGAGTTCGCGTGCGCACCCACCGGCCACCCGTCGGATCGTCATAGGACCGCAGCCCGCTACGCCGACCCGCCCGGCGCGACGACCGCATAACAGTTGCCGCTGGAGACGACGGTATCGACGATCCGGAGGTCGCTGTCGCGGAGATCCGCCTCGAACTCCGCAGGGTCGTAGATGTGGTAGTATCGCGGAACCCGTTCGCCGCCAGGAAGCGTCCACGGGATCGTCGTGTCGAAGCCCGCCTCAGCGTCGAACCGGTCGTGGGCCGTCGACCACGCGCTCACGAGCCCGCGGCCGCCCGGCGCGAGGACGCGGGCTAACTCCGAGAGGCTGGCGACGCGACGGTCTCGCGGGCGGAGGTGGTGGATCGTCGCGACGTAGACGGCAACGTCGACAGCGTCTGTCGCAAGCGGAAGCGACGCGGCGTCGGCCTGTAGCAGCGCCAGGGCGCCGTCAAATCCGCGGTCGAGTGCCCGCTCCCTGGCAGTCCGGAGGAGTCCGCCGCTGACGTCGGCACCGACGACGGTCTCGACCCTGTCGGCCAGCACCTCGGCGTGGCGGCCGTTGCCGCAGCCGAGATCGAGCCCGACGCGTGCGGCCTGATCTGCGGGCGTATCGGAGTCGTCGCCGCGGTCAGTTCCTCTGGTCGACGTGTCAGTACCTCTATCCGGGCTCGCTTCGGGCGTCGCCGCACCGGACAGGATCGATGCCGCCTCGTCGGCGAGACCGTCCCCCGCGTCGCCCCCGAGGAACGCGACCACCTCCGGCCAGGGGTACTCACGCGTCGACGCGAAGTGCGTCGCGATCCGGTCGTACGTCTCCCCGACCGGCGGGGGTGTCGCCTCGTCGTCCATAGTCGCCCGGAGACGGCGACCGCACAAAGCCGCGGCGGTCCGAGTGACGATCACAGGGGCGTGGAGGCGACGTAGGCGAGCAGACAGCGTCGATGACAGGAACGCAAAGACGACCCAGGCGGACAGCGTCGATCACAGGAACGCAAAGACGACCCAGGCGGACAGCGTCGATCACAGGAACGCAAAGACGACGTATGCGATGCCGAGCAGGATCGTCGCGTGTTTCACCCCGTCGGCGACGCTCCCCTCGCCGAGTTGGCCGGCGACGGTGCCGGAACAGACGCCCTGAATCGCCGCGGTGTGGAAAAAGAGCAGTTTGTAGGCCTCGGTGTCGACGGTCTGGAGTCCCCCCAATACCCCGGTGTCGACGCCGCCGACGTCCCCGGAAGCGACGCCGCCGGACTGGCCTGCCGCTTCGATCGCGGGGATGAACGAAACCGTCAGGGCGGTGACGATACCCAGGAAGACGAAAAACGAGATGTAGATGACGATGAGGTAGGTGAGCATCTCCTGGCGCCGCTCGCGGCGGAGCCGCCGTGTCTCCTGTGCCTCGTCGGCCGCGATGTGGAGCACGGGGCCGATGTTACCGCTCGCGGCCATCGCGTTGCGGATCAACGTCATCGACCGCGACACCATCGGGCTCCCCGTCCGGTATTCCATCCGGGCGAGCGCCGATTCGACGTTCGATCCCCAGTGGATGTCCCGCCAGACCCGGTCGATCTCGTCGCCGAGGCGTCCCAGTTCCGCGTTCGATAGCCGCTCGAGGCTCCCGACGATCGTCACGCCCGCCTCGTTGATGCTGGCCATCCGTTCGAGGAAGTCGGGGACCTCCGCCTCGATGCGGCGGAGCCGCCGCTTTTGAACCTCGTGGGAGAGCGCGATCCCGCCGAGCACGAAAAGCGCCACGCGGACGATCGGGCCGTCGATCGCCGCGATCAGTTCCCAGACCGCCTCCGTCGACGACGGGCCCGACAGAAACGCAGCGGCCGCCGCCAGAGCCGCCTCGTCCAGCGAAAGCCAAAACACCAGCAGTCCGAGCGGTCCCGTGACGAAAAGCGAGTACACCGGCTGCCGCAGGATCGTCTCGACGGGATCGGAGAGCGTCTCCCGGACCGTCCCGATCCGGTCGTACACCGCGAGTCGCTCCCTGTTTGCTCGGTCCGACAACCGCCCCCCGGAGGCTGTGCCGCCGTCCGTTACCGGCGATGCGTCATCGCCCCCGCCCGGAGAGACCAGTCCGGCGCCCTTCGTTATCCGGAGCCGGGTGGTGTCGTCCTCCGTTTCCCCGCCCGGTGCGGTGAGTCCCTCCGTGATGCTGTCGACGTAAACGATGAATCCGAACGTCAAAAGCGGAATCGCGAGGTAGCTGATGAGCCTGACTAAGGTGAGCGTATCCTGCATCACCAGCCCGATGACGACGAGGATCGTGATGAAAAACAGCGGGCCGGCGACAAGAACCGTGACGTACCCCTCCGCGAACGTCGCTAGGAGATCCAGATACCGTCGCTGTTGTGCCTCTGCTTCCTCCTGGAACCGATCGTACTGATCGTGGAGGTACGTCGAGACGCTCTGTCCCGACGAGAGCACGCTCGCGAGGTTCTCGGTGAACTCCTCGAGGTTCTCGCTCGGCGTCCGTTCGGCCGTCTCCCCCAGCGCGGTCAGGATGTCGGTCCCGAACGCGTCCATATCCCGCACCGCGACGCCGAGTTCGCGCGCGGCCTCGCCGTAGACGTCCTGGTTGTGCGAGAGCGTCCGCAAGACCGCCTGAAACGGGATTCCCGACCGGGAGAGCGCGTAGACGAAGGCGACCGTCCGCGGGAGCGTCGCGTCGATTTCGATCCCGCGGGCCCGCGCCTTCTGGTCGAGATACGTCCAGCGGCCCCAGTAGGTGCCCGCGGCGAGCGCCGTCCCGAACGTCGCGCTGGTGACCAGAAGCACCGCGAACAACTGCACCGGCGAGAGGTTCGGCACCCCAGCCACCGTCGCGAGGAACTCAGCCGGTCCCGGCAGAATCTCCCGGAGAACCTCCGGATCGAGCGCGAGCGAGCGGAGGACCATCGCCCCGAGATAGACCCCGTAGACGCTCCCGGCGACGCCCGAGACGGCGGCGATGACGAGCGTCTCGGAGGCGAACACGCGGTGGCTCTCTCCGACGAACGCGGCCCGCATCCGCCTAATCTGGTCCTCCCGGTTCTGACTCCGCTCTGCGACGTACTGCCCGAAGACGTGGAGCCCGACCCGGGAGACGATCAGCCGGGCGCGTCGGCTGACGGGAAACAGCGCAACCGGTACCGCAAGCAGTGTCACGACGACGAGCGGCAGATAGCCGACGATGAGATCAATCGTCGCCATCGACCTCGACCTCGTCGCCGTCAAACGCCGCCGCCTCGGAGACGTCGGCGTCGCTCAGGTCACTCGACGGGTTCTCGGCAGCCTCGAGTCGGTTCATCACCTTCTCGGGATTCGAGTAGTATTCGTTGACGAGCGCCGTGAACTGGCGGAAGTCGGTCGTGTCTAGCTCCACGAGCCGCTGAAGGAACCGCTTTCGACGGTTCATCTCCTCTTTCCGCTCCGTTCGGGTCCACCCGCGGTCCCGCTGGATCTCCTCTAGGAGGTTCAGATCAGAGCGCTCGATGGTATCAGAGCCCGGATCCCAGTTGAACGCCCGCGAGTAGTCGAGTTCGCCCGTCCGCTGATCGATCTCGCCGACCTCCCCGATCGCCTTCGAGCGGCGGACGCGCTCGCCGTCGACGCGCGTGAGCGTCTGGACGCAGAGCAGATCCAAAGACTGGACCATCGCCCGCGGCACGTTGATCGGCTCGTTCTCTAAGCGATTGATCACCGTCTCGATGCTGTCGGCGTGCATCGTCGAGAAGGTCGTGTGGCCCGTGTTCATCGCCTGGAACAGGGTCACCGCCTCGTTACCCCGCACCTCGCCGACGATGATGAACTCCGGGCGATGGCGGAGCGCAGATCGCAGCAGGTCGTACATATCGATGTCGCTGCCCTCGTGGAGTCGCTCCCGCGTCACCGACGCCAGCCAGTTGTCGTGGTACAGAGACAGTTCGCGGGTGTCCTCGATAGTCAGGACCTTCGCGCGCGGCGGGATGAACATCGAGACGGCGTTCATCGACGTCGTCTTCCCCGAGGCGGTCCCGCCGGCGAAGATCAGGCTCCGGTTGTTCTCGATGCAGAGCCAGAGGTACGCCATCTGCTCGATCGAGAAGGTTCCGTACTTGATGAGGTCGATCGGGGTAAAGGGCTCGTCGGCGTACTTCCGGATGGTAAAGGCCGACCCGCGCGGCGTCACCTCCTCGCCGAGCGCGAGTTCGATCCGTGACCCGTCGGGCAGCGTCGTCCCCACGACGGGGTCGCCGACGCTGACGTGCCGGCCGGACTCCTGGGCGAGTCGGATGACGAAGTCGTCGAGGTTGTCGGCGGCGTAGGCGATGTTGGTCTCGATATCGGTGTACTCGTCGTGGTAGACGAAGATCGGGAGATCGTACCCGTCACAGGAGATGTCCTCGATGTGCGGATCCGACATCAGCGGATCGATCCGGCCGAGGTCCCGGAAGTCGCGCGAGAGATAGTACAGAATCGCGTGGAAGGTCCGCATCGAGACCTCGACGCCGTACTGTTCGAAAAGCGTCTGCAGTTCGTCCCGCAGCGTCTCCTCTGCGGTCGGTTCCTCGTTCGTCCGGTAGAGGAGCGGGTCGCGGATGTCGACTTTGACCCGCGAGAGGAGTTCGGCCTCGAAGTCGTCGAGTTCCGGCTCGACCGCGTAGTAGTAGTGTTCACTGTCCTCGTCGTCGTACGTGATCACGACGTAGGCGTACGGCGCGTTCACCCAGTACCGGTCGACGATCTCCTCGCCCGACGGTGCCGCAAAGTCGGCGAAAATCCCATCCTCCGGCCGATATGGCCTGACCTCGAGCGACGAGCCCCGGAGGACTTCAGCGAGACGCTGCATCCGCCGCTGGAGGTTCTCGAGGACGCTTTCGTCCCCGCTCGAAGACCCATCGGCGGCCGCCTCCGCGCCCGTAGCTGTCGCTTCCGCCTCGGCTCCCCCACCCCGTTCTTGCTCCGAATCGATCCCTGCCATCTCGTGTGGGTGTCGCGTTACCGGTTATTCTGGGCGGAGCGACTTATACTGTCGCCCGCACAGCCGAAAACGGATGCTCACGCCTCGGACTCTGGCGCGGACGACGGCGGCGTCCGATCGACAGTCAACAGGATGCCTCCGAAAAGCAGCAGGAAAACGACGCCGATCGGCAGTGGGACGCCGGGAAACCCTCGCGTCGCGAGCAGGTACGTCGCGACGACGAGCACGAGTCCCGAAAGCGTCAGCAGCGCCCCGAGCAGCCGTACCGGGTCGACCGGCCACGACTCGACGGACTCCTCGTCGCGGTAGTAGGCGACTGCGAGGACGACCGCGACGGCGAGAATCGCGGCGCCGACCGTCCACGCCTGATACGCGGCCTGAATCGTCTGCCCGGCCTGCAGCGCGGTCGCCGACAGGGGATCGGACACCGCAACGCGCCGAGCGGCGGCCACGTCGAAGGCATACCGCACCTGGAAGAAGGGAAAGCGGACGAAAAGCACCGACCCGCCGGCGATGTCGGGCGAGTAGGTGACGTTCCAGGGGACGAAGGCGGCCAGCCACGTCGAGACGACCGCGAGCGGCCCCGCGTACTCGGCGCGTACCCAGACCATACGTTGGCCGCGTCGGCGATTCTGTAAAAGCTACCGGAGACGCCTCGGGCGACCCGGTCTCCGATGAACGTTCCGCGCGTTTCGGCTACGCCACGCCGAGCAGATCGAACGCGTAGCCGGCGTCGTTCTCGGTCGCGTGCTCGTAGACGACGTGGGCGGCCGCGACATCCTGGATGGCCAGCCCGGTCGAGTCGAACACGGAGAGCCCGTCGTCGTCAGTCCGTCCCGCTTTTTTCCCCACGACGATCTCACCGAGCGAGCCGTAGATGTCGTCGTCGGTCAGCGTGCCCGCGCTCCAGGGAACGTTGATCTCCCCGGAGTGAGTCGTCTGCTCGTAGTCGTCGATGACGAGTTTCGAATCGAGTAGAATCTCGTCTTCGAGTTCGTGTTTGCCCGCGGCGTCGGCGCCCATCGCGTTGATGTGGGTTTGCTCGCCGACGGCGTCCCGCGGGACGATCGGCTCTTCGACGGGCGTCACAGTCGAGAGGACGTCGCAGGCGGCAGCTTCCGCGATCGACCCGCCGCGGACGTCGTATTCGCCTTCGAAGGTCTCGACGAAGTCAGCGACGCGTGCGGCGTCCCGATCAGCGACGACGACCGTCTCGATGTCCCGAACCTGCGAGATGGCGCGTAGTTGCGTGTACGACTGCGCGCCCGCGCCGACGATGCCGAGGGAGGTGGCGTCCGCCGCGGCGAGATGGTCGGTCGCGACGGCCGCGGCCGCGCCGGTCCGGAGTCCAGTCAGCTCCCGGCCGTCCATAATCGCGAGCGGGAGCGCGGTCTCGGGGTCGGAGTAGATCATCGTCCCGAGGACCGTCGGGAGGTCGAACCGCTCGGGGTTGTCCGGGTGGGAGTTCACCCACTTGACGCCCGCGGCGTCCCACTCGTCGGTCGCAAGATACGCCGGCATCGACCGGAAATCGCCGTTGTACTGCGGGAGATCGATGTAGGACTTCGCCGGCATCTGCGCGTCCCCCCGCTCGAACGCGCCGAACGCCTCCTCGATGGCGGGGACCAGTTCCGCCATCGCCGCGTTCTCTCTGACGTCCGATCCGTTGAGAAGGAGCGTCTCCATACCGGACGATTCCGCGTCACACACTTAATTCATACCATTATCGGATCAGATATCAAAATCCTCGATGAATCGAGATTTGTATGTAACAAAAAGTCTTTTTCCCGAAGTTCTGGGCGGCAGCGCGGACGCGATGCTCGCCGGGAAACAACGCGAAAAATGGGTCGGTCGTCCGAAGTGCCCGAGCGTGGAAATCGAGCGGCGTCGAGCAAGCGGTACAGCGCGGGTCGTGGAAACGGAGCGCGTGACGTTACCCGATCGTCACATCGCGCCGCCCATTCCGCCCATACCGCCCATTCCGCCCATACCGCCGGCGCCGCCGGGCGCGCCGCCTTCCTCGCCGTCACCGCTGGTGCTCAGCTCGTCGGCGGCGATGATGTCGTCGATCTTCAGCACGAGGTTCGCGGCCTCCGTAGCCGAGGAGAGCGCCTGCTCTTTCGCGTGGGCCGGCTCGACGACGCCAGCCTCGAAGGTGTCCTCGACGTCGCCGCTGAAGACGTTCAGGCCGGCGCGGGTGTCGCCGTTCTCGTGGGCCTCACGCAGGCTAACCAGCGTGTCGATGGAGTCGAGTCCGGCGTTCTCCGCGAGCACACGCGGGACGAGTTCGACCGCATCGGCGAAGGCTTCGACGGCGAGCTGCTCGCGGCCGCCGACGGAGCCGGCGTAGCTGCGGAGCCGACGGGCGAGTTCGACCTCGATCGCACCGCCGCCGGCCAGGACGCGGCCGTCGGAGACGGTCGAGGAGACGACGTCGAGTGCGTCCTCGACGCCGCGCTCGATCTCGTCGACGACGTGGTCGGTAGAGCCACGGAGCAGCAGGGTGACGCCGTGAGTCTCGTCGCCGAGCCCCTCGACGTAGAACAGTTCGTCGTCGCCGTCGCGACGGATCGAACCGGAGCCGAGGTCGGCGGCAGTCAGGCTGTCGAGATCGGAGACGATGTTGGCGCCGACGACGTCGCGGAGGAAGCCCATATCGGACTTCTTCACGCGGCGGACGGCGAGGATGCCCTCCTTCGAGAGGTAGTGCTGGGCCATATCGTCGATGCCCTTCTGACAGAAGACGACGTCGGCACCGGACTCGACGATGTTGTCGACCTTCTCCCTGAGCTGTTTTTCCTCCTGATCGAGGAACTGCTGAAGCTGGTCGGGAGACTCGATGTTGACCTGGGTGTCGACGTCGGCCTCTTCGATCTCGATGGCCTCGTCGAGCAGCAGGATGTCCGACTCGTCGAAGGCCGTCGGCATATCGTCCTTGACGGGGTCTTTGTCGATGACCGCCCCGTTGAGGAGTTCGGACTCCCCGGTCGCGCGGCCGGTCTGCGTCTCGATGTTGGCGTTGTGGAGGTCGACCACGTGGGAGCCGTCCTCGGCCTCGACGGTGACGGCCTCGACGGTGGCGACGACCAGTTCCGCGAGCTGCTCCTTGTTGAGCTCGGAGCTTTTGCCGGTCATCGACGTCTCGGCGACCTTCTGGAGGAGGTCGGTGTCGTCGGGTTCGACACGCTCTGCGATCTCGTCGACCTGCGAACGGGCCTCCTGGCTCGCCAGGTGGAAGCCCTTGATGATCGCCGTCGGGTGGATGTCCTGTTCGAGAAGATCCTTGGCATTCTTCAGGAGTTCACCCGCGATCGCGACGGCCGTCGTCGTGCCGTCGCCGGCCTCGTCCTCCTGGGTCTCGGCGACCTCGACGATCATCTCGGCCGTCGGGTTGTCGATGTCCATCTCCTGGAGGATCGTGACGCCGTCGTTCGTGATGGTGACGTCGCCCATCGAATCGACGAGCATCTTGTCCATCCCCTTCGGTCCGAGAGTGGAGCGTACGGCCTCCGAGACCGCGCGAGCGGCCTGAATGTTGTATTCTTGAGCGTCTTTATCTTTCACACGCTGGGCGTCCTCGCCCATAATGATCATCGGCTGACCCTGCATTCGCTGACTCATAGACATCGTCTGATTGTTTGTGATTCTATATAAACCCTTTGCTATGTCGGTGTTCGTGGCTTGGCAGCGAGATCAACTGAAACGCCTAAAATCGCTTGAATTCCCCGTTATATCCGCTGACTGTGTGGTACTCCATCTCATCCGTCACTGCCGGAGACGTGACTATCGACGGATATTTATAAGTGGCTTTGGGCGGCAGTCCAGCGGATGATTCGGGTCGGTGTCACTGAGGGACAAGCTATTCGCGACTCCAGGTAGTGAATAGCTAAAACAGGTACAGCCGACAGTATCAATCTCGCCGAAGAGGCCTCTGCACCGCTCGGTGTCTCTCCGAATACTGGTCGCCGTCGCCTGTCTGGTCCGGACCGTATCCACTGTTAACTGTTCTCGGTCCTATCGAACGGTCGGATTCCGCGATGTGCCACGACAGAGATCACCCACGCGAACCGACTCACGACCGACTCGAAGCACTCCCCGATGAGCACACGACAGGAGGGGAAGAAGAAACCGAACCCGGCTTCGTCGAGATGGAGAAAGCCGAGGACGTCCGGATCGTCACCGACGGCGGCGACGAGTGAGCAGTCGGTTCGGCGATCACTCAGCCGCTGTACAACCTCTCCGCGATGACTCTCGGGCTACCTTGAGACACTTCTGATACTGATTGCTGTAACCTTTCCCGATGCTCGCCGCCACCGGGGGTCGTGGACAGCCGGAAGAGACTCCAAAAATCCTTATTACGGACGGTATTCGGGACTTCCCCCTCGACACAAGTTATCGTGTCAACTATGTCAATGCGTCTATATATAGTAGGCTAACGTACAGGCTGTATGGTATCGCTCGTCGAACGTCGCCCAGTCGGATTTGCGCTCGGACTCACAGCCGCACTTGTAGTCCTGACACTACTCACACGATCTGTCCTCGAAGCTGCCGTGCCAGAGCTAACGCTCCACGGAATCGGGCTCGTCCTCAATTGGCTTATCGTGGCGGTCAGTATCGGCCTCGTCACCTGGCTCGGGTGGTGGGAGAGAATTCGGCTCACGGCACCAGTCAATCGGCGTGCAGTTGTCTATCTGCTCCCCTTCGCAGCCGTCGTCTTTGTCCCGGTTGCGTTCGGGCTCGCTATCCCCGAGATCTCGCTCATTCAGGGCCAAACACTTCCGCCGTGGGCGGCACTCTTCGTGATCATCGTGGGGGTGGCACTCGGGGCGGCCATCTCTGAAGAGCTCATCTACCGCGGTGTGTTGCTCCGTGCGCTTGAGCCTCGCAGCCGCCTGCTTGCTGTCGTATTACCCGCCACGATGTTCGGTCTGGCCCACATCTCACAGGTCATTCTCGGGAACTCGCTGGCCGAGTGGCTCCCGCAGATGCTGCTCATCATCCCGTTAGGTATCGGTCTCGGTGCGATTGCACTCCGGCTGGAGAGCCTCTGGCCGCTCATCGTCTGGCACTTCGCAGTTGATGTGACCGGCTCACTGGCAGCGACGACGTCAGTGGTCTACGAACTGATTTCAATCGGGTTCGTACTGCTCGCCGGAGCGATCGGAGTATGGCTTCTCTGGCAAGACCGACGGGCGAGACGCGGTCCGCACCGCCAGCCTGCAAGCACGCCTATCGACGAACTCGGTGTTCAGAAATGAATCGAGCAGTCACGACGACTGATTCCAAACGGGACGGCTCGCCGGTACTCTCCGCAATCAGGCCACTCACTCAGGGACAGACGTATCGGAATTTCCTGTATTTATTAGTGATGTTTCCGCTTGGAGTAGCGTATTTCGTTTTGTTGACTGTCGGGACTGCCCTCGGCGTCGGGTTGACAGTGGTTCTGGTGGGAGTTCCGCTGTTGATCGGCGTACTTCTCGGGAGCCGCTATCTCTGTGCCTTCGAGCGAGAACTCACGAACAAACTGCTGAAGCTCAACGTTCAGCCTCCCGAGGACGCACTCACAGACGAGACGGCCCTCTGGCCGCAGATACGGGCACGGGTAGTTGCTCGTTCGACGTGGACGGGGCTGGTCTATTTAGTGTTGAAGCTTCCGCTCGGGATCGTAGTGTTCGGTCTACTCGCTGTGTCTCTGGGTGTTTCTGTCGGCCTGCTGTTGGCACCCTTCATCTATACGATTCCCAGTACGGGGATCGAACTCGGTATCTGGACGATCGATACGTTGGCTGAAGCAGTGATTGCTGTCCCTATTGGGATAATTGGGCTGCTCGTCTCGGTGTTCCTGTTCAATCTTACCGCCCGTCTGCTCGGAAAAGTCGCGCTAATCCTCTTGTGAGCTTCCTGAGAACGATTTTGGATTGGATACGTAGAGCGTGTCAGTCGCTCCCGCAGGCAGTATCGTCACCGCGGGAATCGCGGCGCGGATCTCCGATCACGAACCGGGCGCACGCGCGATGTGCGTCCAGGGCCTACTCGACTGCCTCCGACACCCACCGCCCGACAGTCCCGGGAAAACCGAAACCGATTAAACGCATCGTCGCCGACGTGGTTGTGTAGCCGAGGTAGCCTAGCCCGGCCAAGGCGGCAGATTCGAGATCTGCTGTCCATTCGGACACGTGAGTTCAAATCTCACCCTCGGCGCTGTTTCCGACGATTCTCCAGCGGTGCGCCCAGACAAAGCGAACTGCGGCGGATAGTCCGTGGTACCTACTCTCACCCTCCGCCGCTGTCTATCAGTTTCACTTTCACTCCGCTAGGCTGGCTTACATACCGATTCCGATCGATGTCCAGGTATGCACGCAACAGCACTCGAGACACCGACGGCGGACCGCACGGGAGGAACGCAGCGGATCGACGTCACGGACGTCTCGACCGCCCGGGTCGCCGAGTACGCCGAGAGCCGGGCCGACGGCGACGTCCGGTTCGAGCGGCGCGGCGGATGGACGTACCTGATCGAAGAGCGCTGAAGCGCCTGATAATGATTACTCTCGTCTCTTCCCGCCGAGCGCCGCCACCGGGGGTGACGCTCGGCGGTAAAAAGTGAGAGTAATCATTATGAGTTTTCAGCGGATACCGGTCGTTCCGACGATCAGTCGTCGGCCAGTGTCGCATCCCCGGATTCGAGTTCGGTTCGGGCGTCTTTGTCGGCCGCGAGGAGCCGATCGAGCGCCTCGACCATCGCGTCGACGCTGCAGCGTGTGATGTCCGAATCGGAGGTGGCGACGGTGACCGTCCGGTCGCCGCGGGACATCTCCACCTCGACGGTCACGACGGCGTCGGTGCCGCCGGTGATGGCGTCGACGTGGTAGGAGTCCAGTTGCGCGTCGGCCTCGGTACCGAGCGCGGCCCGGACGGCCTCGACGGCGGCGTCGACGGGCCCGCTGCCGGTGCCCGAGGCGACGCGCTCGTCGTCGCCGACGCGGAGGCGGACCGAGGCGGTCGGGGTGCCGGCCCCCGACGCCGCCGTCAGGTCCAGGAGTTCGACGTACCGGTCGCGCTCTCTGCCCTGGACGTCCTCCGCGATGGCCAGCAGGTCGGCGTCGGTGACGCGCTTGTCGCGGTCGCCGAGGCGCTTGACGCGCGCGACGATGTCCGCGAGTTCCTCCTCGCTCACGTCGACGTCGTGTTCGTCGAGCGCGGCGCGGACGCCCGCCCGGCCGGCGTGTTTCCCGAGGACGAGCCGTCGCTCGCGCCCGACCATCTCTGGCGGGTACGGCTCGTACATCGCGTCGTCCTTGAGCGTCCCGTCGGTGTGGATGCCGCTCTCGTGGGTGAACGCGTTCTCGCCGACGACCGCCTTGTTCGGCGGCAGCGGGACGCCCGTCGCGTGGGAGACCTTCTGTGCGAGGTCGTACACCTGATCGAGCGCCAGCGTCTCGACGCCGTAGCCGTGCGCTAAGGCGATGGCGACCTCCTCGAGTGCGACGTTGCCGGCGCGCTCGCCGATCCCGTTGATCGTGCCGTGCACCAGATCCGCGCCGGCCGCGAGGCTGGCCCAGACGTTCGTCATTCCCAGCCCGAGGTCGTCGTGGGTGTGCGTCGACACCGGACCGAGCTCCGCGAGCCGGGAGACATACTCGTAGGTGGTCTCCGGGGTGGCGTGCCCGACGGTGTCGGCGTAACACGATCGGTCGGCGCCGGCGTCGAGCGCCTCGCGCATCAGGCGTTCGAGGAAGTCCAGGTCCGCGCGGGAGCCGTCCTCGCCGATGACCTCGACCCAGAGGTCGTGATCCTTCGCGTACGCGACGAGGTCGCCGGTCTTCTCGACCACCTCGTCGTGGGTGGTCCCGACCTTGCGCTCGATGTGCTTGTCGCTGCCGGGGACGACGATGGTGACGCCGTCGACCCCGCAGTCGAGCGCGAGGTCGATGTCCTGCTGGACGCCGCGGGCGAAACTCGTCACCGTCGCGTCGAGGTTGAGCGCGGTCACCTGCCGGATGGTCTCACGCTCGCCCTCGCCGGTGCAGGCGCTGCCGGCCTCGATGAACTCGATCTCGGCCCGGTCGAGCGCGCGGGCGATGTCGGCCTTCTCGTCGGGCGTCAGCGACACACCCGGGGCTTGTTCGCCGTCGCGCAGTGTCGTATCCAGAAGCTGTACGGAGTCGTCAGAATCCACGATGGATGCTAGGGGGTTGTCGGGGTTACCCCCGAATAAATCGACCACGAGTCATGTGCTCACACGGACCTCTGATCGTGCAGCTATTTAAATTGACGCATCTTGGCGCCGTGGAACCGTCTGCCGCACCGGAGCTGAGTCGTATCGAGAAGGACTGTACGCCGTCATCTCATAATGACTGTTGTAGTCTCTTACCGGTGCTCACCGGCCCGAGAGGTGGCGAGCACCGGTAAAAAGTTACAACAGTCAGTATCACTCTACGAGCCGTACGGTATCACCCGGCTCGACGTCCGCCGCGGCCCCCGCCGGCAGTTCGACGACCGTGTCGGCGGTGGCGGCCGCGAGTCCGCGCCACGCGGGGAGGCGTTTCTTGGCCACCACCTCGTCGTCGACCAGCCACAGCGCGTCGAGGGCGAAGGGGACGAAGACCATATGCAGGTCGCGTTCGCCGGCCTCCGGAAACTCGAACACCAGCGCGTAGTCGTCCGGGATCGACCGCCGGAACATCAGCCCCCGCGCCCGCGAGAGGAACGTATCGGCGACCTCGACGTCGCTGGCGAGCGTCTGCTGGGTGCCGTCTCGGACGTGTTCGAGCCGCATACGTCGCCGGTCGGCGGTCGGTTTCTTAAAAGACTCGACTGGCCGTGCGAGCGACTGGAGGCGCTACCGGATGGGTTCGACGCGAGTTTGACCTTCGGAAAGCTACTTTCCGAATCCCCGCCTCTGTTCGGTCGTATGGTACACTGTCCCGACTGTGAGGGAGAAATCGCGGCGGAATCGGACGTCGAATTCATCGATCTGGACGCCAAAATGTCAGGCCTCTTCAGGTCGTCAAAACGGTTCTACGTCGTCGCCTGCAACAACTGCGGCGCCGCGATCGGAAGTGGTGTGGCCGGCGGGGGCGATTGATCAGTACACGAATCGGATTGGTCCCTACTGATTCTGACTCTGGGTGACGGAACCCTCCTCGTTCGGTTGCACGACGACGAAGCCGTCGGAGCCGGTGAACGCCATCTGGATCGATTCGCCGGACGTCTGTCCGATCTCGAGTTTCTTGTTCATCTCGATGGACGGCGAGAGATTCGCACTCCAGGCGACGGTCGCGTCGGGATCGGTAAAGACGGGCGGTGTCAGGACGACCGGATCGCCGTGCGTCGTCACCGCGATTTCGCCGGGGCCCGTGAGGTAGACGTTCGTCAGGCCGCCGGCAGCCATCCCCGACAGACTGCCGACGGTGTTGATCTCGTACTCGACGCTGGACTCGAATGCGAGCACGTCGTCGCCGTTGATCGAGATCGACTCCTCGCGGTCGAGATCGAGCACCTGGACTTTCTTGCCCTGTTCGGCCACGTACAGATGCCCGCGTCCCTCAGCTTCCATAACCGGTGTTCCCTCGCCGCTCACGGCCTCTTTCACGAATCCGGTGATACCACCTTCCGCCGACGACCGGCCGGTGAACGTCATCTCGCCGGTGTAGGCGACCATCGACCCGGCTTTGACCATCACCGTTCCGTCGACCGGAATATCGAGGAGCCTGTTGTTCACTTTCCGAAATCCGGTGCCCTCTTCGGACGGCGTGTTCGATTGCGTGAACTCCTGCAAGTCCATACGTACGCTGAACGTTCTATCGGCCGGGAATATAGACGTCCTGATGACTGAAAGACAGATTTGAGAGACGTCTGTTCACCGATCGGTGACCGCTCCGAGCGTTCACGGCGAAGCCGGTCGCGGCAGGAGCGGTGGGCCCAGACAGTCTGGCCTACTGTCGGCTGTAGCTATTCGAGAAGGTTCGCGATCCGGGGTCGCGCAATTCTTCACGGACTTGCAGCCGATAGTATCAACTGCGTCGTGACCCATCCTCGTCTGTGCGCGAGACACCAACCGGCACACCGGTCGGCGTCGACGACCCCTACGAACACGCCGGCGTCTGCGATCATCTCACGGACGACGGCCGGTGCCGGTTCGCGCTCGATCGAGCGGGCCACGACCCGGAGTTCACGGCCGCTCGCCGCGCTGCCGACTACGAGTGCGTCGCGGCCGACGACGACCGGGCGTTCCGCGACTGCCCCCACTACCGCTCGACCACCGACGGCCGCGAGTGCGTCCGCTGTGGGCTCGAAGCCGTCCGGATCGCCCACGAGGCGTCGCGGCCGCTGCTCGAAGAGCACCACCTCTCTTATGGGGGCGACGGCACGCCCGATAGCGAGGCCGGGGAAGGCGAGCCGAACCACGAGATCACGGTCGCGCTGTGTCGGTGGTGTCACGCGAAGATCCACCGCTCGTTCGCCCGGATCGACGACGACGTCGAACCCGACCCCGAGGCGTTCGCCGCTCGCGAGGAGCGCCGCGCGAAGGAGCAGGCCGAACTCGATTTCACCACCGCGCGCGAGCGGCGGGATGGTGAGGAGGAGTGACAGGGATTGTCGACATCGGGAGTGGCGTGGGTGTCGGTCGCTCGAGATCGGTCAGTCAGTTATCCGCTAAAAATGTTCGGCACTGCCCGGCCATCCGTTCCGTGAACGCCGCCGAAATCCGTCCTTGCGGGTTCGCGACTGTCCGGTGTTTGATGGTGCCGATGACCCACGGGGAACAGTACGACGTTTTGTCCGGATCACGCCCCATTTCCCAGTCGTCCCCCACCTCGTAGTTCGCGGGCAGGTCGCTGGTCGTGAGTGCCGCACAGATGTATTCTTCACCAGGATACGGCAGGTCCTCGGCCGCCAAGACCAACCAGAGCCGGGGGTTCGATCCGCCTCTGAACGGGTCGGGAGCCCAGAAGACGTCACCGCGCTGATAGCCGTCACTCACGGTCCTCGCGGGGGTCAACGGCGTGTTCCTGCCAGTCGTCGTACGCCATCGGCTCGTCCTCGTAACTCGCGGCGACGTTGTCTGCGTGGCCTGCCGCGGAATCGAGACTTCTGACGTGGTCGCTCACCCGCCAGTAGATTCCCTTGTGATCGACACGTCCGCTGTCCCGCAACCGACTGAGCGTCGGCCCGACAGACCCTTTGTTGATCCCGGTGGCTTCCGCGATCTCGCTCTGCGTGAACGCTTCCGCAGCGTGCGCTTCCAAGAACGAAAGGATCTCGTGGGCGTTCGTCCCCGGCGTCGGACCGTCGTCCGTCTCGTCTATCGAGTCAAACTGATCAGCACTGATTGGCATCCGTACTGTATCATTTGTATCTAATGTATTAATCGGTTGGGTCGTGTCGGAGCTGTTCGGTATTCTGTGAGCCTGTGCTACTACTCTCGGCCGAATCGGGATATTTCGGCAATCCGGGACACCAGGACGGCCAAAGACCTGTCATCGAAAACGGGATACAAACTCCGGGAGACCCGCCACAGACCGGGCGCTTTTTGCGTCCGTTCGGTGTAAGAGACCCTAACTGATGACCCGCATCGTCGTCATCGACAACCACGGTCAGTTCACCCATCTCGAACACCGGACGCTCCGCGATATCGGCGTCGACGTCGAGATCCGCGACAACACGACGCCACCCGAAGACATCGACGCCGACGGACTCGTCCTCTCGGGGGGGCCCGATATGGACCGCGTCGGCAACTGCGCCGAGTACCTCGACCTCGATATCCCGGTCTTCGGCATCTGTCTCGGAATGCAGTTCATCGCTTCGGAACTCGGGGGCACGGTCGGCGCCGGCGACTACGGCGGCTACGCGGACGTCGACGTAGACATCCTCGACGGCGGGGACCCGCTCGTGGGGTCGCTCGCACCCAAAACGCGCGTGTGGGCGAGCCACGCCGACGAGGTCAAGGAGGTTCCCGAGGGATTCGCCCGGACGGCCACCTCCGACGTCTGTGACGTCGAGGCGATGAGCGACACCGATCGGGACCTGTACGGCGTGCAATGGCACCCCGAAGTCGCCCACACCGAGCGCGGCGAGGAAGTGTTCCACAACTTCGTCGCCGTCTGCGAGTAGCGCCGTTCCCGACAGCCCTCCGTCGTTCCACGTCTTCCCGCTCCTCACGATGACTTCGACACAAAGCGACCTCGCGGACCTCTCGCGGTTCATTTTCCGCGCGCCCAGCTGGTACACCAGTCTCGCCTTCGCGCTCCTGCTTGCGGCCGTCGCGGGCGTCGCCGCCTTCGACTCCGGCGCGTACGCTCGCACGTGGCGCGGCCTGTTCTTCCTCGGCCGCGACGCGTGGGAGGGGATCTTCTTCATCGGCATCCCGACGGTCGTCGCCGCCTTCGGCACGACCGGAGTCGACCGGCTCGTCGGCGGCAAACTCACGCACAACCGATCGTCGCTTCTGGCCCTGATCTCGGAGATCATCCTGGTGGCGATCGTCACGGCCGCTGGGATCGTGACGGTGTTCACCGGCCTCGGCCAGCGGTTCGTCTTCGACGCGCTGATCGTCGGTCTCGCCTCGGTGTTCGCCTTCCGGCTGCTCGTCGTGATGGCGGTCTCCGGGTCGTCGGTGCTGGTCGCGTCAGTGCCGGCGAGCCTCCAGACGGCCGCCGCGGCCGTCCTGCTTTTCGTCTACGGCGGGGTTCTCCGACTGCTGTCTGTGGGCGGCCCCCTCGTCGACGTCTACCTGACGGAGTACCTGGCGCGCTCGCAGAGCGCGCCGGCCGAGCTGTCGGCGATTTCCATCGAGCATTTCCTCCTCCTCGGTGTCACTTGCGTCCTCTATGCGCTCGCGGTCTACGCCTTCATCGTCGGCGTCGACCGGCCGTGGCGGCGGAGTCTCGGCGTCTCGCTCCTGGATTTCCTCCGCGGGTTCGTCGGCCACGTCGCGGAGGGCTCCCGTGAACTCGAGGAGTTCTTCCAGCAGCTCGGCGAGGAGGCCATCGTGCCCGTGTCGGTCCTGTCGTTCCGGACGATCGACGGCGGTGCGGACGACGGTCCCAGGAGTGACGGCGGGAGCGTCGACCCCGGATCCGACCGCGACGAGCCTGGAGCCGATCCCGACGAGAAAGCCCGCTTCGTCCTGCCGATGATCCACCCCGGGCCGATGGGCGAGATCGGCGGCGGCAACTTCCCCGAGCGCGTCGCCCGCGACTGCCCGGGGCTCGTCTTCCCCCCGCACGCCACCGCGGGCCACGACTTCAACCTCGTGACCGAGCGGGAGGTCGACACGATCCTCGATGCGGCGCGGACGGCCGCAGACCGGATCACCTACGGCAGGGCGGCGACGCGGAGCGTCCGGACGCACTCCGGCGAGGCGTCGATTCTCGGGCAGGCGTTCGGCGACGACGCCCTCCTGGTGTCGACGTACGCGCCGGGGTTCGCCGACGACATCGAGTACGGCGTCGGGCTCTCGGCGGCGGCGGAGGCCCGCACGAGCGGCCTCGACGACGTCGTGCTCGTCGACGCCCACAACTCCAACGACGGGCTCGACGGCCCGGACCTGGGCCACGTCACGCCCGGGTCGGCGCGCGCGTTCGATCTGATCGGCGCGGCCGGCATCGCCGGAGAACGGCTCGCGGCGTCCGACTCGGGTCCGCTCGAACTCGGCGTCGCGTGGGACGAAACACCGTGGACGCCGACCGACGGTATCGGCCCCCTCGGCGTCCGCGTCGCTGTCACGGCAGTCGACGGCCGCGAGACGGCGTACGTCCTCGTCGACGGGAACAATATGGAGCCGGGGCTCCGTGGCGAACTCGTCGAGGCGATGGCCGACGACGGCCCCGTCGACGCCGCGGAGGTGATGACGACAGACACCCACATCGTCAACAGCGTCGAGGCCGACAACCAAGTCGGCGCGGCGATCGACCGGGACGACCTCCGGACGCTCGTCTGCGGACTGGTCGACGACGCCCGGGCGGATCTCGAACCCGTCGAGGCCGGCGTGGCGGTCGAACGCGCGACGGTTACCGTCTTCGGCAACGATCGGACAGAGAGCCTCGCCAGCCACGCGAACGCGGTGGTCGCGATGGGCGGGGCGTTCGCCCTCTCGGTCATCCTCGCTGCGGTCGCCGTGAGCGTCCTCATCTTCCTCTTCGCGTGAGCGGACTCGCCCGTCGGCGTCGCGTACGCCCACTCGTTCGCCTCGCAGTAGTGAACCAAACACGCCAGGGGATACCTGCGGCTCGATGGTGTTCTGTCACAGGAGTCCACCGGAAGGCCAAACGGCACTCCCTCGGAGTCCTGGTGACCCCGGCCACGCGGACGCGTCGTCCGTCGGCCGTTAGTCGGAACCGTCCGCGCCGGCCGCGAACAGTTCGTCGACGGCGTCGGCGGCCGCCCGCGCGGCCTCGTCGGCGACGGCGTCGGCATCCGGAGCATCGTCCCCCTCGTCGGGGGCGTTGACGTACACGTCGACGTCGAGCACGTCGTCTTCGAACGTGACGGTCACGTCGAAGTCGGTCAGCTCCGATTGCTTGTAATTAGCGAGGATCACGCCCTCCGCGGCCTCGGCGGCCGTCTGGACGACCTCCTCGTCAGTCGGCATCGATCTATGCGCCGCCGGCGCCGCCGGGACCCATCGGACCGCCGCCGGGGCCGCCGGCACCGCCGCCCTGGAGCATCTGCTGGAGTTCCTGCTGGAGGTCCTCGAACTGCTCTTCGACGCGTTCCTCCTGCTTTCCGAGCTGCTCGACGCGGACCTCGAGGCTGTCGACCTTCTCTTCGAGTTCATCGTGGGCGTCGTCGTACTCGGTCTCGACGAGGAGTTCCCCGATCTCGCGGTACATCGTGGTTTCCTCGTCGATGTCCCCGAGCGCTTCGAGCGCGGTCTTCGACTCGTTGAGCGTCGACTCGGCCTGCTCCTTCTGGGCGGCGACCTTCTGGGCGGTCTCCTGAAGATCCTGCAGTTCCTCGAGTTTCTCCTGTGCTTCCGGCGGTAAATTACCCTGCATACTCACGGCGAGGGGACGCGGAGTGAAAAAGGCCCGTATTCTCCCGCCGCGGGGTGATTACTGTCGTTCGGGCGTGTCGGGACCGGAGTCGCCCGTTCCGGCGGGATCGTCCGACGGTGGATCGGTGTCCGGGGGATCGTTCGTCGGAGGGTCATCCGTCGGCGACTCGTCGTCCCGGGAATCGTTCGTCGGAGGTTCGGCCGTCGCGTCGGTATGGACGCTACTCGAAACGGACTTTTCTCCGAGGCCGACGACTTCTTCGGCGACCGCGACCAGCCGCAACCACGTATTCAGCCCGGCGCGAAGCGCGACGAGGTCCGCGGCAGCGACGTCGACACGGACGACGCGACCGTCACGGACGATGTCGGCACCGGAGCGGGCGTCGTCGATCTCGTCGACCTCGACCGCGATGCTCTCGGCGACTGCGCGTGCGCGTCGCTCTGTGTCGTACTCGAAGTCGACCGCCGCAGTGTGTTCGACCCCGGAATCCGCGGGTTCGGGGGTCGCCATCGGCGTCGAAAAGAAAGTTACTCGACCGGGACTTCTTTGACGTCCGGCGCGCGCTCCTTCAGCAGGACGCGGTGGCCGCAGTACGGACAGCGCACGCCGCCGTACTCGTCCAGTTCGACGTCGCGCTTACACCGGGAACACTTGTAGCTCATCGTTAGCGGTCTCGGTTATTGCTCTTCGCTCTCGCCGAGCGCGGCGCGGATGGAGCGGCGGACCTGCGTGCCGCCCGGGGTCTGCGGGCGGTAGGTGCCGCCGGTGAAGACCTCGCCGGTCTCGTCGTTCTTCCAGATGCCGGGTTCCAGACGGGTGACGCTGTCGTCGTCGACCGTCGCATCCCGCATCTCCGCTTCGATCTCTTTGACGCGTCTGCGGGCCACACGCCCGTAGCGCGCGCCGAAGCGCCCGGCACTGCCGGTCGAGCGCGCTTTGTTGTCGGCCATAGTACCGCGACGTAGCCGTGGCGGCGGGATAAACCCTGCGAGATGCACTCGGCTGGTAGGGGACTTCCGACCCCAGTCAGACAATTCTCTGCAGGACGCTGATATCAGGCGATTCTCTGCAGGACGCTGATATCAGACAATTCTCTGCAGGACGCTGATGTCAGACGGTCTTCAGCAGGATGCCGGTGTCAGACGGTTTCCAGCAGGTAGTCGAACGCGCCGGAGCCGACGTGAAAGTGCGCGTAGGTCCCGAGCGTCCGGTACTCGCAGACGCCGTCGTTGACGCCGTCGAGTCCGGCCCCACGAACCATCTCGAAGGCGTAGTTTGCGTCCGGCGCGGCCGTCGCCGAGGAGTGGTGGAACTCGTGTCCGCGACGCGTCTCCCCGGCGGGCGCGACCAAGCAATCCTCGCGAGCCCGGATCCCGACGTGGTCCAGCCCCACCGGTCGCTCCCGCATCCGCGCCTCGATCGGGAGAATCCCGGCCATCCCGTGGGTGTCGCCGTCCGTCGTGGTCAGCGATTCCCCCAGGGCGAGCATCCCGCCGCACTCGCCGAACACGGGGAGGCCGTCCGCCGCGCGCGTCGCGAGTTCGAGCAGCGTCCCCGACGCCGAGAGCCGGGCGGCGTGGTCCTCCGGATACCCTCCCGGTAGGTAGACCACGTCGCACTCGGGGACGGGATCCCCGGCGACGGGCGAGAACGGCGTAACAGCGGCGCGGGAAGCGAGCCGCTGGCGCGTGCTCGGATAGACGAACCGGAAGGCCGCGTCGGCCGCGACGGCGACCGTGAGGCCGGTCTCGTCGTCCGCCCGAAGCGACGGCGCGGTGTCGAGACTGGGTGCGTGAACGAGATCCAGCAACGTCCCCGTCTGGATGCCCCGCGCCGCGGCGTCGACCAGATCGTCCGAGAGCGGCGGGTCGTCGTCGAACCGGGGATCGATGTACTGGTCTGGAACCGCAAGGCCGTCCAGCGGGGGCGTCCGCCCCACGTACCGGAGCCCCTCGACCGCGTCGCGGATCCCCCGTTCGTGTCGACCGCCGCGCGCCCGGGCAGCGAGGAGGCCGACGACGTCGATGTCGTGGCCCGCGCGCTCGGCGTACTGCTGGAATCCGAGCGCCGTGGCGGCGACGCTCTCGATTCCTGTCGTCGCGTCCACCACGAGCACTACCGGCAGGTCCAGGGCGTCGGCGACGGCAGCGGTGCTCACGTCGCCGTCGTAGAGCCCCATCGTCCCCTCGACGACACAGACGTCGCCGTCCTCGGCGCCGCGGGCGTAGCTCCGCTGGGCGCCCGCCTCCCCCGACAGCCACGGATCGAGCGTCCGCGATGGGCGGCCCAGGACGGCGGCGTGGTGACTCGGATCGATAAAATCCGGCCCGGCTTTCGCCGCGACCGGCGTCCGACCGGCGCGTTCGAGCGCGCGGCAGACCGCGAGCGTCGCGACCGTCTTGCCCACCCCCGAGGCCGTCCCGGCGAGGACGACGCCAGGGAGGTCCGAGGGCACCGCATCGGTCGTCATCGGAGACATATCGGCAGCGCTATCGGTTAAGTCGTTTCGTCCGCGTCGCCGACGGTGCCCGCTGTCTCGCCGACAGCGGACTCCACCTCGCCGTCGGCGACCCGTTCCACTCGTGCGCGCTCGTCGGTCACGACGCCGTACGCGGCCGCCTCGACGGACGACGGCGGCGACTCCTCGACGTACCGCGAGTCCAGTGCCGCGAGCAGCGCGTCGCGGACGCAGGCTCGGGTAGCTGCACCCACTGCGGTCGCACTCCCCGAGAACCCGGCCTGCTCGCCCGCGGGATCAGAACCGACCAGGACAGCATCCGAGGTCGTCCCGGGGAAGCCGGTCCGCGCAAGCAGCGTCGCCGCCTTCGCCTCCGCAGCCACGGCGACCAGGTTCGCGAGCGCCCCCGGTGCCATCGAGCGGGTCGTCCCGACGACGACGTTGACGGTCCCCGGGCGCGGCCGGTCTGTGTCACCGGCAGCACCCTCACCTCGGTATTCCCCCGTTCCCTCGCCGTCGGTGGCGGAGTTCCGGATGCCGTCCGAGGACGACGCTCGGGCCGCGTCCGGAATCGGGAGCGCCGCGGGGTTGTTCAGTCCCGCGGTGACGACCGCTTCGGCGGGACCGAGTCGCGCACGGTGGGCGTGCCGCATCGAAACGCCGGTCAGGAGCGCCGGAGCGGCGTCGACCGGGACGTCGGGAGGGGGTTCGGTCGATCCGTCGAGCCCGTCGAACCCGGCCTCCCGCCGACGGCGTCGGACGTAGTCGGACACGTCGACGTCGTCCCAGCCGTCGGGGACCGACACGAGGTAGGCGGCGTCCGCACGCGATTCGCCGCCGTCGTGACCCGTCGAGAGCCAGCGGGTGCCAGGTCGAGCGAGGCGGCAGACCTCCGAGCGAACGGTCGACTCGAAGATCGGGTCACCGTCAGGTCCATCCGCGTCGGTGGAGTCGGTCATCGGTCCACCAGCGTGTCGAGCCACATCATCTGTCTACCAAAGCATCGAGCAACAGATCGTTCTCGTGCGGGCGGCGCACGGCCACGCGCACGTGCGAATCCAATCCTGAAAAGGTCCGGGCGTCACGGATCGCGACGCCGCCCTCGCGTGCGCGGTCGATCACGGTATCCACCGACTCGTCCCCGACGTCGAGCAACAGGAAGGGCGCGTCCGAGGGATCGACGTCGTAGGCGGCCGACAGCGCCTCGCGCATCCGGGCGCGCTCGCGGTCGACTCGGTCCCGCGTTCGCTCGACGAAAGACTCCTGGCGGAGACAGTGCTCGCCGACAGCAGCGGCGGGCGTCGAGAGCGCCCACGGGGGACTGGCCGCCCGAAGGCGCTCGCCGAGGTCGCCGACCGCGACGGCGAAGCCCGCGCGGATCCCCGGCAGGCCGAACATCTTGGTCAGCGAGCGGGCGACGATGGCGCCCGGTTCGCCGGCGAGACTCGGCGCAGTAGTGAAATCGAGGAATGCCTCGTCGGCGATCAGCGGGGTGTTCGCCGCGCAACAGTCGTCCAGGAACCCCCGGAGCGTGTCGGGGTCGACGAGGTCGCCGGTCGGGTTGTTCGGCGTGCAGACGACGACCGCGGCGTACTCCTCCGGATCCGCCGCGAGGAGGTCCTCGTGGGCGACGCCGACGGGGTCGCCGCCCTGCAGTCGGATCTCACGGGCGTACTCGCCGAAGCTCGGCTCCGGAACCAGCACGCGATCGCCGGGCGCGACGGTGACGCCGAAGGCCAGCCGCAGCGCCGCGAGGCCGCCGGACGTCGGGACCACGTCGCCGGGATCGCAGTCGACGTAATCAGCCGCTGCCGCGCGGTACGCCGCAAAGTCGTCGGCGTAGCGCGTCGCATCTGCCAGCGCCGCCTCGTAGACGTCGGCGACGCCCGCCGGCCGGACTGGATTCGTGTTCGCGCTGAAGTCCACGAGGTCCGCGTCGCCGCTGCCGCCGTGGGGCACGCGGTCGACGGCGGCGACGCGGTCAGGGTCCACGGTCGGGTTCCTCCCGTTCCGGTCGATCGCCGTCGACTCGATCCGGCCCCTCTCCCTCCGGCCGGTCGCCGTCGACTCGGTCTAAGACCGTCCGCGCCGCGTCGGTCACGTCGCCCAGTCGACCCGCCTCGTCGGCGAGGCGGAGTGCGCCGCCCATCGCCGCGCCCTCCTTCGCGACGCCGTCGGCGTAGGCCGAGAGCGGTCCCGCGGCGGGCGCGTCGAAGCCCGGATCGGAGACCACGAGATCGAGATTCAGCGCCGCCGCGGCGTCCGCGAGTTCCGGAACGTCCGCGGCCAGGTACGACGTCGTCGCGAGGGTCGCGCGGTCAGGGACGCCCGCGTGGCGGACGAGCGCGGCGACCGCGAGCAACTGGGTCCCGCCGCCGAAGACCACCGCCGTGCCGGATTCGAGCGCCCCGGCGGCGAGCCCTGCCGCAGTGGCCAGCACCGGATCGCCGACAAATCTGACAGCCAGTTCGGGCGTGTGGCCGCCCCGGCCAGGTTCGATGTCGGAGGCGTCGAACGCCGCCGCGACGACGCGCTCTTTCAGGTCCACCGGGTTCTCCGGCAGCGAAGAGGACGTCGACGGGACGACGTCTTCGCCGAGCGCGCGCAGCACCGCCATCGCCGTGGTAGTTCCGCCAGGGATCGTCTCGCCGATGACGATCCGGTCGTCCGGGAGCGCTCGACCGAACCGCCGGGCGGCGGTGAACGCTCCGGGCGCCGTCCGGACAGGATCTGCCTCGCGGATGTCGCGGCCGGGCCGCGCGCCCACTGACACTGTCGGCGCGCCCGTCGGGCGGGCGAGGCCGCCGTCGACGACGGTCACCTCGAATCCCAGTAGTTCCCGGACAGCGCGCGTCACGACCGCGGGCGTCGGACATCCTGACGGACTCACTGGCGTGACGGGCGCGCGGACGGTGTCGCCGTACGTGATGATCTCGGCGTCGGCGCTCGGGGTGTGGACGAGCAGGTCGCGCGAGGCACCGGCGGCGCTGATGCCGTCGACCTCGGCCGTACGGGTCGTCCCCGCGACGAGGATCACCCGCATAGGGCCTCCGCGAGCGCTCTGTCGGCGGGCCGGTTCACGTTGACCGCGAGGCGCGCGTCGTACGTCAACGCCACGGTGTCGTCGTCGGCCGCGACGACGTTCAGCCCCGTCGGGGCGACTTCCCGGCCGTCGTGCTCGAAGGCGGTGTCGACAGAGGCGCCGAGACGGCGTTTCAGCGCGGCCGGGACGCAGACGGTGAGTGAGGTTGGGTGCCCCTTCGTTGGTTCCGTCGCGGACGGCCCGCCCCCTGAACTCCTTTCGTGCGCCCGCGCTATGGCGTCGTCGACGTGTTCCGGTGCGAGCAGCGGGAGATCCGCGGGAACGGTGAGCGCCGGACGGCCGACCGCGTCGAGGGCGGTACCGAGGTCCGAGACGTAGCCGTCGCCCGGCGTCTCGACGACCGAGAGCGACAGATCGCGAGCGCGCTCGGCGGTCTGCGGCGCCTGCGGCGAGACGACCGCGTGGACGGTTCCGGACTCGCCGACCCGGCTCCCTCGTAGCGCCTCGACGACCCGCGAGAGCATCGACTGGCCCGCCACTTCGACGAGTGGTTTCTCGTCGTCAGTCGGGTGCCCCCCCTCGCCGTCACTGGCGCCCTCGCCAGATCGATCGCCGTCGACTCCCTCGCGGAGCCGCGTCCCGCGCCCGCCGCACATCACGAGAGCGTCCACACGATCACCCCCGCGTGGATCCCCGCGACCCGACCGAGTTCGTTCGCCGCGCCGAGAACGTCGCCGGAGATCCCGCCGAGCGCGCCCGCGGCCCAGCGGCCGACGAGCCACGCGACTGCGACGGGCGCGAGGAGTGCGGCGGCGATGGCCGGCGCGCCGACCGTCGTGAGAGAGGCCAGCGCGAAGAGCGGGAGGACGGCGACGGTGACCGGCAACAGGGCGGTCGGCGTCGCTGCCTCGGTCAGCGCGCTCCCGAGTCCCTCGTGGGCGGCCTCTCCGCCGCAGACGAGGGTCGCGACGCCCGCTTTTGCACCAACCTCGATCGATAGCGCGAGGGCGAACGCGACGCGGGGTCGGGTGCCAGCCAGCCCCAGTGCACCGAGGCCGAGCGTCACGAAGGCGAGCGAGACCGCGAGCGCGCCGCCGACACCCGTCGCCGCGTCTTTGAGCACTTCCCGGCGGCGAGCGACGTCGACGCCGCCGTGGACCGCCGCAGCGTCGCCGAGATCCGCCAGGCCGTCGGCGTGGGTGACGCCCGTGAGGAGAACGAGCGTCACGAGGTACAGCGCGGCCGCGCTGGGCACGGGAATCGGGAGCAAGAGCGGGAGCGCGGCGAGGGTGCCGACGACGTAGCCCGCCAAGACGATCGAGACCGGCGTGCGCCGGAACGCTTCCCAGGACCGTTCGTCGCCGCCGACCGGCAGCCGGGTGAGGAAGCCGAGCGCGCCGCGGAGCGCGGTCAGAACCACGCGAGCACCCCCGCGGCGCCGACCGCGATGATCCCCGCGCGCCGCGTCATCCGAACTGCACGCGCCGCCGTCGCGACGTCCGGAAGCGGGGCCGAGTCCCGCGGATCGAGGTCGTACACGCCTGGTTTGTGCAGTCGCGCGGGCAACAGCGCGGCCATCGTCGCCATCGGCCACCCGGAGTTGGGCGACGCGGGGCGACGAGCGAGCCCGCGAACTCGACGCCGGAGGACGAGCGTCGGTGCCCCGGCAGCGACAGCTATGAGCAGTGCCGTGAGCCGCGCCGGGAGCCAGATCACGGCGTCGTCGAGTCGCGCGGACGCCCAGCCGACCGGCTTCGAGCGATACCCCAGCATCGAATCGAGCGTGTTGACGCCTTTCACCCAGGCTGCCGCCGCTGCGGCGAGTGGGAGGGAGACGCCGGGACCGACGAGCGTGGCGGCCGCCACGGCGCCGAGCGCGAACGCGAAAAGCGGGGCGACGAACCCGTCGGCGAGGTTCTCCGCGAGGCTCTCGACGGCTGCCGAGCGGACGTGCGCGGGGTTCAGGTCATCAGAATCGCGACCAGCGAGCGCGCGGAGGTCGACGCGGGCGGCCGCGAGGTCCGCGTCACTCTCGCTGATCACCGTCCGCGCTTCGGCGAGGAGCAATCGCAGGCTGGTCGTCGAAAAGAGCACACCGGCGGCGACGACCGCCCCGAGCCAGTGGTTTATCCACGCGCCGACCGCGACGAAACCAGCCGCGATGGCGGCGAAAGAAAGCGGGAGGACGAAGGCGACAAGAAGCCCGACGAGTCGCGGGCGTGACCACACGGGATCGCCACCGGGTCTGTCGCCGTCGCTCTCCATTCCGTCGTTTCTCTCGCCACCCCCGTCGCCGCGGTCGACACGCGCAACGAGACGGCCGAGCAGCGCGACCGGATGGACTCGCGTCGGCGGTTCTCCCAAGACAGCGTCGAAGCCGGCCGCGAGGGCGATGGCGACTGTCGCCGTCACCGGCATCCGGACTCGCCCCCGTCGGTGCCCGGCCTTCTGTCGCTGGCCGTCTCACCGACTGTCATTCCTCCGGCACTCCTTCCCTTCTGAGTTGTGTTGCCAGCGCTTCGAGGTTCCGCTCGCTCACGTCCAGGAAGGTCCCGTCGAGGGACGTGATCCCACCGTCGGTCGCGGGGTCGTCGCCGACGTGACACAGCGCTTCGGGCGCCACGCCGAGTTCGTCGGCGGCCGTCCTGAAGATGTTCGGGTGGGGTTTGCGCCAGCCGCAGCCGCTGCTCGTCACGATGGCGTCGAAGGCGTCCCGATCGAGCGTCGACCGGATCAGAGTGCGGCCGACGAGCTCCGGGACCGCACAGTTCGAGAGGAGCCCGACTGGCCCCGCCTCCGCCGCGGCCGCGATGGCGTCGACCGCGCCCGCTCGTGTGTCGACGGCAGGATCGAACGCGGCGACCACAGCGTTCCGGACAGCGCTATCAGGCGTGTCGACGCCCCGGGACCTGAGCGCGGCGGCGACGTGCACTGGGAGCAGCACCTCGGCACCGTCGGGCGCGTCGATGTGCTGCTCGGTGTACGCTGCCTGCCAGTCACTGGGCACCTCGACCCCGCGGTCGCGGAGCGCGGACGCTACTGCGGCCGCGGGGTCCTCCGGCCGGTCGACGTCGACGAGGGTACCGAAGAGATCGAACGTTACTGCCACGACGATTGAATCGGCGAAAGCCGACTTGAATTTGCCGGAGTCGACGGGGGGCAACCAAGCGAAACAGACGGGGTCGCGGCTGTCCGACAGCGCGGATGACAACTGTCAGACACGAGGGGAAGATTGATATGGTAGGTTGCATATGGTACGGTCGATGAGCAAGATCACGTTCCGCGCCGACGATGATCTCGTTGAGCGACTGGAGTCGCTCGACGCCTCGAAAAGCGAGGCGATGCGCGAGGCCCTTCGGGAGTACCTCGACGGCGCGGACCGTGATGGCGACCCCGGCCCGTCCGACCAGTCGGCCCTCGGCGGGACCGACACCATCGACGAGGTCATACGGGAGCGCGTCGACGAACTCGTCGGCGAGCGCCTTGATGAACTCGTCAGCGAGCGCCTCGACGAACCCGTCGCCAGGCGGCGCCCGCCGGAAACCCGGGATCTCAACGTCAACGTCACCGTCGATGGCGTAAACGCGGCTGAAACCGACGAAAACGCCGCCGTCGAGGAGTCGACGGCGCAGGAGCCTGAGCGTAAGACGCCGCCAGAAGCGGAACCGTCTGCGGGCGGATCAAAGACGTGCGACAAGTGTGGTGAGACGGTTTCCGCCGACCACGTATACTGTCCGAACTGCGGGGAGAAAGCGTCACACCGCGTGTTCTGTGAATGCGGGGACGAGCTCCGGTCCGACTGGGCGTTCTGCCCCAGCTGTGGGCGCCGGACCTCCGCTGCCGACGTCCTGGAACGGACGTAAACAGGGTTGAAACTCCCGTATGCGCCGGTCGCGGGGTTTTGTCTTACAACTGTCGTTAGCTTTATAAGCCATCGGTCTGTGGTATCTGCTGCGTAAGACGGTCGTCTTACAGATCCGACGGAAGCGGGGGAAAGGTCCGCTGTCTTCCGTTTTCGGAGGTGTAGGACGTTCGCACGGGACGTGCGCGCCGTCTTACCGGGGGAATGCAACAATGGAGCGTGTGACACTACGAATTCCGAAGCAGCAGATCGAGGAGGTCGAACAGATGGTCGAGACGGGGGAGTTCCCGAACCGATCGGAAGCGATCCGCTCGGCCGTCCGTGAAATGCTCAACGAACAACAGACCGAGGGACGCGACTCGGCGGCGAAACGAACGTGGGCCAAGGTGTAAGACGATGCAAGATATTGTCAGAGAGGCCATGCAGCGCGACGAGGAGGAGCGTGACACCGCCGCCGAGGCCGGGAACGACGACGAGTTCGGGAGCCCCCGAATCGTCATCGTCGGCGCCGGCGGCGCCGGCAACAACACCGTCAACCGCCTGTACAACATCGGCGTCGACGGCGCCGACACGGTCGCGATCAACACCGACAAACAGCACCTCAAGATGGTCGAGGCGGACACGAAGATCCTCGTCGGCAAGTCCCTGACGCAGGGGCTCGGCGCCGGCGGCGACCCCTCGATGGGCGAGCGGGCGACCGAGATGGCCCAGGGGACGATCAAGGAGGTCCTCGACGGGGCCGACCTCGTGTTCGTCACCGCCGGGATGGGCGGCGGCACCGGCACCGGTGCTGCGCCGGTCGTCTCGAAGATCGCCAAAGAGCAGGGTGCGATCGTCGTCGGGATGGTGTCGACGCCGTTCAACGTCGAGCGCGCCCGGACAGTCAAAGCCGAGGAGGGGCTCGAGAAGCTCCGCAACGAGGCCGACTCGATCATCGTCCTCGACAACAACCGGCTGCTCGACTACGTCCCGAACCTCCCGATCGGCAAGGCCTTCTCGGTGATGGATCAGATCATCGCCGAGACGGTCAAGGGGATCTCCGAGACCATCACCCAGCCCTCGCTCATCAATCTGGACTACGCCGACATGTCCACGATTATGGACCAGGGCGGCGTCGCGGTGATGCTCGTCGGCGAGACCCAGGACAAAAACAAGACCCAGGAGGTCGTCAACGACGCGATGAACCACCCGCTCTTGGACGTGGACTACCGGGGCGCATCCGGGGGTCTCGTCCACATCACGGGCGGACCGGACCTGACGCTGAAGGAGGCCGAGGGCATCGCGAACAACATCACGGAACGGCTCGAAGCTCGCGCCAACGTCATCTGGGGCGCCCGCATCCAGGACGAGTACAAGGGGAAAGTCCGTGTGATGGCGATCATGACCGGCGTCCAGTCGGCGCAGGTGCTCGGGCCGTCGACGCAGAAGCAGGCGGACAAATCCCGACAGAGCCTCGAGGCTTCGGAGTTCGACGGCGGCAAGGAGGTCGAAGTGCCGGGTAACGGCTCCGGCGGCTCGACCGCATCGGGTCGCTCCTGGCAGTCCGACGGCGGGGAACAGAAGCGCGAAAAACAGCACGGACTCGACGTCATCCGCTAACGATCCGAGACGCCCCGAACGGACACCGCAATCCGGCCCGTTGTCTCCAGTCGGTCACTCCGTTCGTGCTGTCGCAACGCGGATTCTTCGGCACCGCTCGTCGTGAGTGACGTCTCCGTCGCCGCCAGCGTCGGGTAAATCGTCGCGAGCGTCCCCGACGTTGCTGCCGGAACCGCTCAGGTCGCCGCGAGCGATTCGAGCAGTCGACACTTCCGACAGACGTCCCCGGTCGTCTGTGAGCCGCAGCGGTCGCACGCTTCCATCTCCGGCGTCGACTCGCCGCGGTACCGATCGGCCGCCATCGACGCCAGTTCCTCGTAGCCGGAGACGATCGAGTGTCTCGTTCCGGGGTGGTTCTCCTCCAGTTTCAAGAGCAGTTCCTGGATCTCGCCGCGGAACGCCTCCGAGGCGTGCGGACACTCGGTGATGTGCGCCGGCAACTCCCGCAGCTGTGCGTACAGCGCGACTTCCTTTTCCGGCACGTCGCGGAGCGGCTTCGCCCGCGGGACGAAGCCCGCGTCGTCGGTGCGCTCGTCGAACGGCCCGAGGCTCGCATCGAAGTGTTTGGCCATCTGCTTGACGTCGCCCTCCAAGACGTTCATCAGCGCCGTCTGGGCCTCGTCGTCGAGGTTGTGGCCGGTCAGGAGGATGTCGGCGTCGAACTCCGCGGCGTAGGTCTCCAAGAGGTCGCGGCGGAACACTCCACAGTATGCGCAGGGCGCCATCCCCTCGGGGTCGTCCTCGACGACGTCGTCCATCCGGACGCCGAACTCCTCCTCGTAGGAGACGAGTTCGTGGCGGAGGTCCAGCTCCGCTGCGAGTTCGACGCAGGCGTCGACGCTCTCGTCGCGGTAGCCCTCGATCCCCTCGTGGATCGTCAGGGCGAGGAGTTCGATCCGGGGGTCGCGGCCGAACGTCTCGTCGAGAATCTGTGCGAGCACGACGCTGTCTTTGCCGCCGGAGAGGCCGAGCACCCACTGTTCGGGGTCGTCGGGCGAGGCGTCCTGCGGCACGAGTCCGTCCCGCCGGATCCGCCGGCGCACTCGCTTTTCCACCGACGCGCGGAAGTGCTCCTCACAGAGGTGTGCACCCGAGTAGCCGGCGTGCATTACGGCGTCGCGGCCGCATTTGTCGCACTCCATCGATTCGGCGTTGGCGACGCGGGAGGATACCGGTTTCGTCTCGGAAAGGGTGTCTATCCGACAAAGGGAACGTGTGACACCCACCAAAGGGGGGAGAGGGGGATGGGGGAAGGCACCCCGGGCTGTGTTGCCCCGAGAGGTCACCGAAACGGTGATCGATCGACACCCCCGAGGTGCCGAGTAGGGCTAAGGAAAGGTCAGTAAAAACACCTCCGGAACTGCGCGCTGACGATGCACGGGGAACCTCCCTGCCGCCGCCGAAACGCATTCCTCTACACGGGGCGACACCCGGGTATGGACCGTGCGAACGCGCTGGATCGGGTCGAAGCGATTCTCGACGCCGTCGATTCGGAGCCGCTTCCGGTGCCCGTCCGCGAGGTCTGGGTCTACGGCGACGTCGCCCTGGGGCTCGACCCCGTCGAGCGCCTGAACGTGTACGTAACGAAGGATCTACTCCTCGGCGGGGACAGCGAGGCCGGCGCCGAGTTCGAGGCGACGCACGGCGTGAAAGGCATCGGCCAGAGCGTCTCCGCGGCGTGGGCCGAGGCGTACCCCGACCGCGTGCGGACGAACGGCAGCGGCCACGCCGCACCCGAGAAGTGTCTCGCCGCGCATCTCCTGCCGGACGACGAGCCGATCCACCTGGAAGTGTGCAACGCCTCATTCGAGGACAACGTGCGACAGCGGCTGAAAGGCGCCGTCGCCCGCGACGCCTACGAGGAGATTCTGGACCCTCGCGGCGTCTGTCTGTACGCCGAGGGACAGCATTCGGACTCGGCATTAAAAAAGCTCCGCGGCGGCGAACTCGTTTTCCCGACCCTCTCGGAGTCGCTGTCGATGCTGGGGCTGGATTCCGAGGTCGCCGACGAGGCCGCCGAGACGCTTCGCGAGTACCGCGCGACACAGTCCGGGCGGACCGTTCGCGGCGACGTGGTCTGACGGTCTCCCGTCTGCGCTTCGTTCCGCGCGCCGTCAGGGCTACGCCCCGCCGTCGACGCGGCCGACGACGACGTCGAAGGGGACCACCTCGGCGCGGCGGTACGTTCCCTCGCGCATCGCCTCGACGACGGCACGGCCCATCTCCCGCCATTCGTCGCGGAGGACGTCGTACTCGTCGGGCGATAGCGCCCGCCGGAGTTCCGTCTCGTGTTCGACGAGCGCGTCGCCGCGTGCCTTCCGGGCGGCCGCCGCCATCGATTCCTCGTCGTATGGCGGTTCGATCACCTTCCGGTGGTAGTGCCGGCGGGTCGCGACCGGGGTCAGCCCCGCCTCGCGGAACAGCGAGGGGAGCTGATCGCCGAGCGCGACGTCGGTTTCGACGCCCGCGATGTAGGCCTCGCGGACGCGCTGCTCCAGCGTGACTTCCGCGGCGACGGTCGAGTCGACGCCGACGTCCGAATTGTCGGGTTCGATGGCGGCCACGAGGTCCGTCGAGCACTCCCGGAACGCACGAAGCGCAGCCACCGGGTCCGGGAGGTTGACCAGGAGGGCCTGACAGACGACCAGATCGAAGGCGTCTCGAAAGAAGGGCGGCCGTGTGGCGTCACCGACAACGACGTCGAGGCCGGTCTCCCCGTGGGCCACCGAGAGCAGGTCCGGGTCGGCGTCGAGACAGACCACCTGCCCCGGCGATTCGGCATCGAGGACGCGCGCGAGTTCGCCGGTTCCGGCGCCGGCGTCGAGAATCCGCTTTCGGTCGGCGAGCGACAGGGGGTCGAGTGCCTCACGGGAGCCGTCCCACAGTCCTTGACGCGTCCGCCGCAGATACTCCGGCGAGAACTGCCGCACGCGCGCTACTCCTCGCGTAGGTCGCGGGTCCGCTCGATGTTCCAGGCGAAGCCCTTGTCGTCCTCGTTCGGCGTCTCCAGCACCAGCGGCACGTCGTCGACCGCGGAGTGGTTGACGAACGCGCGCATCCCGGGCTCGCCGATCAGCCCCTCGCCGATGTGGGCGTGTTCGTCCTTGTTGGTTCCACATTCGTGTTTGGAGTCGTTGAGGTGGACGCAGGCCAGGTTGTCGAGGCCGACCTCCGCGTGGAACTCCTCGAAGGTTTCGTCGACGCCCTCGGGCGTCGAGAGGTCGTAGCCCGCGGCGAAGGCGTGAGCGGTGTCCAGACAGGTTTCCAGATCCTGGGTGCTCTCTTCGAGCACGTACCCCAGGTGGGCGAAGTCGTCGCCGAGTTTCGTGCCCGATCCGGCGTCGGACTCGACGAGGACGGTGACGTCGTCGGGGATGTCGAGTTCGTCGAGCGCCGACACCGCGTTGTCGAGTCCCTGCTGTTCGCCAGCGCCGGTGTGCGCTCCGAGGTGGACGTTCACGTACGGGATCTCGAGCGCCGCCGCGGCGTCGACCTCCCGCTGCATCGAATCGATCGACTTCTCCCGCAGGCCGTCTTTGGGCGTACAGAGGTTCACGAGGTACGAGGAGTGGATGACCCAGGGGCCGACGTCGTGTTCGGCGCTACGTTCGCGGAACGTCGCCGCGTCGTCCTCGTCGAGGTCGGGATTCTGCCAGACCTGGGGAGAGTGGGTGAAGATCTGTCCGCAGTTGCCGCCGTCGTCGAGTTGTCGATCCACGGCCTTTGCGACGCCGCCGGCGATCGACTCGTGTGCTCCAACTCGCATACCGCGTCACAGTCGCCCCGGGAGTAAAGCGACTTCGGAGTCGGCAGCGACCCGTCGACGGACCGATCAGGAGCGGTCTTCCGGCCGACGCCGGACCCACTCGTCGGTGGCGTACTTCTCGTCGGCCCGCTCGCGTGCCCGTTCGAGTTCGTCGTCGGTCCACGATCCGTCTGCGGCGTCGGCCCACTCGCCGAGCGCAGATTCGACCGCGTCGACCATCTCGGGCCGCGAGACGTCGGCGAGTTCGTCGACGCCGACGACCCGTTCGCGGAACTCCGCGGGGTCGACGTCGTGGCCGTCGAACACCGCGAGGTGGGCGGCCGCTCCGACGGAGTACGTCAGCGATCCGTGCTGGATGACCGCCTCGCGGCGACGATACTGCGCGTTGCCGCTGATCTTCCGGCCCTCGGCGACGATATCGTGGGCGGGATGGAGCGCGCGGAGGTAACACGCCGGCGACCAGATCTCCGGAATCGACTCCGGGACGTAGTCGGCGTCGATCCCGAGCCGATCGAACGCATTGAGAATCGGTTCACAGAGCAGGTGATACGCGTCGAGCAGATCGCCCGGGAGTTCGGCCTTCGGCGCGACGATCGAATAGGAGACGTCGCCGTCGACGTCGTGGTAGATGCCGCCGCCGCCGGTCTGTCTCCGCGTGACCGAAATCCCGGCGTCCGCGCAGTGGTCCCAGTCGACGGTCTCTGGATCCTGGCCGTAGCCCAAAGAGAGGGTGCTGGGCTGCCAGCGATAGACCCGGACCGTACGTGGCCCGCCGTCGGCGGCGGTCTCGGCGGCGATCTCGTCGAGCGCCATCTGCATCGGCCCGTTACGTGCATCCTCGCGAATCAGCCGCCACTCCCGATCGGCGAGCGGTCCAGCCCTTGTGTCAGCCATACTCGACGCTACGGCCGGCGTGTAAAAGCGGTTTCGTCGGCCGACGAACGATCCAGCCGTGCTATCGTCCGGTGGATCCTCACCTACGGTTCGGACACCGTCATTCGCTTGTTCATACTGTCGGACATCCGTTCTCTGGCGTCGGTATACCGGAGTGCTGAGGAGGGACAGATAGCTACTCGACAGAATCAGTCCGCGCTTTCGGCCGGGTACCGGAACCTCGATTTTCGGAAAGCAGCTGAATCCGACTCCGGTATTTTGGAACTGAGAGCGCTATCGACCCTTCAGTTCGCTGCTGTTCGCGTGTGTCCGGCCGATTCGGACGGTGTGTTCAGGTAGAGATAGAGCAACACGAGGATCAAGACGACCTGAACGGCCTTATCGACGTAGTCGACCACCCCATACTCCGATTTGGCCACGATCCAGAGCGGGATCTGGACAGCGGTATACGGAATCCCAACGAGAGAGAGCAGTCGCCGCCGAAAGTCGAGGAAAAATAGCACAAGCGCACCAGCATAGCCGACGCCTGCGAGTGCAACGGGGATGCGTCCCTCGACGACGCCAGCATACACGTGGAGAGCCCCGGTGATAACGACTAACGCAACTGCCAGCCACTGGAGTTGCGTGAGTGATCCGATCCGACTCGCCGAATTGTTTTGTGTGCTTTCCACAATACTATGTTGTGAGCGAGGGGGCAATAAGACCTGTCATCATTCCTCTGTTTACCAGCAGAGACGCTGACTGAGCGGTATGCTAGTCTCATCTACGCGAGAGTAGATTTGATATAGCGGTATACGATACATTCCGTCGGCAGCCGGACTCGCGGCCCTTTTACGCGTCGCTACCCTGTCCTGCTGTATGGTGCGGAACGTCGCCGGCATAATGGCCGAACTCGAACCCGAGGATTTCTACGTGCTGTCCGGCGTCGAGCAGGGGATGCGCTTCTCGGAGTGGGTCAACCGGGAGAAACTTCCCGATCTCTCGAATCTCACACCCGAGGAAGTCGAGTATCGGCTCGATCGGTGTGCCACCCGGGGGTTGATCGAGCGAAAGACGATTCAATACGAGGGGTACACCCTCACTGCCGAAGGGTACGACGCCCTCGCGTTGCGGACCTTCTCCGAACGCGAAACGATCGAAGGCGTCGGCGCACCCCTGGGTGTCGGCAAAGAGAGCGACGTGCTGGAGGTGCAGTCCTACCGCCCGCTCGCGCTGAAGTTTCACCGCGAGGGGTACACGAACTTCCGGGAAGTGATGCGGGAGCGCGACTACACGGCCGACAACCAGCACGTCTCGTGGCTCTACACCGCGCGAAAGGCTGCCGAACGGGAGTACGAGGCCCTGGAAGCGCTCTATCCGGACGTCTCCGTCCCTCGACCGATCGATCAGAACCGCCACGCGATCGTGATGGCGAAACTCGACGGCGTCGAACTGGAGCGGGCGAAACTGCAGGAAGAACAGGCCGTCGGCGTCTTGGATCTCATCCTCGACGAGATGGCGACCGCCTACGATGCGGGGTACGTCCACGCTGATATGAGCGGGTACAACGTCGCCGTTGGCGAAGGGGGCGTGACGATCTTCGATTGGCCGCAGGCAGTCACAACCGATCACGAAAACGCCCGGGAACTGCTCGCGCGGGACGTCGAGAACATCATTTCGTACTTCAGACGAAAATACCCCGCAGAGATCCCCGATATCGACGCTGACAGCGTCGCCGACAGCGTCGCTGCCGGCGAATTCGAGACGGTCCGCGACCACGGATAGCTTCTTCCGAGCGCGCCTCCGGGGAATGGCCGGTCTCGACTATCGTTGGGTGGAATAAACTACATAGTGCAATATGAAATCGAATCAGGCAGTAGTTGAGACTGGCGCTCTCAATGCATACGCTCTGGGCGATACAGTATTATCCCAATCCAACATCATTTGTCAATATCGGGCGTTCTGCATGAACTGGAATGAATTTGTGCCTAACCTGTGGCCGATTTCGGCAATCGACTAAGTCAGTTCCCCGGTCAGTACGATCTGTATGTCATCGGGCATCTCTCGGAAAGCGTTTCTTCGCGCAACTGGAGTCGCACTTGCTGCGACTATCGCAGGGTGCAATAGCACAACAGACAACAGCGGACCGAACACCAATACACAGACCTCTCCTGAGACTTCTCCGCAATCCGAACAACAGAATGACGACTCTCCGACGTTCGGAAATTTCTACGTCGGCAACGCAAACACAAGCAGTAGTACAGTCATCGACGGACGTGCTGAAGTCGTATATACACGGCCCGATACGGCCACCGACAAGTCACCCGTCGTAATGGTGCCTGGCCTCGGATTGTCACCGTACATTTACCGGACGACACCTGACGGTCGACGCGGCTGGGTGGAGTACTTTGCCGAAGCTGGCCATCCAGTGTATGTATTCAACCCGCCTCGAAACGTCGATTCAGGTGGCTTAGACACTGCTGCCCTCCAGAACTCTGACTCCGCGTCACTCTCTCGGTGGTCTATCGATCGAGCATGGCCGACGTGGGGGTTCGGACCTGAAGTCGGTGACCCATACGAGGACGTTCGATACCCGGTTGAGTCGGTCGACCAACTCGTTGCGTCATTCCCCGCATACGTTAGCACTGGTGGCGGAGGTGGCGGTAGACAAAGTGGGGGCCAGACGGGTGGACGTGGCGGCGACCAGAACTCCACACCTGCGGATTCCACTGAGACAGCAGCTGGAACCCAGACTGGGTCGACTACCGGAGGTGGCGGTGGGAGTCGGTTCGCACCACCCCAAGAGACTGCCGCCCTAGAGGCGCTTCTCAACCGTGTTGGTCCGGCAGTGCTGCTCGTTCACTCAGCGGGCGGTAGTTCCGGATTCACAGTTGCACAAGCTGCGCCGGACCTCGTTGAACGGATCGTCGCAGTTGAGCCGGTCGGTGCGCCGACTGACCCGCAAACTGTGGCGGAGATGGGTGGTGATGCACCGTTCATGGGCGTGTATGGCGATTATGTCGACGAGCGTGGGCAGACTGGTCGCAAGGAAGCGACCCAGACAACTGCAGAGCTCGCAGGAGAGACAAGTCCCGCATCGACGCTGCTTAGCCTTCCGGACGAAGGGATATCCGGAAATACACATCTCATGATGCAAGACGACAATAACGGTGAAATCGCTGATCGGATTATCTCCTGGATTAGTGACTGATTTGAGGCCGTAGTATCGTTCGGCCCGAGACAGAATGTATTTGCACCGACCAAATGAATACTCGATAGATGCGGCAGTTGCTCTGGTGGCTCATTGGTGGGTCTCGTGGAGGCCGAAATCGGCTTCGTATCCTCCGCGCACTCAACGACCAGCCACGAAACACCAATCAATTGTCGAATGACCTAGGTTTGAACTACAAAACAGTGCAGCACCATCTCGAAGTCCTCGAGGAGAGCAATATTGTGACCACGGAGGGTGACAATTACGGGCAGATGTACTTCCTCTCAGACAGAATGATGAACAACCTCGACATCATGGAAGACGTGGCGGAACAGGCCGGAGTTGATGATGATTCGTAACTGGATCAAGGGTCCACTTGGAACGACAGTAGCGAGTGCGACCGCCGCGAGTGGTATCGCACTCTTAGTCGCACTATTCACATCAGTTCCGTCCCATGGCCCTCCGTCGAGGGCTCTGTCCTCCCAGGTTGAACTGCTCATTCGGATGGAGGTTTTCTTTACCACCCTGAACCTCGTGTTACTGGTGGCACTCGCAGTCATCTACGTGCAGCTTTATCGCGATCTTCCGAACAAGTACACAGCAAGCCTGCTTGTGCTAAGCCTCGCGCTGCTCCTATACGCGGGTACGTCAAATCCAGTAGTACACAACGTCTTCGGCTTCCGCCCTCGCCCAAATATCGGCGCTTTCGTGTTTCTCCCGGACTTCTTCATCGGACTTGCCATCCTAGTTCTCCTCTATCAGAGCCAGACCTGAGTTCGAATCAATTTTTCAGAGGTCTGAGGTGGCTTTCATAGACTGATTTCGTTCACCGATTAGACGGACTCTTTAGCCTCTCCAGCTATCTCCTGATGTGGGTGTGACGCGTGAGTCACGCCGGACTGTCTTCCGTCGAATTGCTCGCCAACCGACTATCAAGTGGCCAGTCTATACTTCAAACCCGCTGTATGACCGCGCTTCACTTGCCGGATTAGAGTCGGATATTCGCGCCGTCGCAGGAGCTTGGTTCGATCACGTCCACCACGAGTCAGTTGAGAAGTTCGTTTGCTCACTTCCGCTAGCGTATTTTCAGTTCAACGTACACGACCGCTACGTGGGACCAACTCGCTACGAGATTGACACACTATTTCGGTTATTCGTTCTGAAGGAACTCCACGGGTGGGAGCACGAGACCGCACTCTGCGAGTACCTCGAAAGCCATCTCGAACTCTGTGAATGTCTTGGGCTGGGTGCCGTTCCCGACCAATCGACACTCTGGCGCACCTGGCACACGCGCTTCAACGATGAGCTTCGCGAGACGGTCCAGAAAGCGGCTCGAACGATTCTCATCAAAGCGCAGAACGCCGACGTCACCGTCCCCCGCGAACCAGAGCAGATCCTCCCGGCTCGTTGCGATGACGTGGACGAATCGGTTCCAGACGACCGAGCCATTCTGGACAACGCCGATAGAGTCACCGAGCACGTCAGCCGTGTCGTGTTCCCTGCGTTCTCGCTCAATCGTGGCGAGGGCTGTGAGGTCCACGAGCACGCTTTTTGGGACCTACAGACGTATCTCGGACTGCGCGAGCGGCTGGCTGCAAACGAGGGTGCTCGCAGTTTCGTCCACGAGTCAACGCGGGAGCGGACACCACTCGGGCACGCTCACCGCGACCACATTCGAGATTTCTCTATTGAACGGATTCGAGAGATGTACCGGCAGGCGATCCGGTACCTCCTCGACGAGGTCGCAGAGACAGAGGAGTTCTTCCGCGCCGGTATCGTCGCCATCGACATTACTGAAGCCGACCCTTTCACGGGCGATAGAACGGGCCACAAGGACGAAATCATCGGGACAAAAGAGCAAACTGACGAATACGCCTATCAATGGGCGACGGTCCAGCTGGTCGGCAATGCCGTCCCAATCGTGCTGGACGCGCGCCCCGTCCGAAAGGGGGAGGCACGACTGGAGATCGTCGAAGACTTGCTCGATTCGGCTGAGGACCTCGTTCACGTCGATAACGTGCTGATGGACCGGGAGTTCGATAGCCAGCACGTCTTAGAGATGATCAGCCAACGCGGGCTCTCTTACGTCGTTCCGAAGCGGATGCAGACCAGCGAAAAGGCTCAGGCTAAGCGGTTGCTCCAGCGCGACCAGGACCGGTATGAAACCGACCGCAAGCTCCATCTGGGCAAGAACGAATGGCACGAGACGACGCTGATCTACCGTCGGAAAGAGAACTCCGAACACGACGATCACCGGCAGTACTCGGTGTTCATGACGAATAGAGGGAGTGGACACCTCACTGAGTACGGCTATCGGTGGGAAATCGAAAGCGGCTACAAGTCGATCAAACGCTTCATGGCTGCCACCACGTCGAAGAATTTCGTGCTTCGGTTCTTCTACTTCGCGTTCGCGTGTCTCCTGTACTCGATCTGGCGTGCTGTTGACCTGCTCGTCCAGGTCGAACTGACTGGCGAGTACGAACATGCGCCAATCGTGACGGCCGACAATACGCTCACGCTGCTGAAGAAGGAGACCGGAATCGGGTAGATAGCCGCTCATCCCGGGCTAATGCCGACTTTCTAAGTGGCAACGCTGCCGGTGATCTCAGAAATTCACGGATATAGTTGATAGCACGACAGGAAGGCCGCTTGAGAGTCGATCTGACGTAGTTTCTCGCCGCGAATTCGGTCGAAACCACGCATCACAGCCCCGCTAAACCCACTGTAGTCTCAACTTCCCGAATCAGGGGATCACGCCGTTACGTGTGTACTCCCAGTTGTCGGTGTACGCCTCGTGGAGGCGTGAGAGCATCCCGCGGCCAGGAGCGACGGACACGACAGTCGGGTGACGGAGGAGTCGCACAGCGACGCGACGGGGCGACCGAGTGAGTGCCTCGACCGTCAGGCCGTCGAGGGTCCGGGTGATGGCCGCGAGCAGCTCCGGATCCTCGTGTTCGACCCACGCGCCGCGCATCAGGTGTGCCAACCGGTACTCCGGTTGCATCAGCTCGTACAGACGGTCGGGGTACGTCTCCGGCCGCCCCTCGATGATGGCGGCGGCGGCACAGTAGGCGGATCTGATCGCCTGGACGATTCCCTCGCCCTGATACCGGTTTGCGATCCCGGCGGCGTCGCCGACGAGGAGCACGTTCCGCTCGGGACGGTAGGTCTCTGCGGGATCGAGACTTGGGACCCGGGGGATGGTGTAGACGTTCGTCTCGGCGCGGTCCGGAACGGGAATGCCGTTGCGGCGACAGGCGGCCGAGAGCGCCGCGAAGTAGTCGTCGGGTCGCTCCTCGCCGGCCCACCCGATCCCGACGTTGGCTCGTGTCTCCGACTTCGGAAAGAGCCACGCGTAGCCGACGTATCCCTCGAAGAAAGTCCGCGGGTGCGAGACCAGTCCGGCGAAGTCGCCCTCAACGTCGGCGTTGAGCGCGACTATGTTGCCCGTGTATGCGCCGGCATCGGCGAACGTCCGGACCGACAGCGAGGGCTGCCCGGTGGCGTCGATCACGTAGTCGTGGGTCCGACACAGCTCCCGGAACTCGTCGGGACTGACCGCCTCGTCGGCCCGAATCTCGGCACCCTTGTCGGCCAATCGCTCGGCCCACTGCTGTTCGAGGAGGTCGCGGTCGGTGATATACCCTAGCGGACAGTCGAACCGGGCCGTGGCGATCGGTTCATCGCTTGGCCCGTGGGTCCGGTCGCGGTAGATCCGGAGATCGAAACCGTCGACATCGTTCCGGAAGCCGTTCGCCGGCGTCTTCGCCAGCGGAACGACCGACGCGTCGTTGATCGCTTCCCCGCAGTTGACTCGTTTCCCGTCGTACGGCTAGCGTTCGAAGAGCGTCACCTGGGCGTGCGGCGCGAGCCGTTCGGCTGCGGCGAGTCCCGCGACGGCGCCGCCGACGATCGCGATCGATCGCTCGACCATATCCGACCCAAGCGCCGGAGCGAAAAACACGTTGTCGGATCGGACACTCGCATTCGTGGCGACGTCCCGTCTGACGCGGGCGTTACGTTCATACCCGATGACGTCTAATCTCGTAGTACGGAATGAGGCGTGACTACTTCGAGTTGGACGTCGAAAACGTCGAGTGGGTCAAAAACGACGGCGACCCCGAGAAGCCGCTGGTCCGGATCGATTTCCACGGCCCCAGCGGCGTACTGGAGCGGCAGCTTTCGGATCCGTCAGGGTCGTATCTCGACGCGGGCGAGACAGACGTCGCATTCCGACTCCAGGACCCGGTCGATGAATCGGACGCGACCGGCGTCGTCAGCGTCACGAACCGCATTACCGGTGATTTCGTCTTCGAGCTCAACGAATCCGCCGACGACGTCCTCACCTTCATCCGGGCCGCCCGGGAGTACGGGCGGAACGCCGCCGACGCCGACGACGGCCGCTACCGCGTCGAGGTGCGGATCGACGGCGAGGAGGCGGTCGTCTACGAGAAAGAGACGTTCCTCGTCTACGACGCCGACGGCAACCTCCTGCGGTCACACAGCCTCATCCCCTCGGGCGTCGAACTGTAGCAGCCGCCGGGATTGCCGGGGTGACGACCCAGTATCGATTTAACGCCTCCGCTGTTATCGATCCCATCGTGGAGAACGTAACTGACCGGATAAGCAATCCCTTCGATATGCAGCCGCCGTGTGAGCGGTTCGTTCCGGGATACGGCGACGCTAACGCGGATTTCCACGTGGTCGGCGATCACCCCGGGGTTCACGGCGGCGTCGAGTCTGGCGTGCCGTTTACCAACGACGCAGGGCGCCGGTTGCAGGAGACCTTGGTGGAGGCGGGGCTCCTCGAAACCGCCGGGGAACAGCCCGAATCGCCGCGGACGTATCTCTCGTACATACATATGTGCGCGCCCGAGGACGGCGAGCCGTCCGAGGCGTCCTACGACGACCTCGAACGGTTCTTCGATGCGGAACTCCGTGCGATCGCCGCCCACGTTCTCCTTCCGGTGGGCGCAAGGGCGACGGCGCACGTGCTCGAGACCTACACTGCCCAGGCGTGGAAAACCGAGATCGATATGGAGACACTGCACGCCACGGAGATCCGCGGCAGCGGTTTCCTCGTCTATCCGATCAAGGATCCCGCGGAATGGGACGACGCAGACCACGATCGACTCGTCGAATCCCTCACCGCCCTCCAGAAGACGGACTTTCGCCGAGAGGCCGATCTCGGCCGGTTCAGCGCAGGCAACGACCCGTATCTCGTCCGGTGAGGGAGATCACACAACGCCGCAGCGTCGCCCACGCTGCCCGGTATCCTCACGGTCGATTGCCAAGGAGCCGAAACGTCCGATGATCACCCTGTTTCAGGATTTGAATTTGAATACAAGAATCATATCCGCATAAGATCATCAGATTCAGATACTTCTAGTAGTAATAGTGGTCGATATTGGCTCTATCCAAGTATTTTTGAGCCCATCTATCAAATCTAGCTTTGACGCGCGTGGTCGACTCCACCAGGCGCGTCACAGAAGGACCTGCGAGACTGGTGCTCTCCGCAGTGGCTTGGTCAGTCAGGGGCCACCGTGGCCCCTTCTTCGGAGGGTGCCACCGCGAGCCGTTTAATTGCTTCCAAAGAGCACCCGGCCTGCGTCGACGAGAAACACGACCGTCGCGCCGAGCGGACACGCGACGAGGAGTGCGATCACAGCCCCATCCGGGAGCGAAAGCGCCGGGCCGACCGCGAGTCCGGCCAGTGGCGCGACCGCACCCAATAGATAGAGGTACGCAGTTCCCCGACCGAATGCCAGGACCACAGCCGTGAAAGCCAGCGCCAGTGCCCCGATACCGGCCGGGAACAGAAGCGAGGGTGGCGCCGCGACCGTCGCAGTCCGCAGGACGAACGTGCCCGGGGCGAGGAGCCCGTGTGTCGCGGTCAGTCCAGCCACCGGGTCGGCGCCGACAGCGACCCACAGATCCGCCACCGCGGCGCCGTTCGCGCGGAGGTAGCGTTCGAGACCGGCGAGATAGAGCGCTCCCGCGAGGAGGACGCCGACCCATCCGTACAAAAGCGGGCGTCGCACTCGGGCCCGCCGCTCGGCAGGATCTCCGCCCGGTTCCCTCTCCGCGTTCGACGAAGCCGACGTTCCCGCTGTTTGCGACGTTCCCGCTGTCTGCCACGTATTCCGTCCCCGCGACCGATCGCTGTGGCCGGATGCCGATCTATTCCTGTCGTTGGAAGCCGATCCGCGCCTGTCGCCCGATGCCGATCTGTCCCTGTCGTCGGAAGCCGATCCGCGCCTGTCGCCCGATGGCGATTTTCCCGTGGTGGATCCCGCGCGCTCGGAAGGATCGGCGGATTCGTCGTCCGAGACGCGATCTGCCGGTCGCGACAGATTCATCGTCGGCAGCCCGTCGAGCCGTTTCTGCACGTACGTCGCGTGCCCCATTCGGTCGTAGGCGGCGCGTTCGGTTTCGTCTGAAAGCACCTCGTGAGCCTTCTTGAGCGTCTTGAACTGCGCGTTCGCGCGCGTATCGTCGTTGAGGTCCGGGTGGTACGTCCGGACCTTTTCGCGCCAGGCCTGGTTGATCTCCGCCGTCGAGGCATCCTCCGATACCTCCAGTAGCTCGTAGAAGTCGTCCATCCCCTGGCACCCCGTTCGAGACGGTCCGGATTGAACGTATCGACGGGCGACCGAACCCCGGGGTGGCCCGCCTCGCCGACGCCGGGACTGGATTCATCCTCTGACGCAGGGCTGTGAACCCCTGCCGATCGAAGGCGGAATTCGGCAAACGGGATGGCAATTCTCATAGTCGTTCGTTCCCCTTCAGGTCGTATGGACGTCCACCGGATTCCGCTGGGGAACAACATCTTCGAGGGGCAGAACAACGCGTACCTCCTCGATGGCGAGGTGACGACCCTGATCGACGTCGGGGCGTCGATGCCGGCGGTACGCGCTGACCTGCTCGATGGGCTCGCAGCGGCGGATGTGGCGCTTTCGGACCTCGATCGGATTCTCCTGACGCACTGGCACACTGACCACTGCGGCCTCGCGGGCGAACTCCAGGCGGAGACGGGCGCGGCCGTGTTCGCCCACGAGGCGGACGTTCCGCTCATCGCCGGCGACGAGGACGCGAAAGCGGCCGTCGAGGAGCTCAGAGAGCGGCGGTTCCGGGAGTGGGGCATCCCCGGGGAGAAACTCGCGGAACTCGACGAGTTCCGCGCGAAGTTCGAGACGATGACCGGCGAGGTGGAGAGGGTCGAATCGCTCAGGGAGGGCGACCGAGTCGCCGCCGGGGACGGCGAACTCGGGGTGCTCCACCTGCCGGGACACGCCGCGGGACAGGTCGGATTCACGTTCGAGCGAGCGCCCGACGGGGACGCGACGGACCCGAGCAGGGAGGCCTTCGTCGGTGACGCGATCCTGCCGCAGTACACCCCGAACGTCGGCGGCGCGGACCTGCGAGTCGATCGCCCCCTCAAACAGTACGTCGAGAGCCTCGATCGGCTCATCGACTGCGACTTCGACCGTGTGTGGCCGGGGCACCGCGACCCGATCGGGGACCCCGCAGCGCGGGCGCGGGTCATCCGGGCCCACCACGTCGAGCGGACGCGGCGCGTCGTCGACGTCCTCCGCGAGCACGGCCCCGCGGACGCCTGGACGGTCAGCGCGCACCTCTTCGGGGAACTCGAAAACATTCACATCCTGCACGGCCCCGGCGAAGCGTTCGCGCACCTCGATCACCTGGCGCACGCCGGCGTCGTCGAGCGCGACGGCGACGAGTACCGGCTGATCGAGTCCGATCCGGACGTCTCGGAGTTGTTCCCGAAGACGAAATACTGAAACGCCGTCACCGGTAATGGAGGGGTATGGAACTGCGGGTCATCGACAAGACCGACGAGGAACTCCGCATCGAGGTCGCCGGGGAGGACCACACGTTCATGAACGTGATCAAAGGTGCGCTTTTGGAAACCGAGGGTGTCGCGGCCGCCACCTACGATATGAATCCGGAGCAGTCTGGCGGCCAGACCGAGCCGATTCTCTCGATCAAGACCGAAGCCGGCGTCGACCCGCTGGACGCCCTCGGCGAGGCGTCACGGAACGTTCAGGACACTGTTGACGACTTCTCGGCGGCGTTCGAGGCCGCCGCGCAGTGAAGTACCTCGGGGACAGCCCCCGAGGCACTCACCTTGTCCCGCCGGTAGATTCGATTGCGGATGCCGCGGACGCGAGCGCTTTCTCCGGCCACCCGTCTACCTGCTACAGTCGGACCGGCACGCCGCGTTCGTCGAGATACTCTTTGGTCTCCTGGATGCTGTACTCGCCGAAGTGGAAGATCGAGGCGGCCAGTCCGGCGTCGGCGCCTGCTTCCTCGAACACCTCGTACATATCCTCCGGGCCGCCACAGCCGGAGGAGGCGATGACGGGTGTCGGGACCGTATCACAGACTGCCTTCGTCAGCGGGATGTCGTAGCCGTCCTTCGTGCCGTCGGCGTCGATCGAGTTGACGAAGAGTTCCCCCGCGCCGCGATCTGCGGCCTCGGTTGCCCACTCGACGACGTCGACGTCCGTCCCCTCGCGGCCGCCCTTGACAGTACACTCGAACCAGCAGGACTCGCCGTCGACCTCGACGTAGTGTTCGCCCGCCTCGTCGAAGCGCCGCCGCGCGTCGACGGAGATGACGATACACTGCGAGCCGAAGGCGCGTGCCCCCTCGTCGATCAGGTCGGGGTTCTCGAGCGCCGCGGTGTTGATCGAGACCTTGTCGGCGCCGGCCCGGAGCGTCTCCTTGATGTCCTCCCGTGTCCGGATGCCGCCGCCGACCGTCAGCGGGATGAACACCTCGTCGGCGACGCGTGAGACAGTCTCCAGCATCGTCTGTCGGCCCGCCGCGGAGGCCGTGATGTCGAGGAAGACGAACTCGTCGGCGCCGGCCTCGTTGTACCGCTTTGCCATCTCGACTGGATCGCCGGTGTACTGCAGGTCCTCGAAGTTGACGCCCGTGTAGACCGCGGGGTTCCCGTCGTCGTCGAGGTCGACGTCGATACAGGGGATGATCCGCTTCGTTAACATAGATGGCTCGGGGTACTACCTCCGTCCTCAAAAGGAGTCCGACCCCCGGTGGGTAGCCGATGCTGTCGAGCGCCTGGTACTGTCGGAGGCAGGTCCGGAACGCTGTTCGCCCCGCCGGATGGCCGACAGTATGAACCGCGAGGAATCCTCACCGCCGGCTATGGCGGAGGAGGGCGACACCGACGCGACCGCACCCTGCGGCCGGTGTGAAGAGCCGATCCCGGTGGACGCGACGCGCTGTCCGATCTGCGGCTATCAACCCGCCGGCTCCCGTCCGCAGTTGCTCCGAGCCGCGGAGGTCGTCTTCGGCGCCGTCATCGTGGTCTCCGTGCTGATCTTCGTCGGCGGCGTGGCCGGGATCGCTCCCGGCCTGCCGGCGGACGTCCTCTCGCGCGCGGCGATCATCACGCCATACACGACGGGAATCTCCGGGTTCTTCCTGTATTACCTCCACAGGAAACGACGGGCGACGCCGACGGACAGCGATATCTTCGACTGACGGGCGGCCCGAGCGCGTCGGGAATCCGGCACCCGTCGGCCGGGCGTTTATATACGATACCGCGGCCAGCCAGCCCGTGACCTGAAAGCGGCCGCGACGCGCCTGCGGGTGTGCGACACGACGCGTCGCGGATACGCGGAGCCTCGGCTCCGCAGAGAGTGTGTCGCCTGTTCGCAACCCAGCCATCCACGGCTACGTTCGCACCGCATCGAAGCCGGTCGACCCCCGACAGCAGATCCGGGAGCGTTAAAGTGCGGGCGCCCGACCTCTCGCGTATGACCGACGACCACGGCCACGACGACAGCCACCACGACAGCGACGCCGGCGAGGAACGCGTCACGTCGCCGATGCAATCGTTCGGGACGAGTCAGGTCACGACGGGGCTCGTGATCCTCCTCGTGGGACTCGTCGTCGTCTTCGGGGTTCCGCTCCTCGTCTGAATCAGCGGTGCAGAATCGATCCGCCCGTCGAAACCACCGCTTCTCAGGCTCGGTCCGCCTCGGTCGAGTTCCGTCGTGAGAACGTCCCGGAGCGAGACGATAGTCTCAGTCGAGTTCCGTCGTGAGAACGTCCCGGAGCGACGCGACCGTCTCGGCGTCGATCGCCAGGTTCGTGCCGTCGACCGACAGCGACAGCGTCCCGTCGGCGGTCGCCTCGCCGAGCCTCGTCACGGAAGCAACGTCCGCGAAGGCCGCCTCGACCGCGTCGGGGTCGGTCGTCTCGACGACCGCGCGACCGGGCGTCTCCTCGAACAGCGCGACAGCGTCGTCGACGGCGACGTCCGCGCCGGTCTCCGCGGTGAGCATCTCCGCGAGCGTCACCGCGAGGCCGCCGTTGCTCACGTCGTGTACGGCGAGCGTCGAGTCCCGGTTGGCGACCGTCGCGAGCGTCGAGACGATCTCGTCGGCGTTCTCCGGAAGGGCGGGGAACCGGTCGGAGCCGCCAAGCTGTGCGAGTAACTCCGATCCGCCGAGGGCGTCGCTGCTGTCGCCGACGAGGAGGAGCGTCCCCTCCCCGGCGAAACTGGCGGGCGGCGCGTCGTAACCAGGCTTCGTGCCCACCATCGCCAGTGTCGGCGTCGGCGGAATCGGGCCGGCAGCGGAGTCGTTGTACAGCGAGACGTTCCCGCCGACGACCGGCACCGAGAGGTCCCGGCACATATCCGCGAGGCCGTCGACGACCGCCTTGAACCCGCCGTAGACGTCCGGTTTCTCCGGGTTGCCGCCGTTCAGACAGTCGACGGCGGCCAGCGGCGTCGCGCCCTTCGCGGCGATGTTCGTCGCGTTCTCCAGGGCCACCGCGCGCGCGCCGTCGTACGGAGCGCAGTCGGTCCACGCGGGGACCGCGCCAGCGGAGAGTGCGAGGCCGGTACCGGCCTCGCGGATCGCCAGCAGCGCCGCGTCGTCGCCGGGACGGAGCGCGGTCCGCGCGCCCACCTCGTGGTCGTACTGCCGGTAGACCCACCGCTTGGAGGCGGTGTTCGGCGCGCCGACGACGGCTTCGAATGCAGTATCGAGGTCGATCTCGGGCCGGTCGCGGTCCGGCTGCGTGGGTTCGATAGCGTCGAGGTCGTTCATCGGCGCACCGTCTGCGAGGAACTCCGCCGGCACGTCGACGACCGTCTCGCGCCCTCGCGGTTCACGCCCCTCGCCGCTCGGGTCCTCGGAGGCGCCCTGCGCCTCGCTTCCCTCGAAGGTGCAGACGTAGTTCCCCTCGCTCACCTCGCCGATGACGGAACAGCCGAGATCGTACCTGTCGGCGATCTCGGCGACGGCGTCGACGTCCTCCGGACGGACCTCGTAGCACATCCGCTCTTGAGACTCCGCGAGGATGATCTCCAAGGCGTTCATATTCGGCTCGCGCTGGTGGACGGCGTCGAGTTCGATCCGCGCGCCGAAGCCGCCCTTCGCGACCAGTTCCGAGGAGGCGCCGCCCAGACCTGCGGCGCCGAGGTCCCGGGCTGACTGAACGAGATCCGCTTCGACGAGATCCTCGTTGGCCTCGATGAGTAGCTTCTCCGAGTAGGGGTCGCCGACCTGGACGGCCGGGCGGTCCTCGGTTTCGGCATCCTCCGCGAGGTCCTCGCTGGCGAAGGAGGCGCCGCCGAGCCCGTCGCGGCCGGTCGCGTTGCCGACGAGCACGAGTTTGTTGCCGGCGGCCTGGGCCTCCGCCGTCACGAGGCGCTCCTCGTCGAGCAGGCCGACGCAGGCGACGTTGACCAGCGGGTTCCCCTCGTAGCCGTCGTGGAACTCGACGCTCCCGCCGACCGTTGGGACGCCGATCGCGTTGCCGTAGTCGGCGATCCCCTCGACGACGCCCTCGAAGAGATAGCGGGTGTGCTCGCGGTCGAACCCGCCGAAGTAGAGGCTGTCTTCGAGCGCGATCGGGTAGGCGCCCATCGAGAGGGTGTCGCGGACGATGCCGCCGACGCCCGTCGCCGCGCCGTCGTAGGGGTCGACGTACGAGGGGTGATTGTGGCTCTCGATCCCCATCGTGACGTACGTCTCCGTCTCGGAGTCGCCGTCGTTGTCCGGGACGCGGACGACGGCGGCGTCGTCGCCGGGGCCGACGACGACCTGCTCGCCCTCCGAGGAGAAGGCAGAGAGGAGAGGTCGCGACGAACGGTACGCACAGTGTTCGCTCCAGAGGTTCTCGAACAGCGCGGCCTCAGTCGGGGTGGGGTCGCGCCCGAGTTCGGCCGTCACGAGTTCGCGATCGGAATCCGGCAGGCTCATTCACTTCCCTGTTCAGGAAGGTTCGATTAATGCTTTTCTGTGTGCACGGACGTGCATTCCGCTGGCGGTGGGGACGGAAGGCCGACCGGAGGCGATCGGACGGGGCGGATCGGACCGCTTTTTTAATCACGGTGAGAACGGACGCCCGTGCTATCGGTCGAGCTGCACGCCCACTCGTCGCTCTCGTACGACGGTCGCGACCCCGTCGAGCTACTGTTAGCGCAGGCGGAGGCGGTCGGCCTCGACGCGCTCGCGGTGACCGACCACGACGAGATCGACGCGAGCCTCGAAGCCGCCGAGCTGGCCCCTGAATACGGGCTCGTCGGCATTCCAGGGATGGAGGTGACGTCGGCGGCGGGACACGTTCTCGCGTTCGGGATCGACGAACTCGTGCCAGCCGGTCTCTCCTACGACGAGACACTCACGCGCATTCACGAGCAGGGCGGGATCGCGGTCGTCCCGCATCCGTTTCAGTCGTCGCGACACGGCGTCGCGGCGCAGATCAGCCGCGATCAGCTCGCCGAAGCGGACGCGATCGAGGTGTACAATTCCCGGCTCTTCACCGGCTGGGCGAATCGAAAAGCCGAGCGCTTTGCGACCGCCCGAGGACTCCCGAAGACCGCCGGTAGCGACGCCCACATCGGAGAGATGGTCGGACAGGCCGTCACCGAGGTGGGAACCGACGACCGGTCGGTCGAAGGAATCCTCGATGCGATCGTCGAGGGGAAGACGAGCGTGGTCGGGAGCCGGACCCCCTGGCGGATCTCCTTTCGGCAGTTCGGCGGCGGCATCAGACGACGGATCGAGCGCACGGTCTCGGAATTCCTGTAGATGTCCCGGGAGGCCGGCCCTGCAGCGGGATCGGGCGAGACGATCGACGGGACAGATCCCGGAACAGTCCGCGACGCGATCGAGACCCGCGATCCGCTACCGGGGACGGCCGGGTTCGCGGGTGTCGTCGACGGTCAGTTCGTTCGCGACGTCCTCGGTCGCCGTCCGCTCTTCGTCGACGCCGACGACCCCGGCGAGTGGGCGTTCGAACGCCGGACGCTCGGGGATCCGAAATCCGTGTCCCCGGGGACCGTGCGCGCGCTCGATGGATTCGAAGAGAGCAGTGGGTCCGAATATAGCGCCCCCGAGGACTGCTTCTGGGCGCTGCCGAGTCCCGATCCAGTGTCGGACGCCGACGACGCAGTCGCCGCAGTCCGGGCAGCGGTGCTCGATCGGACTCGGGCGATCGGAGCCAGTGGCGAAAGCGACGGCAGCCAATCCGACGACGTCGCCGTCGCCTTCTCCGGCGGCATCGACTCGGCAGTGGTCGCCGCGGGCGTCCCGGACGCCCCCTGCTACGTCGCCGGCTTCGAGGGCTGTCACGACGTCGCGGCCGCCCGCAACGCCGCGGCAGCGATGAATCGGGATCTCCGCGTGGTCGAACTCACTCACGACGACATCCGGGAGGGGGTGCCGGAACTCGTCGACGTCCTGGGTCGGACGAACCCGATGGACCTCTCGATCGCGCTCCCGCTGGTCCGCGTCGCCGGGCGCGCCGCCGCCGACGGCTTCGACCGCCTCGCACTCGGCCAGGGAGCGGACGAACTGTTCGGCGGCTACGCGAAGGTGAGCAAGGCCCCGGAGGACCCGCGCGTCGAAGCGGACACCGTCCGCGGCGCACGCCGCGAACTGCTCGGGACGATCCCGGACCAGGCCGAGCGCGACGTGCTCGCGCTCCGATCCGCGGGCGTCGAACCCGTCACGCCGCTGCTCCACGACGACGTCGTCGCCGCGGCGCTGGCACTCCCGGGGGACCTCCTCGTCGACGGCGACCGGCGGAAGGTCGCCCTCAGAGAAGCGGCTCGCGGCGTCGTTCCCGACTCGGTTCGGACGGCCGACAAGAAGGCCGTCCAGTACGGGACGTACGTCTCCCGCGAACTGGACCGATTGGCCCGACAGGCCGGGTTCAAACGCCGGATGGAGAACCACGTCGAGCGGTACGTCCGCTCGCTCGTCGACGGCGGCGAGCCCGAAATCGACTAGTCAGCGTCGGCTCCGGAATCGGCGTCCGCCAGGGTTTCTGCCGCATCGATTGCCTCCAGCGCAAACTGCACCGTGTCGGGATCGATGTCGCTCGCCCGCAGGTCCGTCTCGTCGTACCACGTCCAGGCCTCGGGGTCGGCCTCGTCGTCGCCGTCGGGGTCGATCTCACGGGAATCGACCCGGGCGTAGTAGACGTGGTCGATGTGCTGGTGACCGGCGGTGCCGTCGTCGTGAACGTTGACGTCGTACAGCATCTGCTTTCGAGGCTGCGGGAGCGTTCGGCCGGCCGGTGCGCCGACGGGTGTTGTCTCATCGAGCAGTGTCGGATCGAGTCCCGTCTCCTCGCGGACCTCGCGCAGGCCGGCCTCGTGGGGGAGTTCGTCCCGGTCGATGTGCCCCCCAGGTGGAATCCGGATGCCGAGCCGATCGTGTCGGTGCAGGGCGACCGCTCCGCTCTCAACGATGTAGACCGTCGCCGTGAAGTGACGGGTCGTCTCCATACACGGGTGTCCCGCGGCAGTGACGTGTCTCTTACTGTCTGCGTTCGCTGCTCCAGAGAGAACGACCGACCAGGAGGACTCCAAGTGGGTAAATGGGGTTCCGAAATACTAATGCAGTTTGAATACAGTAGTCGTACTATGCCGGTAGACTTCGAGACGCACACACCTGGCGATTCGCGGGTAGATCTCTCGGAGGGAACGAACGCCCGGGTTATCCTCGAGTTCCTTCTCGAGAACAGGGGAATCGGCTACACTCCCCGGGAGTTAGCCGAGGAGACCGACATCCCACGGGGGAGTATCGGCCCGACGCTCCAGCGACTCGAAGACGCCGGCCTCGTCCGTCACAAAGAGCCGTACTGGGCGGCAGCCGAAGACGACCGCCTCGCTGCGGCGGCAGCCTCAGTCATCGGACTTCAGACGATCGCCTCCCGATACAAGGACGACTGGTACGCGAACAACGAAGGGTGGGAAGACGACCTCCCCGACCTGAGCGACGAGGCGTGATCGAATGGCGTACTCACAGGGAGCGATCGTCCTCGCGACTGACCCGTTCGGACAGACAGCGACGCGTCCGTATCTGATTCTGTCGAACAGTACCCACCCGTTCCACGGCGAGGAGTACGTCGCGGCCGTGATAACGACGACGGCTCGGGACGAAGCGATCGAACTGACTCCAGAGCGGATCAAGCGGGGGCAGCTCCCGCGGCAGTCATACGTCTCACCGTGGTCCGTCACGACGCTCAAGGAGACGATGGTCAGCCAACAGCCGGCGGAAGCGACCGAGCAGACCGTCGATACTGCTCGTCAAGAGTTGAACGACTACCTGCGAACGTGAGGAGGGTACGGGATCACAGGCGTCGCGTTCGCCACGAGACCATAACACCGCTTCGGGGGTCGAGAGCGCACCGAAACCCTTACTCCCGGGCCACGGTTCCTGTCGGGTATGAGCGAGACGTCCGTCGACAGCGAGGAGGTCAAGCGCGTTGCCGACTTGGCGCGTGTCGACCTCGAGGACGACGAGGTCGACGCGTTCACGGCGCAGTTCGCGGAGATCTTAGAGTACTTCGAGGCCCTCGACGAGGTGCCCGAAGTCGAGGCCGAGGCGGACCTGGTGAACGTGATGCGGACCGACGAAGTCGAGGAGAGCCTCGATCAGGACGAGGCCCTCGAAAACGCCGCCGAGACCGAGGACGGCTTCTTCAAGGGGCCGCGGGTGTCGTGATGAGCCTGAACGCGTTCATCACCGAGACGACAATCGAAGGCGACGAGGAGGGCCCGCTGGCTGGCAAGACGGTCGCGGTGAAGGACAACATCAGCACCGAGGGCGTCCGGACGACCTGCGGGTCGGCGATGCTGGAGTCGTATGTCCCGCCCTACGACGCGACGGTCGTCGAGCATCTGAAAGCCGCCGGCGCGACGATCGTCGGCAAGGCGAATATGGACGAGTTCGGGATGGGCGGAACGACCGAGACTTCAGCGTACGGCCCGGTGAAAAATCCCGTCGACGAAGCGCACGTCCCCGGCGGCTCCTCGGGTGGGTCGGCGGCCGCCGTTGCCGCGGGCGAGGCCGACCTCGCTTTGGGGTCGGACACGGGCGGCTCCGTCCGCAACCCGGCGGCGTTCTGCGGCGTCGTCGGCATCAAGCCCACCTACGGGCTGGTGTCCCGCTACGGCCTCGTCGCCTACGCGAACTCCCTCGAACAGATCGGACCGCTCGCAGGAACGGTCGAGGACGCCGCCGCGCTCCTCGACGTCATCGCCGGCCCCGACCCGAACGACGCGACGACCCGCTTCGACAGCGGTGGTGGGACAGGCGAAGAATCTGACGGCAACTCGACTCACCCCGCGACCGAGGCGTCCTACGCCGCGGCGGCCGACGGCGACGTGGAGGGCACGACGATCGGCGTCATCACCGACCTGCTCGACGGCGCGGACGACCGAGTCGTCGAGACGTTCGAGGCCGCCCTCGACGATCTGCGGTCACAGGGCGCAGAGACAGTCGAGGTGTCGCTGGACTCCGTCGAACACGCCGTGCAGGCGTACTACGTCATCGCGATGTCGGAGGCCTCCTCGAACCTCGCCCGCTTCGATGGCGTCCGCTATGGAACCTCCGGGGGCTACGAGGGCAACTGGAACGACGCCTTCGCCCGGGCCCGAGAGGATGGATTCGGCGAGGAGGTCAAGCGCCGCATCCTGCTCGGGACGTACGCACTCTCGGCGGGCTATCACGACAAGTACTACAAGAAGGCCCAGGACGCTCGCGCGTGGGTGAAACAGGACTTCGATGCCGCCTTCGAGCGCGCGGACGTGCTCGCGACGCCGACGATGCCCGTGCTCCCGCCGCGGCTGGGAGAGAGCCTCGACGACCCGCTGCAACTGTACCTGATGGACGCGAACACCGTCCCGGTCAACCTCGCGAACCTGCCCGCGATCTCCGTCCCCGCCGGGGACGCCGACGGACTCCCCGTGGGGCTGCAGCTCATCGGACCGAAATTCGGCGAAGCGGCGATCGTGCGGGCGGCGTCGGCGGTCGAATAGACGATTCTATGGACGGCGTCGGCGGTCGAATAGGCGACCGTGCGGGCGGCACGACGGTCGAATGATTCTCCGGCCTCGATTCTGACCGCGGTCCCTTCCCGCTCGGTCCGCCGTAACCGATGTCGCGATCCGAACACCACAGGAACGGTACGTTTTCAACGGCGGCGGTCGGATCGTCGACAGGTCCGAATGTACATCATCGTCGTCGGTGCCGGAAGCACCGGCACGCCACTCGCGGAGATCGCCACCGAGGGCGGCAACGAGGTCGTCGTCATCGAGCGGGACCCCGAGAAAGCCGAGGCTGCCGCAAGCGAGTTCGACTGTCTCGTCTTGAACGACGACGCGACCGAAAAGGAGACGCTCGTCGACGCCGGGGCCGACCGCGCGGATGCGATCATCTCGACGACCGACGTCGATGCGACGAACATTATGATCTGTCTCCTCTCGAAGGAACTCGAAATACCGACCGTGGTCTCCGTGGTCGCAAACCCCGAGCATATGAATCTCTACCGGCAGATCGGCGTGAATACGATGGAGAACCCACAGCGGCTGATCGCGGAGTATCTCTACCGCGCGGTCAAAAACCCCTCCATCGAGGACTACATGCGGATCGGCGAGGAGGCGGAGGTCTTCGAGATCCGCGTCGAGGAAGACGCGCCTGTTACCGGGATGACCATCGATCAGGCCGCACAGTCGGGCCATCTCCAGGGCGATATGCTCATCGTCGCGATCGAACGCGACGGCGAGGGAGACCCGATCACGCCGCGCGGCGCGACGACTGTGAAGGGGGGTGATCTCCTGACCGTCTATTCCGCGGAGGGGGTGACACCCGAGGTGACTGACGTGTTCGGGCACTTCGAGGACCACTGATGTCGTCGCCGGCCACCCGACGATCGCCCCGTTGGCGTACGGATATCGCCACGATCGCCCGGGACGTCGGCTCGTTGCTGACGATGGAAGCCACCCTGATGACGGTCTCTGTGCTCGTCGCGGCCGTCTTCCGTGAGTGGTACGTCGCGGCCGCGTTCCTCGTCTCGGGTGGGATCACGGCGGTGGTCGGACTCGGTGCGCGCCGCGCGTTCGCGGACGCCCCCAACCCGCTGATGAAACACGGGATGATCATCGCGGCCGGCGGGTGGCTGATGACCGCCGTCTTCGGGTCGCTTCCCTTCCTGCTGTCCGCACTCTTCGTTCCCCCGGACGTCGCCGCCGCGTACGTCCCCCAGGGAGCGACGTACGCGCAATCGAGTCTCACGTACTTCGCGAATCCGCTGCACGCCTTCTTCGAGAGTATGAGCGGCTGGACCGGCAGCGGCCTGACGATGGCCGTCCACGAGCCGTCGCTCCCGCGCGGGATCCAGTGGTGGCGCTCGCTCATCCAGTGGGTCGGCGGCGTCGGCGTGATCGTCCTCACGGTCTCGATCCTCGCCCGGCCGGGCAGCGGCAGTTACGCGCTCTACCGATCGGAAGCCCGCGAGAAGAAGATCCACCCGAGCATCGTCTCGACGGTCCGGACCGTCTGGAAGATCTTTCTCGGCTACACGCTCCTCTCGATTTTCGTCCTCTTCGTCGCGATCCGACTTTCGGCCTACGGCTCGACCCTCCCGCTCGGAGAGGCGGCCTGGCAGGCGCTCAATCACGCGATGACCGGCCTCTCGACCGGCGGATTCTCCGTCACCGACAACTCGATCGCGACGTACGACTCGCCGCTCATCGAGGGGGTCCTGCTGCCGGTGATGAGCCTCGGTGCCATCGCCTTCCCCGTCCACTACGCGGTCCTGAAGGACCGCGAGATCGGCCTGTTCGGGACGGACGTCCAGACGCGGTGGCTGCTTCTCCTCCTCGGTGCGGGCGTGGTCGCGCTCTCCGTGCAGAACATCAGTTCGCTGCCGGCCACGCAGGGGGCATTCGACGGTACCACGGCGGGATTCGGCCTCGACTCGCTCACGGTCGACGCCACGCGCGATTCGACGTTCCAGTGGGTCAGCGCACTCACCTGTACCGGCTTCCAGTCCGCGCCGATCGGCCGGTGGTCCGCAGGCGGGAAAGTGCTCGTGTCGGGGGCGATGGTCCTCGGCGGCGCCGCCGGATCGACCGTCGGCGGCATCAAGATCATCCGCGGCTACGTGATCGGGCGCGGTATCAAGTGGCAGTTCCGCCGCGTGTTCCTGCCGGCCAGCGCCGTCGTGGGCGTCCGGTTGAACGGCCGCCGACTGGACCGAGAGGAAATGGAACGGGAGTTCTCCGAGGCGGCTATCGTGACGATCCTGTGGCTCGTCGTGTTGGTGGCGTCGAGTCTCGTCTTGGTCAACCTCGTCGGCGCCGACTTCGGCTACGCCGACGCGCTCTTCGAGGTCGCCTCTGCGCAGGGTAACGTGGGGCTCTCGACGGGAATTACCGGCCCGACGATGCCCCCCGTCGCCGAGGCGATGTTCCTGCTGAACATGTGGATCGGCCGCCTGGAGATCATCCCGATCCTCGTCTTCGCCCGCGCGCTCCTCTACGGACTCGATCCGTGACCCGCGATCGGGACTGTCGAGCGGGCGTTCTGGCGGTGTCACCAGTCCGGGATCCCGGGAGGGCACCAGTCCGGGATCTCGGGTGAGGTTTCTGATCGCTGTCGACACTCCGTGGTGGGAAATCGGCAGCCGAAGCGTCAGAGAGCAGTTGCCACTCCCAGGAGAGATCAAGGTATCAGTCGGTCAGAACAGAGAATGCAGAGCCGTCGGCTCTCGGTCGTAGCTTCGTGAAAATCGAGTTAGGTCGTCGCTATGAACGACGGGATATCTCGGTAGTTACTGCCGAACGACGTTCGCTGCGCGAGGCCCCTTGGGAGAGGACTCGATCTCGAACTCGACCTCAGTACCTTCCGTGAGGTCCTCGCCGCCAACGTCTTCCATGTGGAAGAACACGTCTTCGTCGTCGTCGAGGTCGCCGTCGTCAGTCGAAATGAAACCGTAGCCGCCAGTGTCGTTGAAGAAATCAACCTTTCCGTTTGCCATTGCAAACAAACATAGTGCCGGACGCGGGATAACCCTTCCGAGAGTCGCGGTACCACGACCCGTCAGCCCGCGCAGGACCCGTTGCTCCTCGTTCGGGAGCGATGGCGAGGAACGGAAGCGGGAGCGACGGTCAGCGTCGCCAGTACTCGGGCGTCAGCAACACCAACACGGGGATGATCTCCAGTCGCCCGATCCACATCAGCACGAACATGAAGAGCTTCCCGGCGTCCGAAAAGGCGAGATAGCTCCCCATCGGCCCGACGACACCGAAGCCCGGCCCGACGTTCCCGAGGGTGGCGGCCGTCGCGGACATCAGCTCTAACACAGTGAGTTCCAGACCGACCCGCAGCGAATCGAGGAACAACAGCCCGGCCGCGACGAAAAAGAGCACGAGATACAGGAGCGTGAAGGCGTAGATCCCCCGGATCGCGCGTTCGTCGATCGTGTGGCCGCCGAGGCGGACCGGGCGGATGGCTTCGGGGTGCGCGGTGGTGAAAAGCTCACGCCGGATCGATTTGAGGATGACGTACCAGCGGACGATCTTCACCGCTCCGCCCGTCGATCCCGCCGAGCCGCCGATGAACATCGCGAAGAAGAGCAGATACTGCGCGGGTGCACCCCACGTGTTGAAGTCCATATTCGCGTAGCCGGTGGTCGTCACGATCGAGACCGCCTGGAAGGCGGCATAGCGGAGCGACGGCTCCAGTTGGCCGGAGATCTGCGAACTGAACGTTTCGAGATACGCCGTGTCGAACGTCCCCTCGACAGGGGCGGTACTGACGAAGCCGCTGCCCCCGAAGAGGACCGCAGCCACGATGGCCGTGACGACGGCCAGGGCCCCCAGGTAGAATTTGAACTCCGAGTCGCGGATCATCTTCCCCGAGTCGCCGGTGAGCACGTGCCAGAAGAGCGCGAAGTTCGTCCCCGCGGCGACCATGAAGGGAATGATGATCCACTGGGCGGTCGCGCTGAACGCCTCGATGCTCCGCGCTTCGGGGGAGAACCCGCCCGTCGGCATCGTCGTCAGCCCGTGAGCAACCGCGTTGTACAGCGTCATCGCGGGGTCGATCCCGACCACGGATAGCGAGTACAAAAGGAAGATTTCGAGCAGCGTGAGCGCGAGGTACGCCCCCCACAGCGCCCGCGCGGTCTCGGCGATGCGTGGCGTGAGTTTCTCGATGCCGGGCCCTGGCGCCTCCGCGTCCATCAACTGGGCCCCGCCCACCGAGAGTTCCGGGAGGATCGCGACCGCGAGGACGACGATTCCCATCCCGCCGAGCCACTGGGTGAGTTGCCGCCACAGCATAATTGATCGCGTATGGGACTCGAAGGAGATGTCGCCCAGCACCGTCGCCCCGGTGGTGGTGAACCCGCTCATCGTCTCGAAGAGCGCGTTCGCCGGGTTCGCGAGCGTCGATTCGGGGTGGATCGGGGCCACGAGCGGCGGGACGCCGTGGGCCTCGATCAGGTAGGGGACCGCCCCCACGACGGCGACGGCACCCCAGGTCACCGCCACCATCAGAAAGCCCTCGCGGGCGCGGAGGTCCGGGTCGGGCTCCAGCCGTTCGAGGCCCACACCGAGGGCGATGGTCAGGACCATCGTCGCGACGAACGGCACGACCGTCTCCCCGTAGTAGAGCGCGACCACGAGCGGGAGACACAGCGGGACGGCGAGATACTTCAGGACTGAGCCGACGAGGCTGAGGCTCGCCCGGACGTCGACACGGAGCGCGTTCATAGTTGTGCGGTGACGCCGTCCAGCACGTCGATCCCGCCGAAGAGCACCACGTGATCACCGACTTCGATGACGGTATCGCCACGGGGAGTGACGTACTCCCGGTCGCGCGTGATGGCGCCGATGACGATGCCGTCGGGGAGATCACCCATCGACTCGCGGATCGGCCGCCCGGCGAGGACGCTCTCCTCGCCGATCTCGATTTCGAGGACTTCCGCCTTGTCCGATTCGATGAGGGCGATGTTCTCGGCGTCGTCCTCGCGGGTGAATCGCGAGATCTCCTCGGCGACGACGCCCCGGGGGCTCACGCCCACGTCGACGCCGACGGTCTCGAAGAGGTCGACGTACTCGCCGGTGTCGATGATGGCGATCGTCCGCTCGACGCCCATCCGCTCGGCCAGAAGGGAGACCAGCAAGTTCTTCTCGTCGGAGTCCAGCGTCGAGACGACGATGTCGGCGTCGCCGACGTGTTCGCGCTCCAGGAACTCGATGTCGGTGGCGTCCGATTTCATCACGACGGTCCCGGGCAACTCCTCGGCGAGTTCGCGGGCGCGCTCCTCGTCCCGTTCGACGAGTCGCGGCTTGAAGCCCCGTTCCTCCAGCAGGCGCGCGATGTGGTAGCCGATCTCCGAGCCGCCGATGATGACCACCTCTTCGGCGGCACCGGCGGTCTCCTCGGGATCGACCGAGCGGGCGAACTCCTGGACGCTCTCCGGAGAGCCGATGACGACCGCGCGGTCGCCGGCCTCGACGACGGTCTTCCCGCGGGCGATCTCCACACACCCGTTCCGCAGGATGGCGACGAACGTCAGCGAGTCGAACCGGTCGGCTTCCTCGACGGTCTGGCCCGCGATCGGACTGCCCTCGTCGACCTCGAACTCGGCCATCTGCACCTTCCCGCCCGCAAACGGATCGACGTCGCGGGCGGCGGGGAGGCCGATCATCCGGACGATCGACTCCGCCGCGAGCAAGTTCGTACAGACCATAAAGTCGACGCCGAAAGCCCGCTCGGAGCCCTCCCAGGTCCGGAGGTACTCGGTCTGTTTGACCCGGGCGATCGTGAACGCCCCGGAGACCGCCTTCACCGTCGAACAGATCACCAGATTCGTCTCGTCGTCGTCGGTCGAAGCGATCACCATGTCCGCGTCGTCGATGCCGGCCTCCTCGAGTGTCGACACCGACGTGCCGTCGCCGGTGACAGCCAGGACGTCGAGCGAGTAGTTCAACTCCTCGACCCGGTCGCCGTCGCAGTCGACGACGATCACGTCGTGTTCGTCGGCCAGATCGGCGGCGATACTCGATCCGACCTGCCCCGCGCCGACAATGATCACGCGCACGGAGACTCACCCGGATTCATTCTTTTGCATGCTGCCCGCCGAGGGGGTATCCATCTTTCGGCATCGGGCCAGCACCGTGTGTCGGCCCCACACGGTCGACGGGTGAATCCGCTGTCGCGTCGCTCAGGATCGCCGCTCGACGGTCAGATCGACGGGACGGGGGGATCCTTCGAGGTCCGCGACGACGCGCTCGACGAGGCGCTCGGCCTCGCTCGTGATCGCGGGTTTGATCCGATCGACAACCCACCCGAGGGAGACAAACCGCGGGAGATCGACGCTCCTCTCGTTTGCCGATCCGGGATCGTAGGTGACCTCGAAGGAGACCCGCGAGGCAGCCTCGGCCTCGTCGGGGGCGTCGTCGGGGAGTTCGTCGAGTGCCTCGATCCGCCAGCGGCCGCCGGCGTCGAGGTTCTTCACGATCTCCCACTCGATGCGTTCGGGCGGGTCGACCTCGGTGACCGCCGATTCGACGGTGTAAGTGAGTTTCCACCACGCAAACCGCAGCGCGTAGCGCGTGCCCGCGCCGCCGTCCCCCTGCCGCCGCACGACGTTCCGCAGGTGCTTCGAGTATTTGGTGTAGCGCGGGAAATCGACGAGAAAGTCGTAGACCTCTCTGGCCGGTAAATAGACCACCGTGCTCACGACGAGTTCGTCCACACCGGCCCCTGGGAGGTACGGTTAAAAAGCGTTGTCGCCGATCGGAACGTACTTGTCGCAGAGCGATCATATCACAGACGATGGTTGGGACGACGCTTCTGGATATCCGCCGGCACGTCGACGGGCTGGCAGCGCCCGAAGGACCGTATGCGGTGGTCTGCGGGCGGACGGGCTGTGAACCCTCACCGGTGTCCGGACTCCGGTTCGGCGAGCGGGACACGGCCGCAGAAGCAGCGGACGCAGCGACCGAGTACCGCGCGACGCTCCGGCAGTACGACCCGCAGGTCCCCTTCTACGAACCGCTGGTCCACGACGTCGCCAACGGGCCGAACGGTGTCGCAACCGCCGCGGACGCGGACACGCGGCTCCGCTACCTCTCCTTCTGTCACGACGTGGCTGGCGCAACTCTCGAAGCGTTCTCGGAGGTCGGGCTTCGGGAGGTCGAGTCGGCGGCGATGGAGACGTACCTCACGCTCGCGGAGGTCGTCGCCGACCGCGACGACTTCTGTCTCACGATGCTGTGGAGCCTGACGAGCGAACTTGCAGCGCGCACAGACCGTGCCGAACAGGTCCCGGTTGTCGAGGTCGCTGCCGCATCGCTCCGCTGCGCCGACGGGCGGGCGTCGCTCCGCCCCGAGGAAGGCATCCGCGCGGCGATCGAGAGCCTCGAAACCGTCGGGTTCGTCGGGTCCGGGACTGTCACGCCCGCGGCCGACGGCGACGGCTGGACGGTCACGCTCGGCGACTACGCTCTCGCCGAGCGGACGGGGCGGCTGCCCACGCTCCCGCTGTCGATCGCGATCGCCCGCAGGCTGCCGGAGACGACCTTCCGGTTCGCGTCGGCGACCCCGCTCGGCGACCGTCGCTGGCAACTCACCGTCGAAACCGGCGGCCAACCGGGCGGGCTCGCCTCGGTCGACGCCACCGACGACGAGCGGCTCTACGAGCCCGGATCGGAGTACTGACTGGCTGGAGTTCGGACGTATTCTCGGGGACCGAGTTCCGAACTGGGTCCCGCTCACGAGCCGACGCCGGTGATCTCGAACCGCGCGCCCCCCTCGTCGCTCTCGGTGACGTCGACCTCCCAGCCGTGGGCGCCCACGATTTCGGCCACGATGGCGAGTCCGAACCCCGTCCCGTCGCTTGCGGTGGTGTAGCCGCTCTCGAACACGTCCCCGCGCTTGTCCTGGGAGATTCCGGGGCCGTCGTCGGCGACGTAGAAGCCATCCGCCAGTTCGCCCACGGTGATCCTGACGTCGTCGCCACCGTGCTCGATGGCGTTTCTGAAGAGGTTCTCCAGCAACTGTTGCAGCCGGCTCCGGTCGGCCTCGATCGTCCGGTCCGCATCCACGACCAGGGAGGCGTCGGCCGTCGCGACGTTGTCCCAGCACCGCTCGCTCACGGTCGCGAGGTCGACAGGTTCGATCTCCTCGATCTCCTCGCCCTGCCGGGCGAGCGTCAGGAGATCGTCGATCAGCGTGTCCATCCGGTCGAGCGACCGGTCGATCGGTTCGAGATGTTCGCTATCACACTCCTCGGCGGCCAGTTCGAGTCGGCCCTCGGCGACGTTGAGCGGGTTCCGCAGGTCGTGGCTGACGACGCTGAGGAACTGGTCCAGCTGTTCGTTCTTCGCGGCGAGATCCTCGTTCGCGCGCTTCAGCCGCGCAGAGTAGAGTCCGACGAGTGCGCCGACGGCGGCGCCAGTTCCCAGCGACGCCACGATCGCGAGCAGGAACGACGTGTCGAACGTCCGGCTGAGCACCCCGAACCAGAACCCGACGACGAGGAACGTGAGGAGCCCGTAGCCCGTCCATCGGAGGATGGTGCGCCCGAATCGATCCGTTCGCTCGTCGGCCGCGTACCGACCGTAGGCGATCAGGCTCACGCCGATGAGACACGGAACGGTCGTCTGGGCGAGGCTGGCCCGGAGTGACGCCGTCGCAACGAGGCTGGCGACGACTGTCGCAAACAGAATCACGCCACCGACGACGACGAGCGGATTGCGCCACGGTTTGAGGTCCATTACAAGATCTGATAGGTTCGTGTTACAGTGTTCTTTGTACGCCGGCAACTCTCCGTCCGGAGCTCTCTCAAAGCGGTCTACCCGGTAACCTGGCGTAGACACCGTCCCTTGATATCGCAGGTGTTCAGTTCCAGTATGTGATAATCGGCCGGACGGTATACATATCCCCCGCAGCGACCGGTGCGTACTGGGTGCAGCTGACGGGCGCCGTGTAGACGCGAGATCCCCCGCCGATGGGACACCGGGGAGTTTTACACCGCCCGCGCCGAACTGCGATCGATGTTAGACGGCGTCAACGTCGCACTCGGGATCTCGGGGAGTATCGCCGCCGTGAAGGTGGTCGAACTCGCCCACGAGCTGCGGCGCCACGGTGCCACGGTTCGCGGGGTGATGACCGAGAGCGCACAGGGGATCATCCACCCCTGGGCCGTCGAGTTCGCGACCGACGGGGAGGTCGTGACGGAACTCACCGGCCGGGTCGAGCACGTGGAACTCTGCGGCCGGGACGGCTGGGCGGACGTCCTCCTGGTCGCGCCCGCGACGGCGAACACCGTCGGAAAGGTCGCGAGCGCAGTCGACGACACGCCAGTCACGACCTGTGCGACGACCGCCCTCGGCGCGGACGTGCCCGTGGTCGTCGCGCCCGCGATGCACGAGCCGATGTACGACCACCCGGGCGTGCTGGACGCCATCGAGCGCGTCGAATCGTGGGGCGTCGACTTCGTCGACCCCCGGATCGAAGAGGGGAAGGCGAAGATCGCAAGCGAGGAAGCGATCGTGACCGCGGTCGCCCGCGCGACGACCGACGACACGCTCGCGGGACGGCGGGTCGTCGTCACCTCGGGGGCGACCGCCGAGTCGATCGACCCCGTGCGGATCATCACGAACCGCGCCTCGGGGAAGACCGGCCGCGCCGTCGCCCGCGCGTGTCACGTCCGCGGCGCCGACGTCACGCTCGTCCACGACGGCGGCGACGTCCACTACGCGGAGACGGTCACGGTCGAATCGGCCGCCGAGATGCACGATGCGACGCTGGCGGCCGTCGGCCGAGGCGAGGGCGACGAGCAAGAGCAGGGCGACGTCGACGACCGGGAGCGGGCCGCGATCAACGACCGGGAGCGGGCCGATGCGCTCGTGTCGGCGGCCGCCATCTCGGATTACACCGTCGAGGCCGCCGCGGAGAAGCTCCGCTCGGGCGAGGAGCGGACGCTCACGCTCGAACCGACGCCGAAACTCCTCGACGACGTCCGGGAGACTCATCCCGACCTCCCGATCGTGGGCTTCAAAGCCGAGACGTCGGGCGACGACGACGCGATGATCGAGGCCGCACGCGGGATTTTGCACCGGACCGACCTCGCCTTCGTCGTCGCCAACGACGCCTCGGTGATGGGCAAAGAGGAGACGCGGACGCTGTTCGTCGACGCCGACGACGCCGTCGACTTCGCGGGGACGAAGACCGAACTCGGCGCTGAGATCGCCGCACGGTTGGCCGCGACGCTCGACCGTTGAGACTGCTTACTCTCACGTTTTACCGCCGAGCGCCATCCCCGTTGGCGACGCTCGGGGGGAAGAGACGAGCGAAATCAGTATGAGACGGATCAGGTCCGTGCGGCCCGGTTTGCGTCCGCGATCACCTTGTAGACGAACCCGATGAGGCCGCCCAGAACCGCCACGAACCCGACGAGGAACAGACCCGCCGCGAGCAGTTGCCCGAGGAACCCGCCGCCGCCCCCGCGGAGGGCCAGCCCCGACGCGAACCACCCGGCCAAAAGCAGCGCCACGTAGCCGCCGAGCACGACAGCGTAGAGGATCGCCAGTTCCCGGCTGAGGGCGTACGCGAGCGCCTCGCGCGCAGTGACAGCGCTCATCAGCTGGCCCCCACTGGTTTGCCGGCCGGAAACCGCAAGCGCCCCTCGCCAAAGAGCCGGGCAAACGCCCTGTCGCCGAGGTCGAGGCTTCGGAGTGTCTCGGCCTTCGGGTGCTCACCCAGCGTGAGCGAGAATGCGGTCGTGTAGGGCCACAGGCCCATTTCACCGACCATATCGGCTTCGATCCGCAGGAGCGTCTCGTCCTGCACGGCGTACGTGATCAGGGTGTCGTCGCGAGGGATCATCGGCGGCCGCTCGACCGCGAACGTGAGCAGGTGGTCGCCGTCGACCGTCACCCGCGTTCGTCGCCGTCCGTCTCGCTCCTCGATATCGATGTCGGCGACCACCTTCGGATACCCCCACAGTTCGTCGCCGAACGCCCGGGCGGACTCTGTCGTTACCGGCATATACCACACGTAGGTCTCGGTCCGCAGGAGCGGCGAGACGTAGGGGATCCCCGCCGGATCGCCCGCGGTCGCGCTTATCATCAGCGCGAACTCGTCGTAGTCCGCCAGTGCGCCGCCGCCGACATTTCGGTGCTGGGCACCCATCAGCCAGACCGCTGCGGTCCCGAGGCCCGCGCGGACGGGCGACAGTCCCGGCGGCAACAGTCCGGCGGCGGCATCCCAGTCTGCCGGCAGGATGACGCTGCTGATCGTACTGTCGATCGGGACCGGGAATTCGAGGGTCTGCCCCGTCGAGAGCGTGACCGCGTCGGCGTCTGTCGGATCGTGTCGTTCGGTTCCACGCATAGAACTGTGTTACGTATTATCACAATTCTATTTGCCGGTGGAGGTGGGTCTCCACCGCGATCGCTCCGCAGAGATTCTATTGATCGTTGTCAGCGTCGCCGACGCCCTCGGCGAACGGGCTGTAGGGGTTGGTGTACTCGTTGCGGATGATCTCCTCCTCGACGATCTCGAAGCCGAGCGAACTGAGTTCGCGGCCGATCCGGCTCAGGTCGTCGCTGTCGCGGCCGACGGCGGTGATGTGGACGTTCTCCTCGCCGGTCATAATCTCCCGGACGGAGATCACGCCCTCGACGTCGAGTGCTTCTTCCGCCAGCCGTTCGCGCTCGGGGATGGGAGCGGTACAGAAGATGATCGTGTAGAGCTGATAGCCCATCCGCTCGTAGTCGACGTCGACGTGGGTGCCGCGGATGATCCCCGCCGATTCGAGCTTCGAGAGCCGGTTGCGGACCGTGCTGGCCGAGACGCCCTTCGCCTCGGCGATGTCGCTGCTGGAGGTATGTCGCGCGTCACGCTGGAGCGCGTAGACAATGTATCGGTCGAGGTCGTCGAGGTCGACTGCGGCCATACACTGTGTGCATATCGTACACTAAATATGTGTTATGTTCTGCCGTATCCGCGCTTCGAGACGGAAGCAACGCCGCTTGCAGGCAGAGCGGCTCAAAAGAGCCGCCGCTCGATCGCACGGACGAGTCGGCCGTGTACTTCGGACTCCTGCTGGTGGACGACCAGCACTGGACGGTCAGTACCCGTGAGATACGCGGCGATCGCGTCGTTCGTCCGCTCTTTGGCACTGACGACGACCAGGTCCGCGTCGGTGAAGGCCTCGGCGTTCTCCGTGTCCCCGAACGGGACACAGCTCTCGACCGGCACCGAACAGAGCGCGGCGACCTCGGCGTGGTAGTCCTGCAGCGTCTGTTCTTCGATCTCCGAGGCGTCCGGGCGGCCGGCGTACGCCAGCGTGATCGACCCGTTCCCGGCGACCGCCAGCGCGTCGGCGACGGCGATCTTCGCCGGATCGTAGGGGCCCTCGTCGGAGAGCACACCGACGATATCGAGGTCGCCCAGCCCCTCCGGGCCCACGTTCAGGAGGCCGACGTCGCAGGGCGCGTGACGGAGCACCCACTCCACGTCCGAACCGAACAGGAGCCCGCGAAGCCCCCGGGACGGTGCGGCGTCCTCCATCAGGAGCAGATCCGCGTCCGCGTGGTCGGCGTAGTTGACGACTGCGTGGCGGACGTCGTGACAGACGATCGTACCGCTGCTGACCGGGACGTCGAACTCGTCGTCGAGTTCGCCCGTCTGCGTCTCGAACTGGACGTCTGCCGGCGATTCCGTCTCGGAGGCGTACGTCAGCGACACCTGATCGGGCACCTGCTCGAACCGGGTAACGACGACCTCACCGTCGTTGGCGCGGGCGACGGCGGCCGCGGCGCGGACGAAGGGGCGCTCCTCCGCCTTCGAGACCTCGTGATCGAGCGCGACGAGAACCCGGTAATCGACCCCGCCGTCGTTGATCACCCTGCGTGTCCGATCGACGGCGTTGCGGCCGACCTGCCGACGGACCGCGTCGACCGCCGCACCCTCGCGGTCCACGCGGTTCCGGCCGTAGACGAGGAACCAGCCGACGCCGGCGACGGTCAGGACCACGGCACCGACAAGCGGAACAACCCCCATCTGCGTCAGCAACACCAGACCACTGACGACGCCGAAGACCTGAACCCACGGATACCACGGCCCGGTGAAGGACGGCTCGTAGGTCGTGCTGCCGTTCCGGAACGCCACGACAGCGACGTTGACCAGGACGAAGACGAGGATCTGGAAGGCGCTCGCGAGCTTTGCGATCTCGAGGATCGGGACGAACGCGATCAGAATCAGGAGGACGACCCCGGTGAGGGTAATGGAGTTCGAGGGCGTCCCGAACCGCTCGCTCACCGACGCCATCGAGTCGGGAACCAGACGATCCCGGGCCATCGCGAAGGGGTACCGCGACGAGGAGAGGATACCGGCGTTCGCAGTGCTCACGAGGGCCAAGAGCGCAGCGAGGATGACAGCGCCGACGCCCGCGGAACCGAGCGTCGCCTCGGCGGCGACGGCCATCGGCGTCGCGCTCTCGGCGATGTTCGTCGGGTCGGTCACGCCGATCATCACCGTGACGATGAGGGCATAGAGGAGGGTCGTGAAGGCCAGCGAGCCGAGGATTCCGAGCGGAATGTTGCGGTCGGGATTCGACACCTCCTCGGCGACGCTTGCCACCTTCGTCACCCCGGCGTAGGAGACGAAGACCAGCCCCGTCGCCGCCAGCAGTCCACCGATGCCACCCTCGAAGAAGGGTGTGTAGTTCGGCTGCCGGACGGCGGGGACGCCGCCGATCACGAACCAGACGAGCGCAGCGAGCATCACGACGACGATGACGACCTGCAACCGACCCGTCTGTTTGGCACCGAACACGTTCACGAGGACGAGCAGGACAGCCAGCCCGAGCGCGACCGGCGTCGTGACGCCCGGCGGCACGTCGAACAACAGAAGCAGGTACGGGACGCCGCCGACGAGCGCCAGGGCGCCTTTGAACGACAGCGCGAACCACGTGCCGATGCCGGCGACGGTGCCCAAAAGCGGGCCCATCCCGCGTTCGATGTACAGGTAGGTGCCGCCGGCCTCGGGCATCGCTGTTGCCATCTCCGCCTTCGAGAGGGCGGCCGGGACGACGAGAACACCCGCGAGAACGTACGCGAAGATGACGGCCGGTCCGGCAATCTTGATCGCGAGTGCCGGGAGAATGAAGATGCCGCTGCCGACCATCGCACCGATGCTGATCGCCAACACCGCGGGCAGACCGAGGTCGCGTTCGAGTGCTTTCGGCACGTCAGCAGTCCCTCCGGTCGGGGGACCGGTCCTGAGTTGATCGAGCGTCGCCCTCTCCTCCCGACCGTCCGGGAGCGGCCGTGAGGCCTTCGGAGACCTGCTCGCGGATCCCGTCCGAGAGGATCGCTGCCAGGCACACGGTCTCGACACCCAGCGCCTCGAACGCCTCGCGGTTCCGGGGGTCGTTGATCACGACGACGGTCTCGATGTCCGCCTCCGAGAGCCGAATCCGCTGTGCCAAAAGCAGGTTCGTGCTGTCGCTCCCGCTCGCGAGGTACGCGCGGTCGGCACGGGCCGTCGCGGCAACGACGGTCGAGTCCGCGTCCGACACGGGCGCCTGCGCGGCCCGAACACCGGCCCCGATCGCCCGTTCGACGGCCGCCTCGTCGCCGTCGAGGAACCCGACCGTCACCCCGTCCCCGCCGTCTTTGATCAGGTCCTCCGCCAGGCGGCGCCCGACCTGTCCCCCGCCGAAGACCAGTACGTGTGCGTCGATCATCGGTGTGTCTCGTGTCGTACTCGGTACAATTGTCTACTAGAAAGAAAAGGACAGAATGGCATAAATACTTCGTTTAGATGCGGAACTGTCCTTGAGATCTATATTAATTATTAATCCGTCATCCGTTCGTAGTCAGAAAAGCGGCAAAGCGAGTACTCACTCCGCGTGTCGAAAGCGAGAGCACCGCTTCGCTCCGCGAACGTTACCGGTGGGCACGGCTCGCGGGGAGGTGACGCCGGAACGTGCCATCTCGGCCCATTGTCGTCTCCGACGGTTGTCAGTGGTGTCGCGATCGGCGAAAACGACCGGCTCAGAGTAACCCGACCAGCGTGGCCGCGAGCACGGCGAGAACGAGCAGTATGCTCGTGGCGATACCCGCACGGAAGCTCCCGTCGCGGATGTCGTCGTCCGTGATCCCGAACAACCGCCCCACCGTCCCGCGGGCGACGGTATACGGATCGGATGCGACGTCGACCGCGGCCGTCGTCCCGATGACGACGAGTCGGTCGACGGCCGCGAAGAGTTCAGTGACGCCGCGGACGAGGCCGCGCGTGCCGTAGAAGGCGGCCGGTTCGACGACGACGTCGACGTCGATGCCCGTCCCGATCTTCGAGAGCGGTGTTTTCAGGGCCGCAAAGCCGACGACGCCGAGGGCGGCGAGGAGGAATCCCTCGCCGAGGTGGCTGAGCGTGAAGGGATGCGCGTCGGCGGTGCTGCCGGGCAGAAGCGCAAAGAGCGCGTCGGGATAGAGCCCGAGGATGACACACAGTGCGGCGACGCCGAGCATCGCCACGCGCTGGCCGGTGGCCGAGGGCTGGAGCGTCCAGGTCCCGGTCCCCTCCTTCAGGAACGCGTAGTAGCCGAACTTGATGAAGGACATAAACGTTCCCACGCCCGCGGCCAGCAGGATGTAGAAGATCCCGTCGAGGTGCTCCTTGTGGGCGGCCGCGGTGATCATCCCCTTGCTGACGAAGCCGTTGAACCCGGGGAAGCCGCTGATCGACAGCGCCGCCGCAGTGAACGCCAGCGCGGTCACCGGCAGCACCCGCCCCAGGCCGCCGAGGTACTTCAGGCTCTGGTTGCCCGTCCGCGCGATCACGACGCCCGCAGTCATGAACAGCAGCGCCTTGTAGAGGATGTGGTTGAACACGTGCGCGAACGCGCCCGCAGTCGCGAGCGCCGTGCCGACGCCGACCCCCGCGACCATATAGCCGACCTGCGACTGGATGTGATACGACAGGAGCCGCCGCATATCGTTCTGCAGGAGGGCGTAGACGACGCCGACGAGCGCCATCGCCGCGCCCATATAGGCGATCGCGAGGTTGCCGTCGGGGAACGCCCGGGCGAGGCCGTAGACGCCCGTCTTCGTGGTGTACACCGACAGGAAGACGCTCGCCGCGACGTGCGGCCGCGGGTAGGTGTCGGGCAGCCAGGTGTGCAGGCCCACGAAGCCGACGTTGACGCCGATCCCGATCGCCGCGAGGACGGCCGGCACGCCGGCGACGATGCCGTCCGCGGCGGTGAAGAGGAACGAGCCGACCACCGTGTACTGCCAGACCACCGCCGCCATCAGCAGGCTCCCGCCGAGGCCGTGGTAGATGGCGTACCGGAAGCCCGCCCGGACAGCCTCGCCGCCGTAGTCCCACACTAAGAGCGTGCTGGTGACGGCCATCAGCTCCCAGAAGAACACGAGCGTCAGCCAGTCGCCCGCGTAGACAGCGCCGAGGCTGGTCCCGACGTAGCCGAGCGCGAAGGCGGTCTGGCGGTTCTCCGCGTCCGACGAGTAGGAGTACAGCACCGCCGCCGCCCCGATGAGCCCGAAGATGACGCCCATCAGCCGCGAGAAGGGGTCGACGTTGAGCAGCACCGCATCGAAACCGAGGAACGAGGTCTCCAGATACACGCCGGCGGGGACGACGAGCGACCAGACGGCCACGCCGCCGGTCGCGAGGACGCCCAGGGCGTGGCCCAGGCGGCGCGAGAGCAGCGGCGCGACGAGCGCGACCGCCAGCACGACGAAAGCGGGCGGCACGACGGTCGGCACGTCGGCGGTCGGCAGCGACACCGAACTCTCGGCGGCGAGGATCGCTATAGCCGGGAGTGAAGCGGCGCTCATCAGAACACCACCCCCGTGACCTCGAAGACCACCCGCTCGATGAGCGCGAGGAAGACCATCCCGCGCGGCGCGAGGCCGAGCGCGACTGCCCCGGCCGCGGCGGCGGTGATCGGCCCGAGCATAAACCACGTGCTCTCGGCGCCGAGTCCGCGGCGCTCCCACCCGGACGGCGGCGGGCCGCCGTGGTGATCGTGGTTGTCGTGCTCGTCGGCCTCGACAGCCGTCTCTACGGTCGAGTGCCCGTCGGCGTCCGGTTCCGACGTTGGCTCCTCCGTGTCGTCGAGGTGATCGCTCGGATGTCTATCCACCGCGTAGTCGCCCTCGATCCGGGCTTCGATCTCGACTTGACTCTCCCCCTCGGACGGTTCGATGTCGGGTTCGACCCGATCGACGCCGTCGACCGGCACGTCCGGACCCCCGACCGAATCCACGGCGGCCACGGGATCGGACCAGCCGTCGGAGTCACCGTCGTCCGCGCTGTGGGATTCGTCCGCAGGCGCATCGGCAGACACGTCGCGGATCTCGACGTCCTCGATATCGTTGGACGCGTCGCCGGGTTCGTCACTTTCCACGTCGTCGGACGCGTCGCCGGGTTCGTCACTTTCCACGTCGTCGGACGCGTCGCCGGTCTCCTCGTCCCTCCGGTCGGTCCGTTCACCGCCGTCGGCGCGGAGCGGCCGGCCGCCGATCGGGAACTCGACGAGGGGCTTTTGATCCGCGTCCTCGGCGGTCTGGAAGAACGCCTGGTAGACGATCGGCCAGAAGTAGGCGATGTTCAACAGTCCCGATGTCAGGAGAACGAGCGCGAAGACCGCGTTGCCGGCGTCGATGCTGCCGATCAGGAGATACCACTTGCTCACGAAACCGGCCAGCAGCGGCAGGCCCGCCATCCCGAGGCTGGCGACGCCGAAGGCGGCCATCGTCAGCGGCATCCGCCGGCCGATCCCGGCCATATCGCTGATGTCGTCGGTGTGGGTCTCCACGTGGATCGCGCCCGCACAGAAGAACAGGGTGAGCTTCATAAACGCGTGCGCCGGGATGTGGAGCAGCCCGCCGATCAGCGCCGCCGGTGAGAGCAGCCCGAGTCCCAGCACGATGTAGGAGAGCTGGCTGATCGTCGAGTACGCGAGCCGGCGCTTCAGGTTGTCCTGCCTGAGCGCGATGATACTGGAGACGAGGATGGTAACCGCGGCCACCGCCGCAAGGGGGAGCCCGACGCCGAGTTGCGAGACCGTCTCCGGCCCGAAGACGTCGAGGACGACCCGCGCGATCCCGAAGACGCCGCTCTTGACGACCGCGACCGCGTGCAGGAGCCCCGAGACGGGCGTCGGCGCGACCATCGCGTCCGGGAGCCACGAGTGGACCGGAATGAGCGCCGCCTTCACGCCGAAACCGCCGGCGAGGAGCGCGAACGCCGCACGCGCCAGAATCGGATCCGCGGTCGCCAGATCGGCGATGCCGCCCGGCGTGAACGCGACCGTTCCGGTCGTCCAGAAGACGAGCACCGTCCCGGCGAGCACCGCGACGCCGCCGCCGAAGGTGTAGGTGAGGTACTTCCGGCCCGCCCGCCGCGCGGTGTCGCTCTCGTCGTGGGCGACCAGCGGGTACGTCGCCACCGTCAGGAGTTCGTAGAAGACGTATAGCGCGACGAGGTTCGACGCGAGCGCGACGCCGATCGCCGCGCCGACGCTGCCCGCGAACGCGGCGAAGTACCGCGTCTGTGAGTGCTCGTCGAGACCGCGCATATACCCGATGCTGTAGAAGCTCGTGACGAGCCAGAGCACGCTCGCGAGCAGCGCGAAGATCATTCCCAGCGGGTCGCCGCGGAGCGCCAGTTCGATGCCGGGGACGAACGTCCCCAGCCGCGAGACGAGGACGTCGCCCGCGAGCGCCGCAGGCAGGAGGCTCGCGACGGTCCCCAGCGTCGCGAGCGCCGTGAGGATCGTAACGCCCTCGCGGACGTTCGGTCTCCGGTGCGATGCGAGGATAGCGAGAACGCCGACGGCGGGGATGAGCACCGCCAGAAGCGGCCTGAGAGAGTCGATTTCGGTCATTGGAAGTACACCTCCAGCACGGGGTCGACGAAGGCGATCAGATCGGACGCGAACAGCCCGAGCAGTACCGCGCCGACGGCGGCAGCGACGACCACGAGGCGGGCCTCGACGGAGACGCTCGGGATCTCGGACGGCGGGTCGTCCTCGATAGACGACTCGGCTCCGTCGCCGGCGTCCGGTTCCGACTGCGATCCACCGTCGGCCACGGCGGTCTCGGCCGCGTCCTCAGCCACCTCGGCGGGCGCGGGCGCGTCGCGGAAGTACATCCGCTCTATCACCCGCGCGAAGTACGCGAGCGTCAGGAGCGTGCTCACGACCGCAACGGCGGCGACGATCGGGCGGCCCCCCTCGACCGCCCCGAGGACGATGTGCCACTTGCCGGCAAACCCGACGGCCGGGGGGACGCCGACGAGCGCGAACGCGAGCACTGCGACCGCCCCGCTCGTGATCGGTGCCCGGTCTGCGACGCCGGCGAGATCGTCGACCGTGCGGCCGCCCGCGACCCCCGCGAGCGCGCCGACGCCGACGAAGAGGCCCGCCTTCATCACCGCGTGGCCGACCAGGTGAACGAGTCCCCCGGTCGCGGCCGTCGTGTTGATGACCGCGAAGCCGGCGATCACCAGTCCGAACTGCGCGACCGAGGAGTACGCGAGCATCCGCTTGAGGTCGGACTGCAGCACCGCGAGTACCGAGCCGACCACGACGCTGACCGACGCGAGGATCACGAGCGCATCGAGCGCGAAGGGAACCGCTGCGTCGAATGCGGGCGTGAACACCACGTAGATGATGCGGAACAGGGCGTACGCCGCGGCGGTCGAGACGAGCGCCGAAATGTACGCCGTCACGCTGTCGGGCGATTCGGCGTACGCGTCGGGCTGCCAGGTGTGCAGCGGGAACAGCGCCGTCTTCACCGCGAGGCCGACGACGATCAGCCCGAAGCCGGTCAACACGAGCGGCGAGTCGTAGCCGACGGTCGGCAGCAGTTCCGCGAGGTTGGCCATATTCAAAGAGCCCGTCGAGATGTAGAGATAGCCGACACCGAGCAGATACAGCGAGGCCCCGATCGTGCCCACGAGGAGGTACTTCAAGCTCGCCATCGCCGCGGCGGGCGAGCGGCCGGTCGCGACCAGGGCGTACGTCGCGAGGCCGGTGATCTCGATGAACACGTACAGATTGAACAGGTCCCCGGTCACGAACACGCCGGAGATGCCCGCGGTGAGCAACAGCAGGCCGCTGTAGAAGCCGCTGGAGTGGGGGCCCGCGGTCCGCGCGTAGAGGACGATACCGAGGGTCACCGCCGACACGAGGAGGACGAGCGTCGCCGAGATGCCGTCGGCGACGAGTTCGATGCCGAACGGCGGCGTGTAGTCGCCGACCGCATAGGAGGATCGGCCGGTCGCGAACACCGACCCCGCGACCGAAAGCGACAGCCCGAGATGGGCGACCGCGGCGACCGCAGCCGCGACCCAGCCGGAACGGTCCCAGAGGCGACCGATCGCGATCGGCGCGAGCGCCAGCACGATCGGCACGACGACGAGCAACGCGAGCGCGTCAGTCATTCAGTTGCACCTCCCGAATCGCGTCTTCATCGAGGGTCCCGTAGGCGTCGTAGATCCGAACGATGAGCGCGAGTGCCACCGCAGTCAGGCTGACGCCGACGACGATGGCAGTCAGGATGAGCACGTGTGGCAGGGGACTCGCGTACGGCCCCGAGCCGTGGCCGACGATGGGCGGCGCGGCGCCGTCGACGAAGCCGCTCGTGACGAAAAACAGGAAGATACCGACCTGAAAGAGGTTCAGGCCGATGACCTTCTTCACGAGATTCGAGCTAGCGGTGACGGCATAGAGGCCGATCCCCACGAGCGCAACGAACACGAGGTAGTTGTAATGCGTCGAAAGCAGGTCTATCACGCGGCCTCACCTCCCGTCGTGTCGGCATCGGCGTCGCCGTCGTCACTTCTCGACTCGGCTTCGGAGCCGGAGACGCCCTCGAAGTCACCGCTGGCGAGACTGAAGAACAGCGCCACGATGACGCCGGAGACCACCGCTCCGATCGCGAGTTCCACGAGTTCGATTCCGTACTTGACGCCTTTGGTCCCGAACCCGTACGCGGCGTATTCCAGGAACGCGCCGTCCGCAACAACCGCGCCGATGCCGACGAACGCGAAGGTCGCGCCGCCGACCGCGATAGCCGTGCGGACGCCCGGCCCTTCGAGCCACATCCGCGTCGACTCGATTCCGAACGCGAACGCCAGAAGGAGGATCGCCGCGGCGACGAGGACGCCGCCCTGGAAGCCGCCGCCGGCCGACTCCGCGCCGTGGAACATCACGAACAGCCCGAACGTGAAGACGAACGGGACGACCACGCGGACCGTCGTCATGATGATCGTACTCTCTACGTAGGTTCCGTTCGGCTCTGATCCACTCATACGTAAGCCTCCTGTCGAAGAACGAGCAGCACCGCGACACCGGCAGCGATGACGACCGTCGCCTCCCCGAGCGTGTCGAACCCGCGGTAGGCAGCCAGCACAGCGGTTACGGCGTTTTCGACGCCGGTTTCGGTGTAAGCGTTATCCAGGTAGTACGCCGTGATCGGCGACGTCGCCACAGGCGAGTCGGCCGAACCGACCGCCGGAAGCGACCGGACGGTCGCAAGCAGCGACCCCATCAGGACGGCGACGATCGCGACCGAGCGCCACTCGATCCGTTCGAGCAACCGTTCGCCGGGCGGGCGGACGGTCTGGGCGATCGTCACGAGGAAGAAAACCGTCGTAATGCCTGCACCCACCGCGGCCTCGGTCAGCGCGACGTCCGGCGCCGCAAGCAGGATCCACGCGACGGCGATCCCGAAACTGAACGCGGCGAAGGCGATGATCGAATTCAGGACGTCGCGGAGGAGCGTCGCAGCCACGGCCGCGAGGACCGAGAAGGTGAGCGTGGCGTACAGTGCAAGCGACTCCGGCGTCACTCTTCTCCCTCCGTTGTCGGTGTGGCGTCGTCGGTCGTCCAGGGGGTGATCTCCTGGTCGTACGCGGCCCGCGTGATCGCGTGTGCGGCCGTCGGATTCGTCACGAAGAGCAGGAGAGCGAGCAGGACCGTCTTCAGGACCGCGAGATCCGCGCCGAAGACGAGCGCGACACCGCCCAGCGTCAGGAGGATCCCGAGCGTGTCACTCTTCGACGTTGCGTGCGCCCGCGTGTAGAGATCCGGGAGGCGGATGATCCCGACGACGGCGACGAACGCGAAGAACGTCCCCGAGGCGACCAAAAAGAGGACCAGCAGTTCCGTGATCGTCATTCAGATCACCCCACCGCGCTCGACGGTGAACTTCGAGATGGCGATGCTCATCAGGAAGTTCAGCAGGCCGTAGACGATCGCCACGTCGAGAAAGCCCGGCTGATCGAGCGCCGCCGCAAGCAGCGCGAGAACGACGACAGCGTTGGTGCCGATGCCGTTGACCGCGATGACGCGGTCCTGCATCGTCGGCCCGGCGACGATCCGGTAGACCAACACGATCGCGAACAGCACGAACGCGCCTGCCGCGCCGAGGAGAATCAGATCGAGCAGGCCGGACACCGCCATCAGGCGTCACCTCCCTCGGAGGGCGGTTCGGGCTCTCTCGTCGACTCGGACGCTGTGACCGATCCGGACTCGGTCGGCGAATCGACCTCCGGATCCGACTCGGCGACGACGGATTCGGCGGAATCTGCCGTCTCATCGGCCCCCGCTCCCGCGACGACCGAGATGCTCTCCCGCTCTGTCGGCGTCGGGATCCGCGCGCCGGCGCGGCCGTAGAAGATGAACCGGACTGCGCGTTCGAGGCTCCCGCCCGCGAGGCCATCGCGGGCGTCCCCCGTCAGGGTGTGGATTTCGAGCCCCTCGGGACCGACGTCGACCGTCAGCGTCCCGGGCGTGAGCGTGATACTGTTCGCGAGCGTCGTCACCGGAAGCCCGCCCCAGACGGCGGCGCGGAACCGCTGCATCTCGGGGTCGATCGGGAGGTCGGGGTGGAGGATGATGTAGGCGATCGAGAGGTTCGCCTTGATGATCTCCCAGACCAGATACGGCACGAACAGTCCCATCCGCAAGGTCCGAAGCGTGCTCCTCCGGAGCGACGGCGAGGTGACGAGCGTGACGTTCGAAAAGAGAGCGGCGGCCAGAATCGCCGTCAGCGCGCCGGTCGCGAGGTTGAACGGGGAGACCGACCCGGCGACGGTCAGATAGAACGCGTAGCTCAAGCCGAATGTCAGCACTCCCTTCGAGATCGTCGTCCGCGACACGAGGCGGGTCCGGGCCGTCTGCCGCCCGACCGGGGCTTCCTCGACCGCAAGATCTGTCCGCGAGAGTTCGACCTCGAAGGGGCGCAGCATCGGCGCGCTCCCCCCGGGGCGGAACTCGGGGTCGACGATCACTCGGTCGAGATCGTAGTTGGCTGCATACGCGGCGACCATATCCGCATAGTCTCCCGGGCTGAACAGATAACGGTCGATTCCGACGACCGCTGTCTCGATATCGACCGACGGGGGCGCGTCCGTCTCGTCGTCGAGATCCTCTCGCGCCCAGACGGTCACTCGTTCGAGGAGATCCTCTGTGGCCTCAGCATCGTCGGCCGACCCGCCGTCGACGCTCCGCCAGCGAGCGGGATACACGAAGTGGACAGTTGCGGATTCTGCCCCCTCCTCCGCTGCCGCCTTCGCCTCCCGGACTGCGTAGGCGACGGTGTTTCGGAGCGTAGAGGACTCGCCGACCGGGACGAGAATGCGAGCGCTGTCGGCGCCCATCAGCTACCACCCGCTGGGAAAGCCGCCGACTGCCGCCCGTCGGTCGCTCGATGCATACGTTACGATACCGTTACTAAGGGTACCAAATACGTCTTCCGCTCCGCCGTCGGTGCAGTCCGGTATCGACAGCGGGGTTTTAAACAATCGTTCGAAATCGTCCGTCGCGATTCTCCCCGGCGCCCGAACCGCCAGATTTTATTTTCGACCCGGAGAACCGTCGACATGGACCAACTGCGGCGGTCGCTTTTGGATGCGCCGATCATCGAGAAGGGAGACTACGAGTACTTCGTCCACCCCATCAGCGACGGCGTTCCGATGCTTCGCCCGCAACTCCTCCGGGAGATCGTGATCAAGATCATCCGGAAGGCCGAGATCGACAACGTCGACAAGATCGTCACGCCCGCCGCGATGGGAATCCACATCTCCACGGCGGTGTCGCTGATGACGGACATCCCGCTTGTCGTCATCCGGAAGCGGCAGTACGGCCTCGACGGCGAGGAACCGCTGAGCCAGCAAACCGGCTACTCCGAGAGCGAGATGTACATCAACGACGTCGACCCGGGCGACCGCGTGCTCGTCCTCGACGACGTCCTCTCGACGGGCGGGACGATGCGGGCGGTGCTCGATGCCCTCGACAACATCGGCGCCGAGATCGTCGATACCGTCGCCGTGATCAAGAAGGCCGGACCGAACGAACTCGACGACAGCGGCCACCACGTGAAGACGCTGATCAACGTCCGCGTCGAGGACGGCGAGGTCGTCATCGTCGACGAGCACGGCGACGATTAACGCAGAGAAAAGCAGAGACGGACACGGTCGCACCGACCGCTCACTCGATGACGAACTGCGGTTCAGCGATCCGCTCGGAGCGGCACTCCGGACACCGCGAGGGGTTGTTCAGCGGATCGTCGAAGCGATCGAATCCACAGTCTCGACACTCCGGTGGCGCGACCAGGAACTGCTCGCTGTCTCCCGCGCTCTCGACGCTACGGGCCACGTGATTGAGGTGCTGGTACACGGCCGATTTCGGGACGCCGACTGTCGCCGAGAGCGCCGTCGCCCCGTGTGGTTCCGTCCGCAACGCGGCCGCGATCCGCTCTCGGGTCGTGGCGTCGTCGTCCGACGTGGGCATACGAGACGGTAGGCTCCCGGAGGGGTATACGTCCTCCGGCACCGAACACCCGCCCGGATCGCGCCGCTCTTGGGAAACACACTTGACACTCCGCTCGGAGGATAGGGATATGAAGGCAGTCGTCCTCGCAGGCGGGTACGCGACGCGGATGTGGCCGATCACCAAACACCGGCCGAAGATGTTTCTCCCGGTCGGTGACGGAACCGTTATCGACGTCATCTTCGAGGATCTCGAAGCCGACGACCGAATCGACGAGGTGTTCGTGAGCACGAACGAGCGCTTCGCCGACACCTTCGCGGAGTTTATCGCCGACTCGCCGTACGATAAACCGACACTCTCCGTCGAAGAGACCGTCGCGGAAGACGAGAAATTCGGCGTCGTCGGCGCGCTCGCACAACTCATCGACCGGGAGGGCGTCGAAGACGACCTCGTGGTCATCGCCGGCGACAACCTGCTGTCGTTCGAAGTCTCGGAGTTCGTCGACTTCTTCGAGGCGAAGGCGACCCCGTGTCTGGCCGCCTACGACGTGGGCTCGAAGGAGCGCGCGAAGTCCTACGGCCTCGTCCAGTTGGACGGCGACCGCGTCACCGACTTCCAGGAGAAGCCCGAGGACCCCCAGAGCACGCTCGTCTCCATCGCCTGCTACGCCTTCCCAGCGGAGCGGCTCCCGGACTTCGAGACGTACCTCGCAGACGGCAACAACCCCGACGAGCCGGGGTGGTTTATGCAGTGGCTGCAGAACAGGGGCGACGTCCAGGCCTTTACCTTCGACGGCGCGTGGTTCGATATCGGGACGCCAGAGAGCTACCTCGACGCCGTCTCGTGGTACCTCGACGGCGGGACCTTCGTCCACGACGACGCGAGCGTCGAGGACGTCGAACTCGGCGAGACCGTCCACGTGATGGCGGGAGCATCCGTCTCCGAGTCCCGGCTCGAACGGACCGTCGTCTTCTCGGACGCCGTCATCCGGGATTCCGACCTCCGCAACACCATCGTCGACGAGGACGCCCGCATCGAGAATCTCGATCTGTCCGGCGCCCTGGTCGGCGCACACTCGCAGTTGGAGTAGTCGGCGCACACTCGCAGTTGGAGTAGTCGGCGCACACTCGCAGTTGGAGTAGTCGGCGCACACTCGCAGTTGGAGTAGTCGGCGCACACTCGCAGTTGGGTGCGGATCAACCTTCGACCCCCGAGCGCCACCGCTACGGATCGGATTCGGGTACCGTGTACTCGCCGAAGTCGCCGACTGTGCCGACCGGTGGAGCCCCGAACAGAATCCACGTCTGGACCGCGTCGTCGGTCTCGTTACGAATGCTTCTCGACGGCTCCGGGCCGATGCGGACGACACCGCCGCGCGCGACTTCGTACGTCGATCCATCGATCCCTACGAAGCCGCCATCGAGGGCGACGTAGACCTCCTCCTGTCGTTCGTGGGCGTGCGGTGTCGTCGATTCTCCCGGGCCGAGGCTCACCGTGTTCACGCGCATCTCCGTGCACCCGAGCGCTTCGGTGAGCTTCCGGTGGTGGAGTCCGGACTCCGGAAACCGCTGCTGTTCGATTTCCTGTGGGTCAACGACGCTGAAATCCCCCGTCATACACCCCACTTTGCGGAGGATTGTCATAGTCAGCGTGGGTTTCATAATGACTATTGTAACTGTTTGCCGATGCTCGCCATCCCCCGGTGCCGGCAAGCACCGAGAAGAGACGCCAATAGTCAGTATCACCCGCCCACGGTCTGTGCGACGCGCGGCCGCTCGGAGGCCAACCCGACCGGCGGCTACTCGCCGAGCCAGGCGTCCGTCACGCGGATGTGGCCGCGCGTCCCCTCCCAGACGGTCTCGTACTCCAGTTCGATCGGCCGCCGCATATGCGGGCCGTCGGTGACGAGCGTCTCGAACTCTCCACCCTCACCGAGGATGTGAACGCCGTACGCTTCGTTGAGATCGACCAGCTCCGCGAGCGCCTCGGCGTCGAGCGTCCGGCCGAGCCACGATTCGTCGAGGCCGCGGGCGGCGACCTGGACGATCCGGATCTCGAAGCCCGCAGCGAGCATCGCCTCGGCCAGTTCCCGCGGGTCCCGACCCCAAAGCGGTGCGAAGAGGTCGATTCCGAGCCGCTCGCACATCCCGCGGATCCGCGACGTCTGAAACTCGCTTTCGACGGCGCCGGCAGTGACGCCCGCGAGGTCGCCGTCGAGTGACGCTTGGAGATCCGCGAGCGCGGCTTCCAGCGGCTCCAGTTCCCGGTCGCCCTGTGCGCCGGCGTCCTCGACGTCCGCGGCGCCGAGGTCGTCCGGTTCGATTTCGACGAGTTCGATCCCGATACTCTCGGCGGCCAGCCCGGCCAGCCGCGTCTCGGGAACGTGGTACATATACGAATCGTCGCCGGGGTGGACAGTCAGGAGATGCGAGACGTCGAGTCCCTCCTCGAGGGCTCGGTAGAGCGCCCACGAGGAGTCCTTTCCGCCCGAAAAGAGGCTGACCCAGCTGCCGGAGTCGGTCATTGTCGAGTGCAGGTCGCGAGCGTACAAACGATCACCGGTTCGTCCGTTCCGGCGACGAAACGGTTCGACAACCGCAGTCACAGAGCGAACGCGCCTGATCTTTCGGTTACTCGTCGTCGTCGCTGCCGTGACGCGGTGTCGATTCGATCCCGGCTTTCGCTTCCTGCGCTGCAGCGATCCGTTCGACGGCCGCGACAAGCCGGAAGACCGCGGCGACGAGGAGCCAGGCGATGTAGATCCCGGCGACGACCCCGACGAGGACGACCCACAGCAGGATCTGGGCCGCGATCACGACGCTGTATACGAACGTCACGAGGACGACGACACCCAGGGCGATCTGTACACGTTTCGATGGCTGTGGAGGGTATTCGGCGGACACGCTCGCGACCTTTCGGCCCGGCAAAGTAAGTTCTACTGGACGCTTCGGATTCCGGTTCCGCCGCTGGTCGGCAGGCGCCCGGTGGTCGCGTCGCCGCGACCTTCAGCGCAGGCCGTCGGACTCGGCGTGGTCCATCTCCGAGACTTCGGCTTCGAGCCACTCACGGAACCACTTCACCCGCTTGAGTCGCTTGTGGGCGATCGTCTCAGCGGCGTCGGAGTCGATCCGCTCCGTGGCGTCGCGGCCGCGCTGGAAGACGCGGTCGACCATCTCCGCGGCGTCCATATGCGTCCGCGATTCGTATCCCATCCGGAGCAGCATCAGCGCCGTGCCGTTGGCGCCGACCTTATCGAGGATATCGGCCTCGATGAGGCTCTGGGTCTCAAGGGAGACGTCCGAGAGCGGCCCCTGATAGGAGTGATCGGCGACGACCTGACACACCTGTTCGACGAACGACTGCGGGAACCCGCCACGGCTGGTGAGGTACTCGCGGGCGACACGGGCGCCCTCGTCGGCGTGGACTTCCTGGTCGGCTTCGAGTTTCGAGATGTCGTGAAACAGCGCCGCGACGCGGACCACGTCGACGTCCGCACCCTCGCGCTCGGCAATTTCGGTCGCGAGGTCGACGACGTTCAGGATGTGGTTGTATCGGTATTCGGCGTTGTGCCAGGGGTACCACCGCATCCGGCCGCCGTCCTCCTCGCTTTCGACGCTCGCTGCGAGGTAATCGCGGACGAACCGCTTCATCTCCTCGAACTCCTCGTCGGAGACCGCCGATTCCTTGATCTCAACGCCCACGGAACCACCTCCGTTCTCCCTCGCGGGGAGGTCCCACGAGATCCGAATTCGCGTTTAGGTTCATTATCGAATAGAACGGCGCTTCGGTTCTTAGGCGTTACGACGAGCGTACGGTCAGCTTCGAACGGAAAGCGCGCTCAGCCGGACCGCGAGACGAACAGCCCGACAGCGAGGATTGCCCCGACTGCGACGAACACGTCGAACTCGAAGAGCCGGTCACGGAGGCTCTCCCCGGCGGACTCGTCGACAAAAGTCCCGATCACGCCGCCGACGAACTGCCGCGTCGAGTCGATCACGGTATCGTCGGAGTCGCGAGTCGACGTGACGGTCGGCTCGGGCGTCGATGTCGACTCCTCGGCCGCCGCAGGGTCGCCTGCCGCTGGTGCTGAACCGCCGCCACCGCCGCCACCGGAGGGGGTCGCAGTCGCCGCCCGCGTTGCCGCCGAGGTCGTTTCGACCGGACGAACCTCGCCACGGAGGTCGAGTTGCGCGCCCGGATCGATCACCCGGACGTCGGACGTCACGGTGAATGCGTCGCCGACTCGCTGGTCCTCGAAGTCGACCGGTGCCGACCACGTTCCGTTCGGATTGACGGTCGCGTGGGTCGTTTTCAGAAACGCCGGCTCCGTCCCGTTCGTGGATCGGACCCGGAGGCGCACTTCCGACCCGGGCGCGACCGTGGTCGACCCGCTGATCGACTGGTTCGCCGCAGCGACGACGGTGACGGGCTCCGACGCCGGCGTGATCGTCCCCTCGAGGAGCGCGTATTCGGCGGAGAGGTGTCGCTCATCGTCCGCGAGGTCGGCGTACGTGCCGTTCTCGCGGGCGGCGAACGACGCTGTGAGCTCGTCGCCGGCCGCAACGGGGAGCGCCGGATCCGCAGTGCTGTAGACGAGGAAATACGTGTCGTTGCCGGGATCGGCGACGACTCGGGCGGTGCTTGCGTTCACCCCGAGCGGCTCCGCGTCGGCATTGGGAACGTCGCTCCGTGTCACGTTCAGGTCGTAGAGTGCGTCGGTGCCGCTCTCGGCCGACGCCGCGAGCGCGAAGAACGTTTCCGTCGCGTTCCCGGACTGGCGCGCGAACTCGCCGGCCAGTCCCGGCAGGACGAGTTGGTGCACGACGCGGTCGCCGTCAGCGACCGCTGCTGTCCGCGTGAGGTGACCCGCCTCGATCGCCGCGGAGACGTCTGCGGCGTCGTCGTACGTCGCGCCCGCCGGGGCGGTCCGCGTGAGGAGTCGCTTGGGTTCGGCCGTCGCCAGAACGAGCGTGCCGACGCCCTCGGACGGCGTGCTCGTGTCCGTTCCCGCACGGACCGAAAGCTCGTACTCGCCGGGATCCAGCGGTTCTGACGGGGCGTTTTCGTCGTCGACGTCGGCCGCGATGACCTCGTCGGCGCCGTCAGACTCGGCTTCACTGCCGACCGCGAAGACGTCGCCGCCATCCGCGGGGAGCGTACTCGCGTTCACGACGGCGGCCGTATTGAACCGCACCCAAACCGTCCCGTCCCCGTCGCGGTCGGCGACGGTGGCGTTGGCGCGGATACCGACCGCGGGCCCACCGACGGTCAGCGTCGCGGTGTCGGTGTACGCCAGGTCGACCCTGAACACGGCGACGTCGCCCGCGTGCTCCTCGACGACGGAAGATCGGAGTCCCACCGTACGCTCCGAGGCGTCGACAACGTGAATCCGACCTCCGCTCGCAGTCCTCCCGGTCTCGACGTCGGTCACGTTGACCGTGTAATTCCCCCGGCCGGCGTCAGTGAGCGAGTCGTCGTCGAAGGAGTACTGTTCGTTCCCGTTCCCGCCGAGCGTTCGATTCACGCGATCGACGACCGCGTCCTCGTCGGTGTCGCGGAGGCGGATTTCGACGTCCCGCCCAGCCGCGTTCGCGGAGACGGTTCCCTCGATCGCGTCGGCGGTCGTGACGTTCCGGTCCGTGACGGTGGCGTTCAGCCCCAGCGATCGGACGGAGAGGTCGGTCCGCTGATCGACGCTCCCGCCATCGAGGAACGTTTCGACGGTGTGCTCGCCGCTCCAGTTCCGCGACCCGGTATCGAAGACAAAGGCCTGGCTGCCGGGGCCCGTGCTGCTCGCGAGTCGCAACGCCCCCGTTTCGTTTTCGACCTCGAAGGCCTGATCGTGGTCGGCAGAGCCGTCGGTCGCGACGAACGCGACGGTCGCGTTCTCGAAGGTGCTGGCGTCGTCGCCCTCGGCCAGCGTCGCGGCTGTGACCGCCACGTCGACCTCGCCGGGCCTGATCGTCTCGGTGTCGGCGGAGTCGTTCACTGCGTCGATGGTGACAGTCGCGGTAGCGCGGGAGTTCAGCGCCGTGTCCGAACTCAGCACGACCTGTCCGTCGGCCGAGCCGTCAGCATCGAGCGTGTAGCGGTCGGTCACGTCCGAGCCGTCGACCGTGACGGTGATGTTGTCGGCGAGCGTCAGTCCGCCTGCCTTCCCGCCCGCCTTCGAGACGTCCTCGCTGAACGGGACCTCGATGACGCTTTCGGTGTGCGTTAGCGTCGTTCCCGCGAGGCTACCGATCGAGAATTCGGTTACTGAACCGTGGGTGAGGGGTCCGGTATCATCGTTAGAAGTCTCATCTTTCTTTTCAATGGTTGCATTTGAAATCCGTTTTTCTCCAGCACTTTCATCCGAATATGTGGAATTTATATCATCATTATCTTCGACGTAAAGTACTCCATTTTTATCTGATTCGTCTACAGAGATCGTCCCTGAGAATTTATCTCCCTCAGTATGTTTGATTTCAATCGTCTCTCCAAGATTATAGCCGATTGTGTCATCTGAATCCGATTGAGAAGTTAATTGGATCTCAAGTGTTCCATTTTCATTCCGAGAAACACTGCTTATTCTACCTGAAGAGTCTCCGTTATTATCATAAACTACATCGTCTGGAGTTATTTTATTATCCCCATTAGCGTCAGAAACAGGATAGTTTGTTGTGACCAACTTAGTTCCATCAGGGACGTCCTGATTAAGAATAGTCTCTTTCGATTCACTCTCCGACTGAATATTAATAACATACTCCTCGCTCGTGGACAGGTCCCCATCCTCGACGGTGACAGTCACGGTATCGCCGGGAGAGTACGTCGACGAATCGAAGGAAATCTCTCCCTGGTCAGCGGCGACGACGGAGGCGAACGCGCCGATGCCGGCCACCGGACTGAGAAGAAGCAGCACCACGAGGGAAACGATCCAAACGGTTCGAAGTCGAGATCTCTGATCTGTCATACCGTAGGTGGACACCGACGACCACCGAACTGGCCGCGCCGCAGCTCTCGCGAGCGGATTCAGTCGCTGTGAGTCGACCTCGCTGTCGGAAGACAGCGATCGCTCCCGTCACCGGCTGCATTCCGCTTTTTGTGTGATCGCCCCACTACCGACGCCGACGGATCACAGCCGTGCGAATGCCGGCATCGGCCCCACTGAATGCGGTGCAGTCGATCGATCCTGTGCCCACGCGGTAGGACCGGAATTGCCGATAAATATCCTTCTTTTTGCCGCTCAGACTGTCAAATTTAACATTTGAATTGCTGTACAATACTCACGGTTGCGACTGCCACCCCCGGGTCATTGATCGAGATGAGCCGTGTCGCCGGAGCAGTCCAGCTGCCATCCCTCCGCGTCGGATACGAGGCGCGTCAGTCCGCACAGCGGCGCCTCGACCCCCTCCGTCGAGCCGACGAGTCCATCGATGACGCCACCGATCGTGAGTCCGTGGCCGACGAGGAGCACCGCGCCGTTGTTCTCGGCGACGAGACGGCGGGTTGTCTCGCCAACCCGCGCTATCGCCTCGGCGTGCGTTTCCGGAAAGGTTGGGATCACGTGAGGTTCGTGATCGAGGCGGACGGTCTCGAACCGACCGGCCAGGTGTTCCCGCGGAAGGATCTCGGGTTCCGCGTCGAACCACTCGGGGTTGCGGTGTTCGCCGAGTCCGGGTTCGAGTCGAAATTCCGCACCGAGTTCCCGGCAGATCTCGCCGGCCGTCTCGACAGCGCGGAGAAAGGGCGAGGCGTAGACGGCGTCGAACGACTGCTCGGATTCGACGAACCGGCGGCCGACTCGCCACGCCGCCCAGCGGCCGAGTTCCGTCAGCGGCGGATCGTGGACGCGCTCGGCGGTCGAGTCCCAGTCCGGATCGACGGTATCCTGGCGTTCCCCGTGTCGGACCACCCAGACGACATCGGCCATCTCGTTTTGCTGGTAGTTCCGGGGAGGCTTGTCGTTTGGGAGGCGGCGCGTCCGGGAAATCCGCCCGTTCGGAGAACCACTGTTTAGTGGCGACACCAACAGTGTACCGATATGTTCGCGATTCGATCGCTCTCAGATCGACGCTGCAGCGCCGGGCAAGCAGATTTCGTACCAGAACCGGCGGCGGGCTAATCCCGGATGGCTTCGATCGTCACCGTCGGGAGCGCAGTGCTCGATCACGTCTACGTCCTCTCGAACCTCCCGAAACCGGATGGTGGAGCATTCGTCAGGGACTACGAGCGCCGAGGCGGCGGCGTCGCGGCGAACGTGGCGTGCGGCCTCGCTGCCCTCGGACACGACGCCGCGGTCGTCTCGCGAGTCGGCGACGACGATGCGGCCGAGACGATCATCGAGTCGGTCCGGGAGTGGGGTGTCGATGCCGACAACATCCGGCGTGGTGAGGGGGCATCGTCGTACACGCTGATTCTTCGCGGGCCGGAGGGCGGCCGGATGATCGTCGCCGGCGGTGACAGCGTCCCAGCGTTGCGACTAAAAGAAGGCGACCGCCAACGGCTTCGGACCGCCGAGGTCGTCTTCACGAGCGCCTACGCGCCCGATCGGGTCGTCCGCGACCTCGTCGAACAGCGACGTACCGGCACGATCGATGCCCTGGCGTTCGATCTCTCGGGGCCGCTCTCGGAACTTGAGGGCCGCGGGACGACGCCCGAAACGATCGACGCGGCGGCGGCCGCCGCGGATCTGTTCGTCACCAACGAGATAGCGGCTCGATCCTACCTGGCCGAGGAGCCGAAGCCGGCCGCGCGGACCCTCCGAGAGACTGGCGCACGCCGCGTCGCGGTCACGGTCGGCAGGGATGGCGCCTACCTGGCCGGCAAATCGGATGAACCCATTCACGTTCCTGCGATAGCGTGTGACGTCGTCGATACGACCGGTGCGGGCGACCAGTTCACCGCGGCGCTGATTCACGCGTGGGTGTTGAGCGATGCCGTTCCGCGGACAGCCGGCCAAATAGCCGCGGACGCGGCCGCACAGAACTGTACGGCTCCGGGGCCGCGCGGTGCACTCGCCACGCCGTCGGATCTACCGGATCAGTGATCCGCGGCGGCGACGAGTTCCCGGACGCCTTCCTCCTCGACCGGCGCGGTCGCCTCGCCGCCCTGCTTCAGGGCGCTGCCCACGATGACGCCGTCCGCGATCGAGAGCGTCTCCGCGACCGTCTCGTGCGTGACGCCGCTCCCGACGAACACGGGCACGTCGACGCCGAGTCGGTCCCGGGCTGCGACGACCGCTTCGAGGTGGTCGCGATCGGTTTCGCGACCGGTGCCGGCGCCGCTGGCGATGATTCCGTCGGCGTGCCCCCGTTCGATCAGGTCGGCAAGCGTCTCCGCCAGCGGCCGCTCGGCGATCGGCGCGGAGTGCTTCACGTCGATATCGGCCAGGATGTCGACGTCGGCGTCGAGACGCTCGCGGAGCCGGACCGTCTCGGCCGCCCGTCCCGACACGATCCCCTGGTCTGTCACGCGGGTGCCGGTGTGGACGTTCACCCGGACGAACGACGCGTCGGTCGCCGCGGCAATCGAGACAGCGGCCGCGGCGTCGTTTCGGAGAACGTTGACGCCGATCGGCAGGTCGACCGTCCGCCGGAGGTCGGCGACGAGTGCGGCCATCGAGGCGACGGTGTGTTTCGGAACGTCGTCCGCGTAGAAAGGCGTGTCGCCGAAGTTTTCGACCATCAGCGCGTCGACTCCGCCGGCAGCCAGCCGCTGTGCATCCCGGCGCATCGCCTCACTGATCGCCGTCCGGTCGCCGTCGAATTCGGGGGCACCGGGGAGTGCATCGAGGTGGACCATCCCGACTATCGGTCGGGCGGCGTCGATCACGCGGGTCATCGGCGATCCGCCTCCGGCGCGCTGCGTGTTCGTGTGGGGTTTCCGTTTGCCATATCGTGTCTGTCCGGGGCTGTGCCTAACAATTCTTCTCTGTGTTCAGGTGTGGGAACTGCAGAGGGAAAGTCAGAGAATCGGTGGCGCCGTTGGAAATCAAGTCTACGATAAGTCGACCTGAATACATTTCGAGTCGTCGAATTGCGAGAGGACGGTCTTTTTCGATGGAATATTCCGGAACGGATTTCGAGTAGTTCTGGGCCAGTTCGAACATCCTAAGTAAGGTACCACTCGTGTCGAGGGGTTCCCAATTCGGTGCAAGCTGAAAGTCGAAAGCCGAGCGTACTGACGTGATTGTAGCGAAGGGGACCAGGATACGTTTCTCAATATCGTTCGGACCGAAACAGACGACTGCGAGCAGTTCGACGTTTCACCGCTTCGGTATCGACGGTGTACGGCGAATGTCCTCGCCGAACTCGACAGAGTTGCGCCGGCACGGTGGACGGTATGTAGCAACCGTTCCGGCCGACAATACGTGACTTCGGACGGTCAGCACAAGGGGGAGCTTATTACGAACTTGATGATTATTAACTAAACTCTCGTGCCCCGACAACCTCTCTATGCGACGGGTTCTCGCGCTGACTTTACTAAGCCTCGTCTTTGTCTTGCTGACAGTCGCAAACGGGGCATCTGCCATCCCTCTTTCGGATCGACAGACTGCGGACGGCGGGCAATTTGAGTCCACGTGGAGTCATCCAGACGACGTGGCTGTCTTCTATTCTCCTCTGTACCTTCTCCAAGACGACGAAGAGGATGAAGAAGAGGACGCCGAGGAGGATGAAGAGGACGAGGATGCAGAGGAGGACGAAGAAGACGACGAGGATGCAGAGGAGGACGAAGAAGACGACGAGGATGCAGAGGAGGACGAAGAAGACGACGAGGATGCAGAGGAGGACGAAGAAGACGACGAGGATGCAGAGGAGGACGAAGAAGAC